>JAVEEN010000186.1 GCA_030840445.1 Pseudonocardiales bacterium
ACGGCCGCTACCTGTACTTCGCTCCGGACGAACTCGAGCCCCTAGCCGCGGCGCCATCACAGCAGCCACAGCCGCAACCACACGAGCACGAATCACAGAAGGGATAGCCATGCGAACTATTGGCAGGATCACGACCTTGGCAATGTCGGCCCTGGTGGTCGGCGCGCTGGTCATGGGCTTGCGTTCATTGCCCGACGTGAAGCGATATTTGCGGATGCGGGAGATGTGACGCAGACGCCTCATCAAGTCGGCGCGGAGGAAAGCCCACAGGAGGAGCCATGGAGCAGGAACCAGGTAAGCAACTCAGCGAGGAGCCCCAGAGTGAGCGCGGCGCGCCGGGCTCACGGGACACCGGATCCGACGAACCAGCCGGCGGCCCGGTCGATCGACCGGTCGGAAAGTCCGGCGCCGGCGAGTCCACCACGGTCGACCCGCGTGCCCAGCGCCGCTGATTCGGCTAGTGCCCGGCCGCGGGTGCTGGTGGCGGGGATCGGAAACATCTTCTTCGGAGACGATGGGTTCGGTCCAGAGGTGGTGCGGCAATTTGCCGCGAACCCGGCCCGGCCCGACACCGCTCGCGTCGTCGACTACGGCATCCGGGGTATGCACCTGGCCTTCGACCTGCTCGACGGGTGGGACGCCCTGGTGCTGGTCGACGCGATCCCGTCTCGCGGTGCGCCGGGCACCCTGCACCTTATCGAGATACCAGCCTCGGGCCTGCAGCTCGAGGGCGGCGGATTCGACGCACATGGCATGGACCCGGCCGCCATGCTCGCCGGCGTGCAAGCTCTCGGAGGGAGGCTGCCACCGGCCGTTCTCATCGGGTGCGAGGCTTCCGATGTCGGCGAAGGTATCGGCCTCACGCCCGCCGTGGCAGGAGCCATCGACGAGTCGTGCCGGGCCATCGTCGAATGGGTGGCACGTTTGACCTGTGACACCGACTCTGGTCACACCGAGCCTGGCGAACTCCGGACCGCACCGTCGGCGGTGATCTGACATGTGTCTCGGCATTCCCGGCCGCGTAGTTGAACTCGTCGAGGGGTACGAGGGTCAGCTGGTACTGGTGGATGTGCAGGGCGCGGTGCGCAAGGTGAACGCGGGCATGCTCGAGGAGCCCCTGCACGCCGGAGACTGGGTGCTGCTCCATCTCGGCTTCGCGGTGTCGATCATCGACGAGGCCGAGGCCCAACGGGCGATCTCGGGCCTGGAGCTGATGGGACGACCGATCGAGGTGCCGGAGTCGCCATGACCGCGACCGTGTCACGCCTGCCCGCCGCGCGAGTCCGGCGGCGATTCGTGGTGCGTGGCGTGGTGCAGGGCGTGGGCTTTCGGCCGTTCGTATATGCCCGTGCGGTCGAACTGAGCCTGAGCGGATCGGTGCACAACGACAGCGCGGGGGTCGTCATCGAGGTCGAGGGTGCCGGCACCGACGTTGAGCAGTTCGCACGCCGGCTCAGCGGCAAGCCTCCCCCGCTGGCGATCATCGACCGGATCGAGACCGAGGAGCTGGCTCCGCGGGGCGGTAGTGACTTCGTCATCGGTGATTCCGAGCTGCTGCACTCGGGTCGTACACTCACGCCGCCGGACATTGCCACCTGCGAGGACTGCCTTCGGGAGCTGAGCGATCCGTCGGATCGTCGTTATCGGCACCCGTTCATAACCTGCACGAACTGTGGACCGCGGTTCACCATCATCACCGGCTTGCCGTACGACCGCCCTGCCACGACCATGGCGCGCTTCGCGATGTGCGCCGCCTGCACAGCGGAGTACCGCAACCCTGCCGATCGCAGGTTCCACGCACAGCCGATCGCCTGCCCGGACTGCGGCCCCCGGCTGGAGCTGATAGTGGCCGGGCGAGCGAGCGCGGTGGGCGAGGCCGCGCTGGGACTGGCCCGTCGCGGGCTGGCGGCTGGATTGATCCTCGCCGTGAAGGGAATCGGCGGCTACCACCTGGCGTGCGATGCCGGCAACGAGCGGGCGGTGTCCACCCTGCGCGAACGAAAGGCCCGGGGCGACAAACCATTTGCCGTCATGGTGCGCGACGTCGAGACCGTGCGAGCGCTTACCCGGGCTGATGCGGCGGAGATCGCGCTCATCGCCAGCACCCGCCGTCCGATCGTGCTGGTGCGCCGCGGCGAGCAGGACGCGGTGGCGGCCTCGGTCGCGCCGGGCAACCCGGACCTCGGGATGATGTTGCCCTACACCCCACTGCACACGCTGCTGTTCGGCCTGGGTGATGACGAGACGGGCCCGCGCGCGTTGGTGATGACCTCGGGCAACGTCTCCGGTGAGCCGATCGTCTTCGACGACGACGACGCCCTCGTCAGGCTGGCCCCGTTGGCCGACGGATTCCTGCGACATGATCGAGCGATCCACGTCCCGGTAGACGACTCGGTGAGCCGCATCGTCGACGGTGCGGAATTGCCGATCAGGCGCTCGCGCGGCTATGCCCCGCTGCCGGTGGCACTGCCGTTCGAGTCCCCAGCCATCCTGGCGGTGGGGGCGGACCTCAAGAACGCCTGCTGCGTCGGCAAAGACCGCTACGCCTGGCTGTCCCAACACATCGGCGATATGGACGACCTGCGCACCCTGGAGGCGTTCAGCCGCACCGTGCCGCGTCTGCAGGAATTGGCCGGCGTCCAGCCGAACGAGCTTGCCGCCGATGCCCATCCGGCTTACCGCTCGTCCCGGTACGCCCAGGAAATCCGCGGCGAGCGTCGCCTGGAGACAGTTCAGCACCACCATGCTCACATCGCGTCGGTGATGGTCGAAAACGGGTGGGACGGCCGCACCCCGGTCATCGGTTTTGCGTTCGACGGAACGGGGTACGGCACCGACGGTGCGATCTGGGGTGGCGAGTTGCTGATCGCCGACTACGCGCGCTTCGCTCGCTTTGCTCACCTCGACTATGTGCCGCTCGCCGGTGGCGACGCAGCGGTACGCCGTCCCTACCGAATGGCGCTGGCCCATCTGCACGCTGCGGGTGTGCCGTGGTCCGCCGCGCTGCCCTGTGTCCTCGCCTGTCCCGAGGAGGAACGGCTCGTCCTGGCGCATCAGCTGAGCTCCGGCTTCGGATGCGTCCCTACTTCCAGCATGGGCCGCCTGTTCGATGCCATCAGTTCGTTGGCCGGCATCCGGCAAGTGGCCGACTACGAGGCGCAGGCAGCAATCGAGCTGGAAGGCCGCAGTCGCGAGGCCAGAAACCACGGGACCTACCGGTACCCCGTCGATGGCCGCGGGGTCATCGACAGCGGCGCGATCATCCGGGCCGTCGCCGACGATGTGCTGGCCGGGGTGCCCGCCGAGACCATCGCCGGGCGATTCCACGCCGCGACGATCTCCCTCATCGTCGAACTGGCCGTGCGTGCCCGCGAGGAACTGAACCTGAACACCGTGGCAATGAGCGGCGGCGTCTTCCAGAACGCAACATTGCTCGCCGGGGCCTGCACCGCCTTGCGCCAGGTGGGCTTCAGCGTGCTCCGGCACCGGATAGTTCCACCCAACGACGGCGGCATCGCACTCGGCCAACTCGCGGTCGCCGCGGCCCGATCATCAGAAACCAGAGGAGGCACGTCATGTGTCTAGCTGTGCCCGGAAGGATCCTGCGGCGATACGAGAAGGACCTGGCACCGATGGCCGAGGTCGATTTCGGCGGCGTGCTGAAGGAAGTGTGCCTGCAATACATACCTGACGCGGCATTGGGTGATTACGTCATCGTGCACGTCGGCTTCGCCATACAGCGGCTGGACGAGGCATCAGCGCTCGAGACGCTGGCGAATTTCGCCAACCTCGGAATCCTCGAGGAGGAGTTCGGTGACGGGTTCACCCGGGCCGCGAAACAAGCAGGCGCCGTCGAAGGAGTAATGCGATGAAATACTTGGACGAATTCAGCAACCCGGAGCTGGCCAAGCGGCTGCTGGACAGCATTCATGAGATCGCCACTCGTCGCTG
>JAVEEN010000223.1 GCA_030840445.1 Pseudonocardiales bacterium
GCCACTGGGTCTTGCGACGCTGGCGATCCCAGATCAGCCCACCGGCCAGGGCCAGCATGGTGAGCAGGATGCCGACCGAACCGGCCATGTTGTAGTGCGTCGTCGTCAGGAACAGTCCGAGGACCAGAACCGAAAACCATCCCATGATCTGGCGGCCCTTGCTGAACTCGTGATGCCAGCCCCAGTCCTCCGGACGCTCGTGTTCGACATGCGGCTCGGAGCCATCGGTCAACTGGTGTCCGTGGTCGGCTGCCATGTGACATCTTCTCCTCACGGCTGGAATGGGGCTCGCAGTACGCGTGTCATTCTGGCATCGGAGACAATGGCCAGGTGACCCGCCCCGCCGAATCCCGCCGCATCGTTCTGCTCGGCTCCACCGGATCCATCGGCACCCAGGCGCTCGACGTGATCGGCAACGCCCCGGACCGCTTCGAAGTGGCCGGTTTGTCGGCGGGCGGCGCCAACCTCGAGCGCTTGGCGGCCCAGGCGGTGCGATATAGGGCTCCCTTCGTCGCGGTCAGTTCAGCGGCCGCCGAACCCGAACTCCGCGCGCGCATCGAGGCGGCGTGGCCGGTCGGCGAACCGCTGCCGAACGTGCTCTGCGGTGCATCAGCCACCGAAGAACTGGCCGCGCTGGACTGCGATGTGGTGCTCAACGGCGTGGCCGGCGCCCAGGGCCTGCGGGCCACGCTGGCCGCCTTGAACGCTGGCCGCACGGTCGCCCTGGCCAACAAGGAATCGCTCATCGCCGGAGGCCCGCTCGTCCTCGATGCGGCCGCACCGGGTCAGCTGGTGCCGGTGGACTCCGAGCACTCGGCACTGGCTCAGGCCCTGCGCAGCGGTTCGCCGGACGAGGTGAAGCGGCTCGTTCTGACGGCAAGCGGCGGCCCCTTCCGAGGACGGCGCCGGGACGAGCTGAGCCACGTGACCCCGGAGCAGGCCCTGGCCCACCCGACCTGGGCGATGGGCCCGTTGATCACCACCAATTCCGCCACCCTGGTCAACAAGGGACTGGAACTGATCGAGGCAGCCCTGCTCTTCGGGGTCGACTACTCCCGGATCGACGTGGTGGTGCACCCGCAGTCGATGGTGCATTCGATGGTGGAATTCATCGACGGATCGACCTTGGCCCAGGCGAGCCCTCCCGATATGCGGCTGCCGATCGCCCTCGCACTGGCGTGGCCCAACCGGGTGCGCGGCGCGGCCGCCGGCATGGATTGGACGGTGGCGCACAGCTGGACATTCGAACCGGTGGATCACATATCCTTCCCGGCCATCGAAGCGGCAAGATCGGCCGGCGTCGCAGGTGGCTGCGCGCCGGCAGTGTTCAACGCGGCCAACGAGGAGCTGGTAAGCGCCTTCCACGCCGGTGCCTGCCGATTCCTGGATATCGCCGATATCGCGGGTCAGATCCTGCAACTGTGGCTCGGCACAGAACATGGCGCCGCCGGGAACCCTCGGGACGTGGCCGATGTTGAAGAGGCGGAGTTCTGGGCGCGACGACATGCCGCGGCGGCAGTCCGGGCGTCCGCCGGTCACTGAGAGCTGGCGAAGAAAGGCACAATGGACAACGGTGCAGCTGTTCGGTAGCCGTCGGGCCGACAGCCGTCCTGAAGGTCCGCCACGAAGCTGGGAAGGATAACGCGTGCTCTATGCCCTTGGCGTGATCGCCTTCGCCCTCGGGCTGCTGGCCTCGATCGCCCTGCACGAGGTGGGCCACATGGTGCCCGCGAAGAAGTTCGGCGTAAAGGTCACTCAGTACATGGTGGGCTTCGGGCCGACCATCTTCTCCCGGCGCAAGGGCGACACCGAGTACGGGCTGAAGGCCATTCCGATGGGTGGCTACATCCGGATGATCGGTATGGTCCCGCCCCGCGCGGACGGCCGCCGTAGCCGGTGGCCGCGCCGGATGGCCGAGCTGGTGGAGGAGTTCCGGGCCACCAGCCGCGCCGAGGTCGAACCCGCGGACGAGCACCGTCAGTTCTACCGGCTGACCCCCGGCAAGAAGATGATCATCATGCTCGGCGGTCCGACCATGAACCTGCTGATCTTTCTCGTGATCACCATCCTGCTGTACGGCCTGATCGGGGTGAAGGGTCCGACCACCACCGTGGCCGACGTCAGCCAGTGCGTGGTGCCCGTCACCTCGACGGTCACGACCTGCCCGCCGGAAACCAGCAAGGACTACGTCAAGGCGCCGGCCAACGGTGTCCTGCAGGTCGGGGACAAGATCACCTCGATCAACGGTGTGCAGATCACGCAATGGTCCGATTCGGTCAAGATCATCGAAGCCTCGGCCGGAAAGCCGCTCACCGTGATCGTCGAGCGGGCCGGAAAACCCGTGTCGCTCAACATCACCCCGGTTCAAACCACCAAGTACGCCGATACGACCGGTAACAAAACCAAACAGGCCGGCTTCATCGGCATCGGTACCACCCAGGCGTATCAGCAACTCGGGCCGGCCGCCCTGGGCCGGGTGATCTGGCAACAACTCGGGCTCAGTGTGACGGCACTGAAGCAGTTCCCCAGCAAGATCGGCAGCCTGGTTGGCACCGTGTTCGAGGGCAAGCCACGCGATCAGCAGGGTGCGGTGGGCGTGGTCGGACTAGGCCGGATCGGCGGCCAGATCGCCGACACTCCGGCGTTGGGCGTCCTCGACAAGGTCTCGATCCTGTTGAGCCTGCTCGCCGGGGTCAACCTGTTGCTTTTCTTCTTCAACCTGTTACCGCTGTTACCACTGGACGGCGGCCACGTGGCCGGAGCGATCGTCGAGGCCATCCGGCGAGGTATCGCCAGGGTGCGTCGGCGACCCCGCCAGATCTTCGTCGACGTCGCCCAACTCGTACCGGTCATGTACGTGGTCGCGAGCATCCTCATTGTGTTCTCGGTGCTCGTGATGTACGCAGACATCGTCAAGCCGATCTCCATCAATTAGTTCCAGCCGAGCGCGATTCCGACATCCGAACGATCTGAGGAGTTTCCCGTGACAGTTCCGTCCAAGCCCGAGGTCGAACTCCCCGCCGAGGCGCCTACCGGTGAACTGCAGATCCGCGACATCACTGCGGGCGACGGAGCCACCGCCCAGGCCGGCCAGCAGGCGGTTGTGCACTACGTCGGCGTCGCGCACTCGACCGGTGAGGAATTCGATGCCAGTTACAACCGGGGGACGCCGTTCACCTTCCCGTTGGGCGAAGGCCGGGTAATCGCCGGCTGGGATCAAGGTGTGCAGGGTATGAAGGTCGGTGGCCGCCGCGAGCTGATCATCCCGCCGCACCTGGGTTATGGCGACCGCGGTGCCGGCGGGGCGATCAAGGGCGGCGAGACCTTGATCTTCGTCGTGGACCTGCTCGATCTGCGCTGAGCCGGAGCGAGCCGCACTGGGCCGGGTTGAACCGGGTTGCGCTGAGCCGGGGATCCGGAGCGCCAGGGACAACCATTCTGAGGGATTGAGGAACAGCAGTGAGTACACCGATTTCGCTGGGTATGCCGACCGCACCGCCGCCGGTGCTGTCCCCGCGTCGCAAATCCCGCAAGATCAAGGTCGGCTCCGTCTCGGTCGGCGGCGACGCACAGATCTCGGTGCAGTCGATGACGACGACCCTGACCTCGGACGTCAACGCCACCCTGCAGCAGATCGCCGAACTCACTGCCTCCGGCTGCGACATCGTCCGGGTCGCCTGTCCCAGCCAGGATGACGCCGACGCGCTGCCGGCTATCGCCAGGAAGTCCCAGATCCCGGTCATCGCGGACATCCATTTCCAGCCGAAGTACGTTTTCGCCGCGATCGACGCCGGATGTGCCGCCGTCCGGGTGAATCCGGGCAACATCCGCGCCTTCGACGACAAGGTGGGGGAGATAGCCCGGGCGGCTGCCGATGCCGGCACGTCGCTACGGATCGGCGTGAACGCCGGGTCCCTGGACAAGCGCCTGCTCGAGAAGTACGGCAAGGCGACGCCGGACGCGCTCGTGGAATCCGCGCTCTGGGAGGCGTCGCTGTTCGAGGAGCACGGTTTCCGGGACTTCAAGATCTCGGTCAAGCACAACGACCCGGTGGTCATGGTGCGGGCCTACGAATTGCTTGCCGAGCAGTGCGATTACCCACTGCACCTCGGAGTGACCGAAGCCGGCCCGGCATTCCAGGGCACGATCAAGTCGGCTATAGCGTTCGGTGCCCTGTTGTCCAAGGGCATCGGTGACACCATCCGGGTTTCCCTGTCTGCGCCTCCGGTGGAGGAGGTCAAGGTCGGCCTGCAGATCCTGGAGTCGCTGAACCTGCGACAGCGGCGTCTGGAGATCGTGTCCTGCCCGTCCTGTGGGCGGGCTCAGGTCGATGTCTACTCCCTAGCAGAAAAGGTGACCGCGGGTCTCGAGGGCGTCGAGGTCCCGCTGCGCGTCGCGGTCATGGGCTGTGTGGTGAACGGTCCAGGTGAAGCGCGTGAGGCTGACCTCGGTGTGGCCAGCGGCAACGGCAAGGGCCAGATCTTCGTCCGGGGCGAGGTCATCAAGACGGTGCCGGAATCGCAGATCGTGGAGACGCTGATCGAAGAGGCGCTACGACTGGCCGAGCAGATGCAGGCCGCCGGTGTGGCATCCGGCGAGCCGACGGTGGCCATCAGCTGACCACTTGGCTAAATAGCCTGTCGCACCGCGCGGCTGGACGGCGCCGCCTTCGGGATCACCCACACCGAACAGCTCAGTGACTACGCCGACCGGGGCGAGAGCATGGCTATCTGCACCGCAAGTGAGGTCCGTCGACCGCCGGCTGGCGCGACTCCAGCCGGCCGAGCCGCGCGTAGCGGAGTCCGTCGAGTACGCCACCGCTGAGCGGCCCGCCAGGTGCTGCCGGAGTTGCACGACCGTTGGGGCGCGAGGCTCCGGGAGCCGTGAACCGGCGACCCTCAGCGCACGTACCTACCCGGTCGAGGTCGAAGCCGTGCCGGAAGTCCTCGGATGGACCTCGCATTCCTCTAGGGGCGGGCACCGTTTCACGGGACGGATTTCTAACTTCGGCAGGTAGCGTGCTGGGGTGTGACCGCGCTGCAGACCCGACCTCGGCTGCTCACGGGGTCAGACACCGCGCCGCTGCGGCGATTGGTGCGCCGTGACGCCCTGGTCAACTGCGTCCTTGACTCGAGATTGCAGTACGCACCTGATCTCGACGCGCGGCGGCTGGGTGGGTTCGTCTGGGGCCTCGACGGCCCGATGCTGGCCCCCGACGGCTCACGCGACATCGACGGCTCACGCGACATCGACGGCGACTCCGTATCCACCGCCGGTGCGACGTCGCTGCGGGCGGCGCTCTTCCACGGCGGAAACCTGATCCCGGTCGGGCGTGACCTGGAGGCGTTGGAACTGCTCGCCGAGCAGCTGTCGCGCAATGGCCGCGGTTGTTCGTCGATCGTAGGTCCGGCGGATTCGGTACAGGCGATCTGGCCGGTACTCGCGCGTCGCTGGGGTCCTGCCCGGGCGATCCGGATGAGTCAACCCCTGCTGATGATCGATCGTGCCGCGGCGGCGAAGATCGAGCATCTCGTCGACCGTTCCGTTCGGATCGTCCACCCCACCGAGGAGCAGCAGTTCCTGCCGGCCGCGGTCGCCATGTTCACCGAGGAACTCGGCATGTCACCGCTCGGACGCGATCGGGGCGCCGGCTACCGCGCCCGGGTGAGCGAGGTGGTCGCGGCCCGCCGGGCGTTCGCGAGGTTCGACGATCGTGGGCGGGTGCAGTTCAAGGCCGAGATCGGCGCGCTGTCCGCCGGCACCGCTCAACTGCAGGGCGTCTGGGTGCGCCCGGACTTGCGGGGGCTAGGAATCGGCACGGCGGCGATGGCCGCGGTACTGCGGCTCGCGTTGGACCGGGCGCCGACGGTCAGTCTCTACGTCAACGACTTCAACATCCCGGCCCGTCGGATGTACGACCGGCTGTGCATGCGCCAGGCCGGCGTCCTCAGCACCGTCCTGTTCTGAAACACGGTGCTGTCCGGCGAAGGCGGTGCTGTCCCGCGATGGCGGCTGGCTGCGCGCCCCGTCGGTGGTCCCTGATATTCATCTCAGCATGACTCTTGATGCTGTGATCTTCGACTGGGGCGGCACGCTAACTCCGTGGCATACGGTCGACCCGCTCGCGTGCTGGCTGGCTGTGACGTCCGACGAGCGTCAGGCCGCGGCGCTGCACGAAGCCGAGGCGGCGGTCTGGGCCTTGTGCCGGGACGAGCACCGCAGCGCCACACTGGACCACGTACTGGACGCGGCCGCGTTGACGCTGACCGCAGCTCAGCGTCGGGCCTACTTCGATTGGTGGGATGCGCACTCCTTCACCGATCCGGCGGTCGAACCGTTGTTCCAGGGCCTCAACGAGCGCGGCCTGAAGATCGGCATCCTGTCGAACACCATCTGGCCCCGGGACGAACACGAACGCATCTTCACTCGCGATCTGGTGCACTCCTATATCGACGGAGCCGTGTACTCCTCGGAAATCGAATGGACCAAACCTGACCCGCGGGCGTTCCGCGCAGCCATGGACGCCGTCGGCGTGCAGGATCCGTCTCGCGCGGTGTTCGTCGGGGACCGGCTGTTCGACGACATCTTCGGAGCCAAACGCGCTGGCATGCGCGCCGTCCACGTTCCGCACAGCGACATACCGGCCTGGCAGAGCACGGGTGTGGTGGGCGAACCGGACGCGGTCATCGACGGCTTGCTCGATCTGTTGCAGGTCATCGATGCCTGGCGCTGACGAGGTTCGGCAGCGGCGTCAGATGCCGGGAAAGGGAACCGTGGGGGTCGCGGGGGTCAACAGTGCGCGCCAGTAACGGGCGGTCTGGGCCGATCCCGACAGTCCGGTGAGGGCCTGCTTGCGCAGGGTGCCGGTTTCGGTCGCTGCCGCGACGGTGCCGGTTTCGGTCGCTGCCGCGACGAGAAGGAATCGGTATCCGGCTGAGCAGGCTTCTTCCAGGGCCAATGCCCACCGTTGGGCCGCGATGGCGTCGGTCAGCTTCTCCGGTGGTGCGTAGGACGGTTGGGCCGCGACCGGTGCTGCGCCAGCGCTGGAAAGCTGGGCCATCAGGTCGTCGCGGGTCGCGCGGTGTTCGGCCTGCAGGTCCCTGACCCGACTCACCTGCGTCGCATCGGTCAACCTCACGCCAATCATCGAGTAGGCGAAATAGGCGGCGTGCTGCGCGTCAAGGACGTTCTGCAGCGCCGTGATCGCGGTGCTTGCGCCAGCACTGTTCGGCGACACGGTGGAACCGCTCGGGCTGGTCACGGCGCCAGCACCTTGCCGTGGGTATCCAGACAGGCGGAGATGCTGCCGAGCATCGGCACGATCTGGCTGGCGTGCTGCTCGGTCACCGGCCACGCCAGGCAGCCCGCGGAAAAGGCTGCCGCAGCCGCTTTGCTGGCTGCGGTCAGCCCGGCCACGGTGGCGGCCACGGTGGCGGACGAAGAGCCGGCAGGTGGCAGGGTGGGATTCAGTCGCCAGCCGGGGTAGTTCTCCAGGAGGCCGCGCAGGGCGTCACCGTGGGCGGCCACGTCGCTGCGCAGCGGGTCCAGGAGAGCTGCCTGGTCGGGCAGGGCGGTGACGGCCCGCTGGTACCCGGTCAGCAGCCGTACCTGGGTCGAGAGCAGGGCGGTCAGTCGCTGCGGCGGGGGTGCCGGTGGTAGGGCGAGCTTGTGGTGCACAGCCCGGGTGACGCCCAGTCCGGTACCTGCGGCTGCGGCGGCGACCAACACGGTGCGGCTCAGCAGCGTGCGTCGCGAGATCTCAACCATGACCGGAGCAGTCTCTCAGATGCCGGTAGTCTGATCCCAGGTAACGCCTCGCTTTACAACTGGACACCGACGGGAGCGCGAAGACATGGCTGCGCGAACACCCCAACGCCAACAGCTCATGGAGCTGCTCGGACCGGTGATCACGTCCCAGGGATATGACCTGGAGGACCTGTCGGTCACCGCCGCGGGCCGGCGCAGTGTCATCCGGGTGATCGTTGACTCCGATTCCGGCATCGACCTGGACGGCGTGGCCGAAGTGTCGCGAGCGGTCTCCGAAATCCTTGACGCCGAGGCAGAGCCGGCGAGCGCAGCGGCGTTCTCGGGACCGTATGTCCTCGAGGTGTCCTCCCCGGGGGTGGATCGTCCGCTCACCGAACCCAGGCACTGGCGGCGCGCCGTCGGCCGTCTCGTCAGCGTCGCCATCTCCGACCAGTCCGTCACCGGGCGCGTTCTCGCAGGTGGCGAGGACGGCATCGTCCTCGAGGTCGACGGAGTCAAGATCAATCACTCACTGTCGGAGCTGGGACCCGGTCGTATCCAGGTCGAGTTCTCCCACGCCGACGATCACAAGGAGGCCTGAGCCCCATGGTCTCAGTTGACATCGCAGCGCTGCGCAGTATCGAACGTGAGAAGGAGATACCGTTCGACACCGTCATGGAGGCGCTGGAAACTGCGCTGCTGACGGCGTACCGGCACACCAACCATCCGATGCCCAGCGCTCGGGTGGAAATCGACCGCAAGAGCGGCGAGATCACCGTCTGGGCCGCCGAGCACGGTCCGGACGGCGCGCTGATCGAGGAATTCGACGACACGCCGACCGACTTCGGACGGATCGCCGCCATGACCGCGAAACAGGTGATCATGCAGCGACTGCGGGACGCCGAGCACGACACCACGTACGGCGAATACTCCGGCCATGAAGGCGACATCGTCACCGGCGTGATCCAGGCCGATGCCCAGGCCGCCCAGCGGGGGCTGGTCATCATCGAGCTCAACAACAAGATCGAAGCTGTCCTGCCGCAGTCGGAGCAGGTTCCCGGCGAGGTCTATAACCACGGCACTCGGATCAAGTCCTACGTCGTCGCCGTCACCCGAGGCATGCGAGGTCTGCAGATCACACTGAGCCGGACGCACCCGGGCCTGGTCAAGAAGCTGTTCGCCTTGGAGGTGCCCGAGATCGCCGACGGCAGCGTGGAGGTGATGGCCGTGGCCCGGGAGTCCGGCCACCGGACCAAGATCGCGGTGCGCAGCACCGTCGACGGGCTGAACGCCAAGGGCGCATGTATCGGTCCGATGGGACAACGGGTCCGCAATGTTGTCGCCGAACTGCACGGCGAGAAGATCGACATCATCGACTACGACGACGATCCCGGGACATTCGTCGGAAATGCGCTGTCACCGGCGCGCGCCCAGCAGATCACCATCGTCGACCCGATGGCGAAAGCCGCTCGAGTGGTCGTCCCGGATTATCAGCTCTCCCTCGCCATCGGCCGTGAGGGTCAGAACGCACGGCTCGCCGCCCGGCTGACTGGTTGGCGGATCGATATCCACTCCGACGCCGAGGGAAATGACGGGCGGACTGGCGGGCGAACTGACGGGGGGAATGCCGAAACCGCCTCACCCGTTGTAGCCGAGGTCGGCATTGGCCAGTCGGCTGGCTCTGGGCGATTGGTCGGCACGATGGGAGCTGCGGACCCAGGTCCGGTGGATTCGTCCGCCGAACATAGGGAGTAGACTCGTCCGTGGCCGTCACCCCATTGGGGGCAGTCCCGCTGCATCATGTGGTCATCCGCACGTGCATCGGCTGCCGCCACAGAGCGACAGCCGCCGAGTTGCTCCGCGTCGTCGCGGATCGTGCGGTATCCATTGTCCCGGTTGATCCGGTTCAGGTCCGCCCGGATCCACGCCGTCGCGCGCCGGGCAGGGGAGCATGGATTCACCCGAACCCGGAATGCGTCGCTCTCGCTGAGCGTCGTCGGGCCTTCGGGAGGGCGCTGCGGATCGCAGCGGCCACCGATCCGACGCCGGTCCGTGAATACGTCGCATTGTTGTTCGCCGCCAGTCCGACTGGTGAGTGAGCGGCCCAGCAACCAGCACCATCCCGCTCGGCTACCGCCGATCGGGACACAGGGGAGACCCGCGAAAGTGAGACGAAGAGCTATGAGCACCCGATGAAGCGCCAACCATGATTGCGTTTCCCACCTAAATCGGGACTGTGCGGGTCACCGCCGGTCCTGCGACAAGGAGTCCAGTGGCAGGCAAGGCCCGCGTACACGAGCTCGCCAAAGAGCTTGGTGTGCCCAGTAAAGAAGTTCTAGCAAAGCTCAGCGAACTCGGTGAGTTCGTCAAGAGCGCTTCGTCGACGGTCGAGGCGCCAGTTGCGCGCCGGCTGCGTGAAGCATTCCCCGCCGAGGCGGCAGGGCCCGCGAAGAAGACCACCGCCAAGGCAACGGTCAACCCGGTGCCCGCCGCGGCGGCCCCGGCCGCAGTGGCCGAGACGCCGTCGCCAGTCGCACCGATTCCGCCGGTTTCGGTCCCGATCGCTCCGGCGGCGACAGCAGCTCCGACGAGCCCCGCCGCACCCGCGGCGTTGGACGATCAGAGCGCAGCGACCCGGCCGACGAGCCCGGCCGCCTCGCCGAGGCCGGCCGGACCCCGTCCGGGTGCGCCTCGGGTCGCCAACAACCCGTTCGGCGTCGGTGGCGGTCAGTCTGCTGTGCGACCGGCATCACCTCGTCCCGCAGGCACCACGCCGGGTCACAATCAGGGCCAGATGCCGCCCCGCCCGGCCAGCCCCCGTCCGGGTGGCTCGGCCGGTCCCGGCGGCCCCCGGCCCAACCCAGGCATGATGCCGCCCCGGCCCAACCCGGGCACGGTGCCGGGTCGCACCGGCGGCCCCGGCCGTCCAGGCGGTCCCGGCCGTCCGGGCGGTCCTCCCGGTCCCGGTGGCGCTGGTCGCCCAGCCGGTCCCGGTGGCGCTGGTCGTCCTGGTGGCGCTCCTGCCGGAGGCGGTAACTACCGCACCGGTGGACCCGGCGGTGGCGGCGGCGGTGGCTATCGCGGTGCCCCCGGTGGCGGCGGTGGTGCAGGTGCTCCCGGTGGTGGCGGCTTCGGTCCCCGTCCCGGCGGTGGCGGACCCGGTGGTCGCGGTCGCGGCGCCGGTACGGCCGGAGCGTTCGGCCGGCAGGGTGGTCGTCCGACCCGAGGCCGCAAGAGCAAGAAGCAGCGGCGTCAGGAGTTCGACAACATGTCGGCTCCGTCGATCGGCGGCGTTCAGGTTCCGCGTGGCAACGGCGACGTCTTACGGCTGCCCCGTGGCGCCTCGCTATCCGATTTCGCCGAGAAGATCAATGCCGAACCGGCTTCGCTGGTCACGGTGATGTTCCACCTCGGAGAGATGGTCACCGCGACCCAGTCGGTCAACGAAGAGACCCTGCAACTGCTCGGTGCCGAGCTGAACTACAACGTCCAGGTCGTAAGCCCCGAGGACGAGGACCGCGAGCTGCTCGAGTCCTTCGACCTGACCTTCGGCGATGACCAGGGCGAAGACGCGGACCTGATTGCCCGGGCCCCGATCGTGACCGTGATGGGCCACGTCGACCACGGTAAGACCCGTCTGCTCGATGCGATCCGTAAGACGAACGTCATCGGAGGCGAGGCCGGCGGCATCACCCAGCACATCGGTGCCTATCAGGTGCACGTCGACCACGACGGCAGCACTCGGCCGATCACCTTCATCGACACCCCTGGTCACGAGGCGTTCACCGCCATGCGTGCCCGTGGTGCCAAGGTGACGGACATCGCCGTGCTGGTGGTCGCGGCCGACGACGGCGTCATGCCGCAAACGATCGAGGCGCTCAACCACGCCCAGGCTGCGGAAGTGCCGATCGTGGTGGCCGTCAACAAGATCGACAAGGAAGGCGCCAACCCGGCCAAGGTCCGCCAGCAGCTGACCGAGTACGGGCTGGTGGCCGAGGAGTATGGCGGCGACACGCTGTTCGTCGACGTCTCGGCGCGAAACAACCTGCACATCGACGATCTGCTCGAGGGCATCCTGCTGACCGCTGACGCGGCACTGGACCTGCGGGCAAACCCGGATCAGGACGCGCAGGGCATCGCCATCGAGGCTCATCTGGACCGCGGTCGTGGTCCGGTGGCAACGGTGCTGGTACAGCGCGGAACGCTGAACGTCGGTGACTCCATCGTGGCCGGTGACGCGTTCGGCCGGGTCCGGGCCATGCTCGACGACGACGGCAACCCCGTCGACCAGGCCGGACCGGGTACTCCGGTGATGGTGCTCGGCCTGACCTCCGTGCCCGGCGCCGGTGACTCGTTCATCGTCGTCGAGGAGGATCGGATCGCCCGCCAGATCGCCGACCGGCGGTCGACGCGGGAACGGAACGCGCAGCTGGCGTCCAACCGTCGACGGATCTCCCTCGACGACCTGGACAAGGCACTCGCCGCCGGTGAGGTTCAGCAGCTGAACCTGATCATCAAGGGTGACGTCTCCGGCTCGGTGGAGGCCCTCGAAGATTCGTTGTTGAAGATCGAGCTCAACGACGGAAACGACGAGGTGTCGCTGCGGGTCATCGGTCGCGGCGTCGGTGCGATCAACGAGAACGACGTCAACCTGGCCATCGCCTCGGACGCCGTCATCATCGGCTTCAACGTCCGGCCGGCGGGCAAGGCCGGTGAGATGGCGGACCGCGAAGGTGTGGATGTCCGGTACTACACGGTCATCTACCAGGCGATCGACGAGATCGAAGCGGCGCTCAAGGGCATGCTCAAGCCCGAGTTCGAAGAGGCACAGCTCGGCACCGCCGAGGTCCGTGAGGTGTTCAGGGTTCCGAAGATCGGAAACGTCGCTGGTTCGATCGTGCGGTCTGGCACGATCAGGCGTAACTCCAAGGCGCGCCTGGTCCGCGACGGCATCGTGGTCAACGAGCACCTGTCGGTGGATTCGCTGCGGCGGTTCAAGGACGATGCGACCGAGGTCCGCGAGGGCTTCGAGTGCGGTATCGGCCTCGGGTCGTTCAACGACATCAAGGTCGGCGACATCATCGAGACCTTCGAGATGCGCGAGAAGCCGCGCGGCTAGTTCAGGAAGCGATCGGGGAGTTTTCCGTCCATCAACTGGACGGGAAACTCCCCGACGTATGTGAGGAAGGGAAGACACCATGGCTGATTCGCCCAGATCCCGGCGGATGGCAGGGCGCATTCGGCAGATCGTCGCCTCCTACATCGAGAGCCAGATCAAGGACCCACGACTCGGCATGGTCACCGTCACCGACGTGCGGATGACCGGCGATCTGCACGACGCGACGATTTTCTACACCGTGTTCGGGGACAACAACGAACGGGCCGACTCGAGTGCGGCCCTCGAAGCCGCCAAGGGCCAGATGCGATCAGAGGTCGGCCGCCAGACCGGGGTGAAGTTCACCCCGACGCTGACCTTCGTACCCGACGAGATCCCCGAGACGGCCAAGCACATCGAGGAGCTGCTCGCCGTGGCCCGGCAGGCGGACGCGGAGGTGCTGAAGGTTCGGGAGAACGCGGTTCCGGCCGGTGACCCCGACCCCTACCGCAAGCCTCGTGAGGACGACGAGAACGAGGACGACGAGGCTGCCGGCGCCGCGGCGCAGGCCTGACGCGCCAGAAAGACGGGACGCAGATGCTCATCCGGACCGCGACGGAACTCGACTGGCCCTCGGTCTGGCCGTTCTGGCGCGAGATCGTCGCGGCGGGGGACACCTATACCTACGAGCCGATTACCGATTCGGAGCGGGCCCGGGAAGTCTGGTTCGGTTCCGGCAGCTACCAGACCTGGGTCTGCACGATTGATGACTCAGACGAATCCGAGTCCGACGAACCCGGCAGCCCGGCACCGACCGACGATGCCGGCCGGATCGTGGGCACCTATCACCTCGGGCCCAACCACGGTGGTGCCGGTTCGCACATCGCGAACGGCTCCTACATGGTGGCGCCCGGAATCCGGGGCCACGGCATCGGTCGCGCCATGGTCGAGCACTCCATCAGGCGCGCCACCGAGTCCGGTTACCTGGGAATCCAGTTCAATGCGGTTGCGGCCAGCAATACGTACGCGATAAGGCTGTATGTCGATCTCGGATTCAACATCATCGGACGGGTTCCCGGCGGATTTCGGCATCCCCAACAGGGGTTGATCGATCTGTTGATCATGCACCGCGCTCTGTAGCAATAGCGGCCCTGCGGCCAAGCCATCTCGAGAGGAGGGAGTGCGGTGACCACCACGGACGCGTCGTCCCGGCGCATCGTGGCCCTGGCCGCTTCCGCCTTCGTGGTTTTGGCCGCGGAACCATTGTTCCTGCTGGTCGACACCGCAGTGGTCGGTCATCTGGGGCGGGTGCCGCTCGCCGCCCTGGGGGCCGCAGGCACGATCATGACCCTGCTTGCCATCGTGGGCACCTCCCTCGAGTACGGCACCACCGGGCGGGCCGCCCGCTTCTACGGCGCGGGTCGACGCGAGGCCGCTGTGAACGAAGGCGTGCAGGCATCGTGGCTCGGCCTGCTGATCGGCCTGGTGGCCGTGGTCGTCGGTGAGTTGGTTGCGGGCCCGGTCACCCGGCTGGTGGCCGGCGGCTCCAATGACGTCGCGGCGGCCGCCGAATCCTGGCTGCGCATCGCCGTGCTCGGACTTCCCGGGATCCTGCTGGTGCTTGCTGGAAACGGTTGGCTGCGGGGCGTCCAGGACACCCGGACCCCGGTTCGAATCGTGCTCGTCGCGAATGTGCTGTCCGCGCTGGCCTCGCCGCTACTGGTCTATCCGGCCGGTCTGGGGCTGGCGGGCTCCGCGGTGGCGAACGTGCTGGCGCAGTGGGTCGGAGCTGCACTCTGCGTCCTCGCGATTCGCCGGGAGTCGGTGCCATCGGTGCCGCACTGGCACGTGATGCGCAAGCAGTTGGTGGTGAGCCGGGATCTGGTTCTCCGCGCGCTGGCCTTTCAAGCCGCCTACCTGACGGCGGCCGGGGTCGCGGGCCGAATGGGGGCGGCGCAACTGGCGGCGCACCAGGTGGGCCTGCAACTGTGGGAGTTCATCGCCCTGCTCCTCGATTCCTTCGCCATCGCCGCCCAGTCGCTGGTGGGCGCGGCTCTCGGCAGCGGCGATGTCGATGCGGCCCGGAACACAGCCTGGCGGGTGAGCCGATTCGGGATCAGCGCCGGTGTGGTGTTCGGGGCGCTGATGGCGGCCAGCTGGTACGTGCTGCCCGCCGCGTTCAGCTCGGACCAGGAAGTTCAGCACCAGGCCCATATCTTGTGGCCGTGGCTGGTGTCGCTGATGCCCCTGGCCGGTGTGGTCTTCGCGCTGGACGGGGTCCTGCTGGGTGCCGGGGACAATGCGTTCGTGCGTACCGTGACCCTGGTCGCGGCGCTCGGCGGCTACGTACCGCTGTGTCTGGCCGCATTGCATTTCGGCTGGGGTCTGGGTGGCGTGTGGCTCGGCCTGGCCGTATTCATCGCGATCCGGTTCGTCGGGATGGCCTGGCGGACCCGGAGCGATCGATGGCTCGTCGTAGGGGAGACGTTGTGACCGATGGTGCGTAAGGGGCCGACCGGACCCGGTGGGCTGATCATCGTGGACAAGCCGTCCGGCATGACCTCCCACGATGTGGTGTCGAAGGTGCGGCGACTGGCCAAGACTCGCCGGGTCGGACACGCCGGCACGCTCGACCCGATGGCCACCGGGGTGCTGGTGATCGGCGTCGAACGGTCGACCAAATTGTTGAATCATTTGGTCCTGACGGACAAGACCTATACCGCCACCATCCGGCTCGGCGCCGCCACGACCACCGACGACGCCGACGGCGAGATCACGGACGCGGCGGACGCCTCGAAGCTGTCTCGACCACAGATCCTGGCCGGAATCGCCATCCAGCGTGGCGAAATCCAGCAACGCCCCTCGTCCGTTTCGGCGATCAAGATCGACGGCGAACGGGCATACGCGCGGGTCCGGGCCGGCGAGACAGTGGACCTGGCGGCCCGTCCGGTGGTCGTCTCGCGGTTCGAGCTCATCGGCGAACCGCAACTTCTGGATCGGTTCTGCGACCTCGACGTGATCGTCGACTGTTCATCAGGCACCTACGTACGCGCGCTGGCCCGCGACCTCGGGCAGCTGCTCGGCGTCGGGGGGCACCTGACCGCGCTGCGGCGCACCCGAGTGGGTCCCTTCTCCCTCGATCAAGCCCTCACCCTGGACGAGCTGGCCGAGCTCGCGGATCCGATCGTGCTGCCCCTGCCACAGGCGATCGCGGCAGCCATGCCGATCCGGCAGATCACCGAAGCCGAGGCGGCCGAACTGAGCTTCGGGCGGACGATCGAGCCGGCCGGCATCCAGGGCACGCATGGTGCCATCAAGCCCGGCGGGGTCGCGGTGGCGCTGCTCGAGGAGTCGGCCGGCCGCAGCCGTCCGGTTCTCGGCTTCACCCCCGCGGGCAGTTGATGACTCAGTTGACGACTGGGGCCGGGCATGCTCGCATCGGCGTAGCGGGGCGCGGCCGACCTCGGTGGTCCGATCCGGCGCCGGTGCCCGCTAAACTCGTGGGCTGGTGCCGGTCCGCTTCCCGGCGACACCGCCTTGGGGCGACACCGCTTGTCTGTGACCGCTTGGCGACACCGCTCTCTTCCAGATCTAGGAGACCTACGCACTCATGGCCAGCACTAACGACCTGAAGAACGGCCTGGTCCTCAACATCGATGGCCAACTCTGGACAGTCGTGGAATTCCAGCACGTCAAGCCCGGCAAGGGAGGCGCGTTCGTGCGCACGACCCTGAAGAACGTGCTGTCCGGCAAGGTCGTGGACCGGACGTTCAACGCCGGAACCAAGGTGGAGACTTCGACGGTCGACAAGCGGGCGATGACCTACCTGTACAAGGAAGGCGAGGATTTCGTCTTCATGGACGGGCAGTCCTATGAGCAGATCCACGTGCCCGCCGCCGTGGTCGGAGATGCCGCTGACTACCTGCTGGACAACTCAGAAGCGGTCATCGCAGTCCATGAAGATGCCCCCTTGTTCATCGAGCTCCCGACCTCGGTCGAGCTGCTGATCACCTACACCGAGCCGGGCCTTCAGGGTGACCGGGCTACTGGCGGAACGAAGCCGGCGACCGTGGAAACCGGCGCGGAGGTCCAGGTCCCGCTGTTCGTCACGACCGGCGAGAAAATCAAGATCGACACCCGGGACGGCCGGTACCTCGGTCGGATCAGTAGCTGATCGGAACGGGTCCGCGCCATGGCAGCACGCAGCAAAGCCCGCAAACGCGCCGTCGACCTGCTCTACGAGGCCGATCTTCGCGGCGACGACGCGGTATCCACCCTGGCCGAGCGAATCGCGCTCGGCGATCCGCCGATCAACGCCTATACGGTGGATCTGGTCGAGGGCGTGGCTTCCCGGCGGCCCGAGATCGACCGGATGCTGTCGGACTACTCCGAGGGGTGGACGCTGGAGCGGATGCCGGGAGTCGACCGGGCCATCCTCCGGGTCGGTCTCTATGAGCTGCTGTGGGCCGATGACATCCCGGACGCGGTCGCCATCGACGAAGCCGTCGAGCTCGCCAAGACCTTGTCGACCGACGACTCACCGAGGTTCATCAACGGCATTCTCGGCCGGGTCCTGCGTGACAACATCCCTGCCGGTGGCACCGCCGGGAGCTGAGTTGCGTTCGGTGCCGCCCGGCAGCCTTGCACCGCTGTCAGGGACCGCCGCTCAGGCCCCGGGGTGTCCCATCGAGCCGGGGGCCAGCACGCCCCAACCGATGAGCTTGTCGGTCAGCTGATCCAACGACGTGTCGAACATCAGGGCCAGCGCCCGCAGATCCTCGCCCCGGATAGACAGCACCTTGTTGCCGTAGTCGCCGCGCTGGCGCTGGATGGATTGGGCGTAGCGGATCAGCGGCGCGGCATCCTCAGCTGGGATGTTGTGCATCCTCTGCAGATCCAGCACGATCTTGCCGGACGCCTCGGGCCGGGAGGTATTGGCGCCTTCCTCCGAAGGCAGCAGTTCCGAGATCGGTACGCCGTAGAACTCGGCCAGTTCGGCCAGCCGGGCGACAGAGACGGCCCGGTCGCCGCGCTCGTAGGACCCGACGACGACTGCCTTCCACTTACCGTCGGATTTGCGTTCGACGCCATGCAGGGACAAGCGCTGTTGGGAGCGAACCGCTCGCAGGCGACTGCCCAGCGCCCGGGCGTACTCGCGGTCGTCGGGCGCCTCGGCGTGGGCGTCTGACACCGTCGAGTCGTCGACACCTGCTGTGAGGTCGTCTGTCCCGACGGGTCCCGCGTTCTGTTCAGTCACGTTAG
Organism: Pseudonocardiales bacterium; assembly: GCA_030840445.1. GTDB lineage: Bacteria > Actinomycetota > Actinomycetes > Mycobacteriales > Jatrophihabitantaceae > Jatrophihabitans_A. The sequence goes on from JAVEEN010000223.1 coordinate 18,104, forward strand.
CGTCCTACGTTCTATCTCTGGAGCGACCACTCACGGTTACGGAAAAGCAAGCTATCTCTTTCGGTAAGGCTACTTAGACCACACAGCGTAACAGTTGTGGCATGACTCGCACGGGGGGAACTCCGGACACCCGCCGCCGCAAGGCGGCCATCGGGACTGCTACCGTAACTACGAAGTCCGACGTCCTTTAACGACTCGTCCTGTGAGGCGAGGAAGGGGGTCCGCTGTCGCCATGCCGGCACAGTCGAACTCACGGCCATCGAGCCGACATATCACCACTTCGCCGTCCGATTCCGGCGACTCCAAGACAGTTCTGCACGCCGATGACGTCGCTCGGGTGCTCGATCGCATCGCCCATCAGATTCTCGAGAAAACCCGCGGCGGGGCCGACGTGGTGCTGCTCGGTATCCCGACCCGCGGGGCCTACCTGGCCGACCGGCTGGCCGCGCGGATCCGGGCCTTCGGCTCAGTCGAGGTAGGCCTGGGCATGCTGGACGTGACGCTGCACCGTGACGACCTGCGCACCCAGGGAGTACGGCCGCTGGGGAAGACGGTCGAGCCGGTGGGGGGCATCGACGGCAAGTTGGTCATCCTGGTCGATGACGTGCTGTTCTCAGGTCGCACGGTCCGAGCCGCGCTGGACGCGCTGAACGACCTGGGCCGGCCGCGGTCCGTGCAACTCGCTGTGCTGGTCGACCGGGGTCACCGGGAGCTGCCGATCCGCGCGGACTACGTGGGCAAGAACCTGCCCACCGCGCGCGAGGAGCAGGTCAAGGTCAGCCTCAGCGAGATCGATGACGAGGATTCGGTGTATATCGCGACGAAGTCGGAACCTCGGTCCGAGAGCGGGCAGCCAGAATGAGCCGCAACTTGCTGAGCGCGGCGGACCTGTCGGCAGCAGAGGCGCAGACCATCCTTGACTCGGCCGAGCAGATGTATGCGATCCAGTCCCGGCAGGTGAAGAAGCTGCCCACGCTGCGAGGCCGCACCGTGGTCAATCTGTTCTTCGAGGACTCGACGCGGACCCGGTCCTCGTTCGAGATCGCGGGCAAATGGTTGTCCGCCGATGTCATCAACATCAGCGCCAAGGGATCGAGTGTGAGCAAGGGCGAGAGTCTGCGGGACACCGCGCTCACCGTCGCGGCTATGGGCGTCGATGCGCTGGTGGTGCGACATGCCACCTCAGGCGCGGTGCAACGTATCACCGAGTGGGTCGACTGCTCGGTGGTCAACGCCGGAGATGGCACCCACGAGCACCCGACCCAGGCGTTGCTGGACGCGTTCTCGTTGCGCCGCCGGATCGGCGATCTCGCGGGCCGGCACGTAGTCATCGTGGGCGACCTCACGCACAGCCGGGTAGCCCGATCCAACGTCCTGCTGCTGCATACGCTCGGGGCCGACGTCACCCTGGTCGCTCCGCCGACCCTGATGCCGGCCGGCGTGGCCAGCTGGAACTGCGCCACCAGTTGGGACCTGGATGCAACGCTGTCGGGCGAAGTGAACGGCGCCGTCGACGCGGTCATGATGCTTCGCGTTCAGCGGGAGCGGATGAGCGGCGGGTACTTCCCGACCGAGCGTGAGTACGCAATATCCTACGGTTTGAATCCGCGCCGCCTGAAGCTGTTGCCCAAAGACGCCTCGATCCTGCATCCCGGACCGATGAACCGCGGGCTGGAGATCTCCTCCGCGGCGGCCGACGGCGACCGTTCCATCGTGCTCGATCAGGTGAAGTCAGGCGTGGCCGTCCGGATGTCGGTCCTGTATCACCTACTCGCCGGCGTCGATCAGCCGGCGCCCGCTCTGGAGGAGGTCTCCCCGTGACCAGAGCGAGTGCGGAGGTGCTGCTGCGCAATATCCGTCCCCTCGGCGGTGCCGTGACCGACGTGCTGTTGACCGCCGGCGTGATCGCCGAGATCGGCAGCAAGCTCGAGGTGTCCGGCGATGCCGAGGTGTTGGACGGCGGGGGTGCGATCCTGTTGCCGGCCTTCGTCGATCTGCACACCCACCTACGGGAGCCCGGTCGCGAGGATGCCGAAACCGTCGAATCAGGCTCCGCTGCCGGAGCGTTGGGCGGTTACGGATGCCTGCACGCGATGGCCAACACTGACCCGGTGGCCGACACGGCCGAGATCGTCGAGCAGGTCGCCCGCCTCGGTCGGCACGCCGGCCTGGTCGACGTCCGCCCCGTGGGAGCGGTGTCCAAGGGCCTGGCCGGTGAACAGCTCGCCGAGATCGGCAACATGGCCCGGTCCGCTGCCGCAGTCCGCATTTTCAGCGACGACGGGCACTGCGTCTCCGACGCCCGTCTGATGCGTCGAGCCCTGGAGTACCTCAAGCCGTTCGACGGGGTGCTGGCCCAGCATGCCCAGGACCCGCGGCTGGCCGATTCGTCCTGCTGCGCGCACGAGGGCGAGATCTCCGGCAAGCTCGGGTTACCGGGCTGGCCCGCGGTTGCGGAGGAAAGCATCATCGCCCGGGACGTGATGCTGACCGAGCACACCGGATCCCGGCTGCATGTCTGTCACGTGTCCACGGCAGGAAGCGTCGAGGTGATCCGCTGGGCCAAATCCCGTGGCATCCAGGTGACAGCCGAGGTGACTCCGCATCACCTGTTGCTGACCTGCGATCTGCTCGCCGGCTACGACCCGGTGTACAAGGTCAACCCGCCGCTGCGCCCCGCCGAGGATGTCGCCGCTCTGCGGGCCGGCCTTGCCGACGGCACGATCGACGCCGTTGCCACCGATCACGCGCCGCATGCCGCCCACGACAAGGATCACGCGTTCGGCGATGCCGCCTTCGGCATGCTCGGACTACAGACCGCGTTGGGCGTGGTCGTCGAGGCGATGGTCAACACCGATTTGCTGGACTGGGCCGGGTTGGCCGATCGGATGAGTATCCGGCCGGCCCGGATCGGCCGGGTAGGCGAGCACGGCCGGCCGATCGCCGTGGGCGAGCCGGCCAACCTGACGTTGGTCGACCCTGACGCCAGCTGGCTGGTGGACCCGGATCAGCTGGCGTCGCTGTCGCGCAACACCCCGTTCGCCGGCCGGATTCTGCCCGCACGAGTGCTGGCCACCTTCCTGCGTGGCCGCACGACGAGCCGCGACGGCCGGATCGTCACCCCGGACCGGCAGGTGCTGGTGTGAACCGGCCCGAACTGGTCGTCGTGCTCGTCGCGCTCTTCGCGCTGGCGGTCGCCGGTATCCGGTTGGGCTGGCGCAATCGCGGCGCGCGACAGGAGGCGTTGCCGGAGTTGCCGAAGGTGCCCACGGACCTCGGCATGCCGCGGGCACCGGACCTCACCGGGCTGTACGTGGGCACGACGGTCGCGGTGGAGTGGCAGAATCGAATCGTCGTGCATTCACTGGGCCAACGGTCGGACTCGGTGGCGCGGCTCACCGAGGCGGGGGTTCTGATCGAACGGCAGGGAACCCGGTCGATCTTCATCCCGGCCACCCAGCTGGTGGACGCCCGGCTGGAGCCGGCGCTGGCCGGCAAGGTCGTGGGTAAGGGCGGTCTGCTGGTGCTGCGCTGGCGGCTCGGCGAGGTCGAGCTCGACACCGGCCTGCGAGCCGATGACAGAACGCTGTACCCGGCATGGGCCAACGCCATCAACTTTCCGCGTGACGCCAACGACAACGGATCGAGGACGAACCAAGGATGAGTAAGGCTCTTCTCGTTCTGGAGGACGGCCGGACCTTCACCGGCGAGCAGTACGGGGCGGCCGGCGAAACCTCCGGAGAGGCGGTTTTCAACACCGGCATGACGGGATATCAGGAGACCCTGACCGATCCGTCCTACCACCGCCAGATCGTGGTCCAGACTGCCCCGCACATCGGCAACACCGGAATCAACGACGAGGACGACGAATCGTCGCGCATCTGGGTGTCCGGCTATGTGGTACGCGATCCGGCGCGGCGGGTTTCGAATTGGCGGTCCCGGCGCTCGCTCGACGACGAGCTGGGATTGCAGGGGATAGTGGGCATCTCGGCGATCGACACCCGGGCCCTCACCCGGCATCTGCGCGAGCGCGGGGCCATGCGCTGCATCATCTCCTCGGCTGACCTCGAGGTCGAGTCGCTGCTTTCCAAGGTGCGGGCCGTGCCTCAGATGGCCGGTGCGGACCTGACCGGCGACGTATCGACACCCGAGCCGTACACCGTGACCGCGACCGGTGAAACCAGATTCACAGTCGCCGCGCTGGACTACGGGATCAAGACCATGACCCCGCGCCGGATGGCCGAACGGGGCATCACCACCCACGTCCTGCCGGCCTCGTCCACGGCGGAACGGATCCTGGCCACCGGAGCCGACGCGGTGTTCCTGTCCAACGGGCCCGGCGATCCGGCTACGGCCGACACCGCAGTCGGCGTCGTGCGTGAACTGCTCGGCGCCCAGATCCCGGTGTTCGGCATCTGCTTCGGTAACCAGCTGCTCGGGCGAGCGTTCGGGTTCGGCACCTACAAGTTGCGTTACGGCCATCGGGGTCTCAACCAGCCTGTGCAGGACAGACTGACCGGCAAGGTCGAGGTCACCGCCCACAACCACGGCTTCGCAGTCGATGCCCCGACCGAGGGAAGCACCGAGACCGACTTCGGGGCGGTGGAGGTGAGCCACATCGGCCTCAACGACAATGTGGTCGAGGGTCTGCGGGCTCTCGATGTCCCGGCGTTCTCAGTGCAATATCACCCGGAGGCCGCGGCCGGCCCGCATGACGCCGCCTACCTCTTCGATCGGTTCGTCGACCTGCTCGACGTTCGGCGCGGCGCCGCCAGGGAGAAGATCTGATGCCCAAGCGCACTGATATCGAGCACATCCTGGTCATCGGTTCCGGGCCGATCGTGATCGGGCAGGCCTGTGAATTCGACTACTCGGGTACCCAAGCCTGCCGGGTGTTGCGCAGCGAGGGCTTCCGGGTCAGCCTGATCAATTCGAATCCGGCGACGATCATGACCGATCCGGAGTTCGCCGACGCGACCTACATCGAGCCCTTGACGCCCGCTTTCGTGGAGAAGGTCATCGCTACCGAGGCCGAACTCGGCCGGCCCATCGATTCGATCCTGGCCACCCTCGGCGGGCAGACCGCCCTCAACCTGGCGGTGAGTCTGCACGAGGCGGGTGTGCTGAGCCGATACGGCGTGGAGCTGATCGGTGCGGACATCGACGCCATCCAGCGCGGGGAGGATCGCCAGAAATTCAAGGACATCGTGCGAACCGTCGGGGGCGAGACACCTGCCTCGGCCGTCTGCCACACGCTGGACGAAGCACTGGCCTTCGCCGCCACCGTCGGCAACAAGGTCGTGATCCGTCCGTCCTTCACCATGGGTGGCCTGGGTTCGGGCATGGCCAACAGCGCCGGGGAGGTCCGGGTCCAGGTTTCCCGCGGTCTGGCCGCGTCCCCGGTGACCGAGGTCCTGGTCGAGGAAAGCGTGTTCGGCTGGAAGGAATTCGAGCTCGAACTCATGCGGGACCGCAAGGACAATGTGGTGGTCGTGTGCTCGATCGAGAACATCGATCCGATGGGTGTGCACACCGGCGACTCGATCACCGTCGCGCCGGCGATGACGCTGACCGACCGCGAATACCAGCACATGCGCGACGTCGGTATCGCCATCCTGCGCGAAGTCGGTGTCGACACCGGTGGCTGCAACATCCAGTTCGCGATCGATCCCCGAAGCGGGCGGCTGATCGTGATCGAGATGAACCCGCGGGTGTCGAGATCCTCGGCCCTCGCCTCGAAGGCAACCGGCTTCCCGATCGCGAAGATCGCGGCCAAGCTGGCGGTGGGCTACACCCTCGACGAGGTCCGCAACGACATCACCCAGGCCACCCCGGCGTCCTTCGAGCCGACCCTGGACTACGTGGTGGTCAAGATTCCACGATTCGCCTTCGAGAAATTCCCGGGTGCGGATCCGGTGCTGACCACCCACATGAAGTCGGTCGGTGAGGCTATGTCCATCGGCCGGAACTTCACCGAAGCGCTGGGCAAGGCGATGCGGTCCATGGAGACCAAGGCCGCCGGGTTCTGGACCGCCCCATCCGGCCAAGGCGATTTCGCCTCGGTGGAAGAATTGCTCGGCATCGCCTCGGTGCCCACCGACGGCCGGTTGTATGCGGTGGAGCGGGCCATGCGCGCTGGTGCGACGGTAGACCAGGTGGCCCAAGCGACCGGTATCGACCCCTGGTTCATCGACCAGATCGCGCTGATCCTCGAGATCGGCGAGGAAGTGTCGGCCGCCGTGTCGGTCACCCCCGAACTGTTGATGAGAGCCAAGCGACATGGCTTGTCGGATCGGCAGATCGCCGCCCTGCGCCCGGAGTTGGCCGGCGAAGACGGTGTGCGGGCACTGCGGCATCGGGCCGGTATCCGGCCGGTGTTCAAGACCGTCGACACCTGCGCGGCGGAATTCGCGGCGATCACGCCTTATCACTACTCGTCCTATGACTCCGAGACCGAGGTGACCGCCCAGCCGGACAAGCCCAAGGTTCTCATCCTGGGCAGCGGACCCAACCGCATCGGGCAGGGCATCGAGTTCGACTACTCCTGCGTACATGCCGTCATGGCCCTGCGGGAGGCCGGCTATGAGACCGTGATGATCAACTGCAATCCCGAGACGGTGTCGACCGATTACGACACGGCCGACCGGCTCTACTTCGAACCGCTGACTTTCGAGGACGTGCTCGAAGTCGTGCACGCCGAACAGCAATCCGGCCAGGTCGCCGGGGTGATCTGCACTCTCGGTGGTCAAACGCCGCTCGGACTGGCCCAACGGCTCAAGGATGCCGGCGTGCCCGTGCTGGGCACCCAACCCGAGGCTATCGATCTTGCCGAGGACCGCGGCGAGTTCGGGCGGGTGCTCGACGAGGCCGGTCTGCTGGCACCGAAGCACGGCACCGCGATCTCCTTCGCCCAGGCCAAGGCGGCGGCGGATGTCATCGGGTACCCGGTGCTGGTCCGGCCGTCCTACGTGCTCGGCGGCCGGGGCATGGAAATCGTCTACGACGAGGCCGGTCTCGCAAGTTACATCGCCGGGGCGACCGAAATCGGACCGGACCGGCCGGTGCTGGTCGATCGGTTCCTCGACGACGCGGTCGAGATCGACGTCGATGCCCTCTACGACGGTATCGATCTGTACCTCGGCGGCGTCATGGAACACATCGAAGAGGCCGGTATCCACTCGGGCGATTCGGCCTGCGCATTGCCGCCGATCACCCTCGGCGGGTCGGTCATCGACCAGGTGCGGGCGGCCACGTTGAAGCTGGCCCAGGGCATCGGCGTCCGAGGTCTGATGAACGTGCAATACGCGCTGTCCGGAGATGTGCTTTACGTACTCGAGGCAAACCCCCGCGCCAGCCGGACCGTTCCGTTCGTCTCGAAGGCCACCGCGGTGCCGCTGGCCAAGGCCGCGGCCCGGGTCGCAGTCGGGGCCACGGTGGCCGAACTCAGGGCCGAGGGCATGTTGCCGAAGGTCGGTGACGGTGGTGACCTGCCCGCGGATGCACCGATCGCGGTCAAGGAGGCAGTGCTGCCCTTTCATCGCTTCCGCACGCCGGCCGGCGACTCGATCGACTCCATCCTCGGACCGGAGATGAAGTCCACCGGAGAGGTGATGGGCCTGGACCGGGTGTTCGGCACCGCGTTCGCGAAATCCCAAGCCGCGGCGTACGGATCGCTGCCGACGAAGGGGACCGTGTTCGTCTCGATCGCCAACCGGGACAAGCGGGCCGCCATCTTCCCGGTGAAGAGATTGCACGACCTGGGCTTCCGGATCCTGGCCACGGCCGGCACCGCACAGGTACTGCGGCGCAACGGGGTGGCGGCCGAGGTGGTCGGTAAATTCTCCGACGGTCCGGGCAACATCGTGGAGGAGATCCTGGCCGGCCGGGTGGATCTGGTGTTGAACACTCCCTTCGGGTCGCCAGGCAATTCCGGGCCTCGAGTGGATGGCTATGAAATCCGTACCGCCGCGGTCCAGGCCGGTATCCCGTGCCTGACCACCGTGCAGGCCGCCGCCGCCGCGGTGCAGGGCATCGAGGAATTGGCGCGCGACGAGGTGGGTGTGCAATCCCTGCAGGGACACCACCTTGCACTGAACGCATGGCGGGAGGGCCGCTGATGGCCGGCGAGGCGGGCGATCAGGCGCAGCCGGCCGCCGGACCGGTGCAGGAGACCGGCGAGATCTTCGATGTCACGCGCTTCGGTGAGTACACCCAGTTCACCGTCGTCGCGCCGGGTGTGGCCCGGGCCTACCAGCCGGGACAGTTCGCCGCGGTGGCCGTCGGCGGCGTGGAAACCTCGATGCTGCTCAGGCGATCCTTCGCGTTGTACGGGGTAAAGCCCGGCGGGGAGTTCGCCGGCACCATCCAATTCGTGGTTGCCGCGAACGGCCGCGGCACCGAGTGGTTGGTGCAGCAGAAGATCGGCGCCCGGCTCGACCTGGTCGGGCCGCTCGGGGTGCCGTTTCCACTGCCACGCCCGGGTGTGCCTGCGGTGCTGGTCGGTGGCGGCTACGGCTCGGCTCCGCTGATCCCGTTGGCAGAGAAGCTGATCGCCCAGGGCAGCGAGGTCGAGGTCATCGTCGGCGCAGCGACTGCCAGGCGACTGTTCGGCGATTTACAGATCAAGCGACTGGTGGGAACCGTGACCGTAACCACCGATGACGGCTCGGCCGGCCAACGCGGCTGGGTGACCGATCCCCTGCCATCGGCGATCGAACGTCTCGGCGCGGAGATCGTCTATGCCTGCGGGCCGATGGGCATGCTTCGAGCGGTGGGCGAGGTGGCTCAGGCCCATGCCATCCCCGCGCAGGTCGCGGTCGAGGAGTCGATGGCCTGCGGGATAGGGGTCTGCATGACCTGCGTACTGCCGGTCCGTGGATCCGACGGCGTCTCGCGTTTCGTCCGGTCGTGCGTCGAAGGCCCGATCTTCGATGCGGGGCGGATCAGATGGGCCGACGTGGGAAAGCTGCCGGCGGATCTGTACGGCGCGGACGGAATGTGAGGGCGTTTGACGTGACGATGGACATGACCACCTCCCTGGCCTCGGTCGAGTTGGCGAACCCGGTGCTGACCGCCTCCGGTTGTGCGGCGGCCGGCCGGGAACTCAGCCAGTTCTTCGATGTGGCCGACCTCGGGGGAGTAGTCACCAAGTCGATCATGCTGAAACCGCGTTCGGGGCGGCCGACGCCCCGGATGGCGGAAACACCCAGCGGCATGCTGAATTCCATCGGCCTGCAAGGACCTGGCATCGATTCGTTCATCGCCAACGACCTGTCCTGGTTGCGCCAGGCCGGCGCTCGCACCGTGGTGTCGATCGCCGGGCACAACACCGACGAGTTCGTGAGCCTGGCCAAGCGGTTGTACCACCAGCCGGTGGACGTGCTCGAGGTCAACATCTCCTGCCCCAACGTCGAGAGTCGCGGTCAGGTCTTCGCCTGCGATCCGATCGCCTCGGCCCGGGTGATCTCCGCTGTTCGGCGCGCCACCAACCCCAACGTGCCGATCTTCGCAAAACTGTCGCCCGACGTCACCGACATCACCCAGATCGCTCGCGCGGTAGCCGACGCGGGGGCTGACGGAATCTCCTTGATCAACACCCTGCTCGGCCTGGACATCGACCTCGACACGATGCGCCCGACCCTGGGCGGGACCACCGGCGGGCTGAGCGGGCCGGCCATCCGCCCGGTGGCACTGCGCTGCGTGTGGCAGGTCCACCAGGCCGTGCCCCAGCTACCGCTGCTCGGCATGGGTGGAATCAGGACAGGGCAGGATGCGCTGCAGTTCATCCTGGCCGGTGCCTCCGCAGTGTCGGTGGGTACCGCGGTCTTCCACGATCCGACCGCGCCGATCCGGATCATCGCCGAACTCGAGGCTGAACTGGCTCGTCGGGGTTTCCGCTCGGTCGCCGAGGCGGTGGGATTCGCCCATCTGAGCGCCGAGGAGCAAGCTGCTTTCCTGGCCAGTCGCAGCCCGGTCGCCGGAGTAGCGTCGTGAGCTTCGGCGCACGGCTGGACCACGCCCTGGCCGAGCGCGGCTCGTTGTGCGTCGGCATCGATCCGCACGCGGCGCTGCTGATTCAATGGGGTCTGGCCGACGACCTGGTGTCCCTGGAGCGGTTCTCACTCACCTGTGTCGAGGCCTTCGCCGACGTGGCCGCGGTGTTGAAGCCGCAGTCGGCCTTCTTCGAGCGCTTCGGATCCCGCGGAATCGCCATTCTGGAAAAGACGATCGTCGCAGCACGGGATGCCGGCGCCCTGGTGTTGCTCGACGTGAAACGAGGAGACATCGGTTCGACAATGGCGGCGTACGCCGATGCCTACCTCGATCCGTCGGCCGAACTGGCCGTCGACGCGATCACCGTCAGTCCATATCTGGGTGTGGGGTCTTTGCAGCCGGCCTTCGACTTGGCGGCGATTCACGACGCCGGGGTCTTCGTCCTCGGCCTGACCTCCAACAAGGAGGGTCCCGAGATCCAGCACGCCCGCGTTGCCGACGGTCGGACGGTCGCCCAGAGCATCATCGACGATCTGGGGATCCGCAACGCCGATGCCCAGCCCCTGGGCGCCCTCGGTGTGGTAGTCGGGGCCACGATCGGCGATTCGGTGGCCGACCTGTCCGGGCTGAACGGCCCGATCCTGGTGCCGGGGATCGGAGCTCAGGGCGGGACAGCCGAGGACGTAAGGCGAATCTTCGGCTCGGCGCTGCCGGCGATATTACCCAGCGTCTCCCGCGAGGTCCTCCGGCATGGCCCATCGGTCGCTGCGCTACGGGATGCGGCTCAGCGCGCGATCGATGAATTCGCGTTCCTGCGCCGATCGGGGTGACCGCATTGCGCGGACGATTCGAGCGTTGGGCAGAATGCCAGCATGACCTCAGGCACCGCCGATCCCGTCCGCGCGCGGCTGACAGTGCTCTCGGGCCCGTCCGGCGTAGGAAAGGGAACCGTAGTCGCGGAGGTTCGTCGGCTGTACCCGCACGTGTGGGTCTCGGTGTCCTGCACGACGCGCAAGCCGCGTCCCGGTGAGTCCGACGGTGTCCAGTACTACTTCCTCACTGACGCGCAATTCGACCAGCTGATTGTCGACGACGAGCTTCTGGAATACGCGACCTTCGCCGGCCATCGGTATGGCACGCCGCGCAAGCCGGTGGATCAGCACCTGGCCGCGGGCCGGCCGACGGTGCTGGAAATCGAATTGCAGGGAGCGCGTCAGATTCGCAGCTCCATGCCCGAGGCCCAGTTCGTCCTGCTGGCTCCGCCGTCGATGCGGGAGCTGCGCGATCGTCTGCTCGGGCGCCGGACCGAGGGACCGCCGGACCTGGAGGCCAGGATGGCGCGGGCCGAGATCGAGCTGGCGGCGGCGGACGAGTTCGATCAGGTCATCGTCAACGATGATGTCGAGCGCGCAGCCGCGGAACTGGTGACGTTGATCGAAGCGGCCAGCTGATCGACTCGCGCTGACCCGCGCGTCTGGTGCCGCCGCGAGCCCGGCAACGGCGAGTGGATCACCAGCTGACCGCAGTCAGACCACCTTGGCCGCGGCGACCAACTCCGCCAGCCCCTTCTTGGCATCCGCGAAGAGCATGCTCGTCTTGGGATCGGTGTACAGCTCGTTGTCGATGCCGGCGTATCCCGAGGCCATCGAACGCTTGATCACGATAATGCTGCGCGCCCGGTCGACATCGAGGATCGGCATACCCGACACCGCATTTCCGGGCCGGCGTGCGGCCGGGTTGGTGACGTCGTTGGCGCCGATCACCAGCGCCACGTCGGTGCGGTCGAACTCCGGGTTGATGTCATCCATCTCACGCAACTGGTCGTAGGGCACATTGGCCTCGGCCAGCAATACGTTCATGTGCCCAGGCATCCGACCGGCCACCGGGTGGATGGCGTACGAGACCTCGATCCCGCGCGCCTCCAGCAGCTCAGCCAGCTCACGCACCGCATGCTGGGCCTGGGCGGCCGCCAAGCCGTAACCGGGAACCACGATCACCTTGCTGGCGTAGACCAATTGCAGGGCGGCGTCATCGATGGCGATCGAGCGAACGCTGCCACCGCCGGCCCCGGAAACCTCGATGCCACTCGTGCCGGTGCCGAACCCGCCGGCGATGATGCTCAGGACGGAGCGGTTCATGGCGTCGGCCATCAGCTTGGTCAGGATGCCGCCGGACGCGCCGACCAGGGCCCCGGCGATGGTCAGAGTCGCATTCTCCAGAACGAAACCAGCCATGGCGACCGCGGTGCCGGTGAACGCGTTGAGCAAGGAGATGACCACCGGCATGTCGGCGCCACCGATCGGCAGCACCATCAGGATGCCGATACCGGTGGCCGCTGCGACCACGATGACCAGGATCCAGATGTTGTGCGCACCGGCGATCACGTCGATGCCGGCGGCGACCGCGGCGAGCGCCAGAATGGCCGATACCGCCTTGGCACCGGGAAATGTCACCGGTTGGCTGAAATAACCCTGCAGCTTCGCTGCCGCGATCAGCGAACCGGAGAATGTGACGCAACCGATCAGCACATCCAGTACCGAGGCCGTGGCCACGCCGCCGGAAAGGTGCGTGTCGTGGTGGTAATCGGCCACCGCGATAAGGGCCGCCGCCCCGCCACCCACTGCGTTGAACAGGCTTACCAGTTGCGGCATCGACGTCATCGCCACTGAGCGGGCCGAGTACAGCCCCACCGCGCCGCCGATCAGGGCACCGCAGGCGAGTACCAGCCAGCGAGTGGCGTTCATCGTGCCGCCGTGGCTGACCTGCACCAGCACCGCGATCACCGCGACCAGCATGCCAAAGGCAGACAACTGGTTGCCGCGGCGCGCGGTGGCGGGGGAGTTCATCATGTGCAGGCCGAGCACGAAACATGCCGCGCCGAACAGTGATGCCAGCCGGACGCCGTCCTGCACCGTCACCGCGGCTCACCGCTCTGGCTCGGCGATGCGTCGGCGGGCCGTTCGACCGGCCGTTCGGCGGGTACCGGACGCTTGCGGAACATCTGCAGCATCCGGTCGGTCACCGCGTAACCGCCGACCACGTTGGCCGCACCGAAGGCGGCCGCGACGAAGGTCAGGACGTAACCCAGCGGGCCGCTCACGAACGAAGACAGAATCACCACGCCGACCAGCACGACGCCGTGAATCGAGTTCGCTCCGGACATCAAGGGCGTGTGCAGGGTGGCGGGCACCTTGCTGATGACCTCGAACCCGACCAGCAGGGCGAGCGCGAAGATGGTCAGATCGCCTACGAATCCCTGGGTCATGCCGAACCTCCGAGGGCCGCGGCGGTCGCGGCTTGGACGACCTGCCCGGCGTGGGTGACAACCACGCCCTGGGTGATCTCGTCGGTCAGGTCCACCTCGAGCGCACCGCCCTCTCCGATCAGGTGTTTGAGCAGCGCGCTGATGTTGCGCGCGTAGGTCTGGGACGCGCTGGTGGCCATGTCCGACGGCAGATTGGGTGCGCCGATGACGGTCACCCCGTTCGGGGTCACGATGGTCTCTCCGGCCACCGACCCGGCGACGTTGCCACCGAGTTCGCTCGCGGCCATGTCCACGATGACCGAACCGGCTCCCATTGCCGCGACGGCCTCGGCCGTTACCAGCAATGGCGGGGTGCGGCCCGGTACCTGAGCGGTCGTGATCACGATGTCCTGCCTGGCAATGTGGGCGCTCAGTTCGGCCTGCTGGGCATCGCGTTCTGCCGACGTCAGCTCCCGCGCGTAGCCACCCTCGCCGGATGCGGCGATCGAGGTGGTGAGCTCGACGAACTTGGCCCCGAGTGACCGCACCTCCTCGCGTGCGGCCGGCCGGACGTCATAGCCGCTGACCACGGCGCCCAGTCGTCTGGCTGTTCCGATGGCCTGCAGCCCGGCCACGCCGGCGCCCAGCACGAGCACGCTGGCCGGTTTCGAGGTTCCGGCAGCGGTGATCAGCAGCGGGAAGAAGCGGCCGAAGTTGCTAGCGGCCAGCAACACCGCCCGGTAGCCCGCAACGTTGGCTTGCGAGCTCAACGCGTCCATGCCCTGGGCCCGGCTCAGAGTCCGCGGCAGCCCGTCCAGGCTGATGGCCGTCACGCCCTTGTCGGCCAACGTCCGGATCAACGTCGGATTGGTCAGCGGAGCGAGCAGGCCGATCACCGTCTGGCCGGGACGCAGGGCTTCGAGGACGTCGGGGGCCGGCCGCGTGACGCAGAGGAGTACGTCGGCCTCGGCCAGCGCCGTCGCCCGGTCGAGCACCCTGGCTCCGGCCGAGGCGTAAGCCTGGTCACTGAACCAGCCCGCCTGACCGGCTCCGGTTTCGATGAGTACCTCCGCGCCGAGCGCACGTACCCGGCTGACGGCATCCGGGTCCAGTGCGACCCGACGTTCGCCCGCAGCGGTTTCACGCGCGACGGCGATCTTCAGAGCCATCAGCGTCTGCCTCCGAGGTGTTTGGTGTGCGTCCGTAGTCGGTGTGCGTCCCCAGCCGATGTACGTCCCGCCCAGTCGGTGGACGTCCCCAGCCGGTGTACGTCCGTAATACGGCTCGAACGGACAGTAGCCGTGCCACCGCTCACATCCGGGTAACCTCCATCACATTTCGTGGCAACGCGTGCGCCCCGAGACCCAGGAAACGCTCGTTGGTGGGGAGGAACGGGCGTCACTTGGTAGGATTGATCGAATTTGCCTTTCCGCCTTGCTGCCTCCGGCGCAGAAATATGAGTCGTTGCCGGCGCGCGTGTCGCGGAAAGCTGACCGTATCGATCGAAACTCGAGGCCCCGCGTGACCGGAATTGCTTCCACCCCCGAAGGCATCACCAACCCGCCTATCGATGAACTGCTCGACCGTACGGGTTCGAAGTACGCCCTCGTGATCGTTGCCGCCAAGCGTGCGCGCCAGATCAACGCCTACTACAGCCAGTTGGGCGAGGGCTTGCTCGAGTACGTCGGACCGATGGTGGAGACCGCGCCGCAGGAGAAGGCGCTGTCGATCGCTTTGCGCGAGATCAACAGCGACCTCATCGAGTTCAAGCCTTCCGAGGCCTGAGTCGGTTCGGCTTATCGGTGACCGTGGCCGGTTCCGAGCCTGATTCCCCACCCGGTGCCGTGACCGCCATGGCATCGGCTGTCGCTGCGCCAAAACACATTGTGCTCGGTGTCGGCGGAGGTATCGCGGCCTACAAGGTCGCCGATCTGCTCCGCCACCTGGTCGAGGCCGGCCACCACGTGACCGTCGTCGCGACCAGTTCGGCGCTCAAGTTCGTGGGAGAAGCGACGTGGGCCGCGCTGTCCCACCATCCGGTGGCGACTGACGTCTGGTCGGACGCTCACGACGTACCGCACGTACGGATCGGCCGCGAAGCCGATCTGGTCGTGGTTGCACCCGCTACCGCCGACCTGCTGGCCAAGGCGGCGCACGGCCTGGCCGACGATTTGCTCACCAACACCCTGCTCACCGCACGATGCCCGGTGTTGTTCGTACCGGCCATGCACACCGAGATGTGGGAGCACCCCGCGACGCAGGACAACGTCGCCACCCTGCGCCGGCGTTCGAACACGGTGCTGGAACCGGCCATCGGTCGGCTGACCGGTGCCGACACCGGCAAGGGCAGGCTGCCCGAGCCGGCCGAGATCGCCCGGATCGCTGAGCTGCTGTTACACCGCGGTATCTCGCTGCCGGCCGATCTGGTCGGCCGGCACGTGGTGATCACGGCCGGAGGTACCCGTGAGGCCCTCGACCCGGTGCGCTTCCTGGGCAATCGATCCTCCGGCAAACAAGGCTTCGACCTGGCCACCGTCGCCGCGGCCCGGGGAGCCCAGGTGACGGTCGTCGCGGCCAACGTCGATCTGCCGGCACCAGCCGGCTCGGAGGTGATCCGCGTGGTGAGTGCCGAACAGTTGCGCGAGGCCACCCACGCCGCCGCCAAGAACGCCGACGTGGTCGTCATGGCTGCCGCGGTCGCCGATTTCCGCCCGGCCGTGCTCGCACCCCACAAGATCAAGAAGACCGATGCCGATCCCGCACCGGTGGCTCTGGTCCGCAATCCCGACGTGCTCGCGGAGTTGGTCGCTGCCCGCAGCGCCGGCGAGCTCGATGCCGTCCTGGTGGGCTTCGCGGCTGAAACCGGTGACGACAACGCGGGCGTGCTGGAGCACGGCCGGGACAAGCTGGTCCGAAAGGGATGTGACTTCCTGGTTGTCAACGCCGTGTCCGACACCAAGGCGTTCGGCCAGCCCGACAACGCCGCAGTCATTCTCGGAGCGGACGGTTCCGAGCGTGAGGTGCCGCTCGGTCCCAAGACCATGCTGGCCTCGGCGATCTTCGATTCCGTGATTTCCCGACTCGACCGCTAGACTTTGCCCGCCAACTCAGAGAACCAGGAGCTATTCGTGACCCGCCGCCTCTTCACCTCGGAATCTGTCACCGAAGGTCATCCCGACAAGATCGCCGACCAGATCTCGGACGGCATTCTCGACGCCTTGCTGTCTCAGGACCCGGCCAGCCGGGTCGCCGTCGAGACCATGATCACCACCGGTCAAGTGCACATCGCGGGCGAGGTGACCACTTCGGCCTATGCCGATATCCCGGCGATCGTCCGCAAGACCATTCTCGGCATCGGCTACGACTCCTCGCGCAAGGGTTTCGACGGTGAGTCCTGCGGCGTGAGCGTGTCGATCGGTGCTCAGTCGGCCGACATCGCGCAGGGCGTCGACACGTCCTACGAATCCCGGGTCGAAGGTGCGAACGACATCGAGGACGCCATCGCGGCTCAGGGCGCCGGCGACCAGGGTCTGATGTTCGGCTATGCCTCCGACGAGACTCCCGAAATGATGCCGCTGCCGATCTGGCTGGCCCACCGGTTGGCCGAGAAACTGACCGAGGTCCGCAAGAACGGGACCGTGCCGTACCTGCGTCCGGACGGGAAGACCCAGGTCACCATCGAGTACTTCCACGACAAGCCGGTTCGGTTGGACACCGTCGTCGTGTCGAGCCAGCACGCCGACGACATCGACCTCGACACCCTGCTGAAGCCGGACATCGAAGAGCACGTGGTCAAGCCGGTTCTCGAGGGCCTCGGCATCGAGACCGAGGGTTACCGGTTGCTGGTCAACCCCACCGGCCGGTTCGTCATCGGTGGTCCGATGGGTGACGCCGGCCTGACCGGCCGCAAGATAATCGTCGACACCTACGGCGGCATGGCACGACACGGTGGCGGCGCGTTCTCCGGCAAGGATCCGTCGAAGGTGGACCGCTCAGCGGCGTATGCCCTGCGCTGGGTTGCCAAGAACGTGGTCGCGGCCAAACTGGCCCGACGGGTCGAGGTCCAGGTGGCATACGCCATCGGCAAGGCCGAGCCGGTAGGCCTGTTCGTGGAGACTTTCGGAACCGAGACCGTGCCCGTCGACAAGATCATCGACGCGATCAACGAGACCTTCGACCTGCGTCCCGGCGCGATCATCCGCGACCTCGACCTCAAGCGCCCGATCTACCAGGCCACGGCCGCCTACGGTCACTTCGGCCGCGAGAACGCCGACTTCACGTGGGAGCGCACCGACCGCGCCGAGCAGCTGGCCAAGCTGGCCACCAGCTGATCCACGCCCAACTCTCGCTCAGTTACGCCCAACCCCGCTGAGTTACGCCAGAGCTGGCGTAACTCAGCGGGGTTTCGCGTACCTCGGCCAGAACGGTCGCCACCGACTGGTAGGCATATCGAGTGACCACGACTGCGACCGGGCCGTCCCGACAGGCTGCCGGGACGTTACCGGTGGCTCGAGTCGCCGTCGACTCCCCATTGCCACACCTGGACCGGCCCTTCGACTACCTGGTTCCCGCGGAGCTGGATCAGATCGTCGTCCCAGGCTCCCGGGTACGAGTTCGGTTCGCCGGCCGCCTGGTGGACGCCTGGGTACTGGATCGGACCGAGGCCAGCGCGCACGACGGCCGGCTGTCCTACCTCGAACGCGGTGTGGGCGAGGAACCCGTCCTAACCCGGGAGACGGCGGCCCTGTTCCGTTCGGTGGCCGACCGCTGGGCCGGCACCTTCGCCGACGTCGTGCGGCTCGGGGTGCCACCGCGGCATGCCCGTGCTGAGTCCGCGGTCCGAGCCGAGTCCGGTGGTCTGGTCAACCCGCCGAATCCCGAGGGTTGGTCGCGCTACCGCGCCGGGCCGGCTTTTCTGGCCGCCGTCGCAGGTGGCCGCGCCGCCCGCGCGGTCTGGAACGTTTTGCCCGGCGAGGACTGGCCGGCTCGGATCGCTGAGGCGGTTCAAGCTTGTCTGGCGGCCGGCCGGGGCGCCGTCGTCGCCGTGCCGGACGCGCGTGACACCGCTCGGCTGGACGCCGCGCTGTCCGCCGTGCTGCCGGCCAACAGCCATGTCGTGCTCTCGGCCGACCTCGGCCCGGAGGCCCGCTACAAGAGCTGGCTGGCGATCCGTCGAGGTGCGGTACGGGCGGTCATCGGTAACCGTTCGGCCGTGTTCGCTCCGGTGTCGGACCTCGGATTGGTCGTCATCTACGACGACGGAGACGATCTGCATGCCGAGCCGCGTGCTCCGTATCCCCACGCGCGCGATGTCGCCGTACTCCGGTCCTCGGCGACCGGCGCGGCGCTGCTGGTCGCCGGCTTCGCCCAGACGGCCGAGTCAGCGCTGCTGCTGCAGTCCGGGTGGGCGCAGCACATCGTCGCCGATCGCGGCATCATTCGACAGGCATCGCCGCGGATCAGCGCCCTGGGCGACGACTTCGAACTGGAACGCGATCCGGCCGCCCGCAGCGCTCGATTACCCGCGCTGGCCTTCCGCGCGGCGCGCGAGTCGCTGGCCGGGAACCGACCGGTTCTCGTCCAGGTGCCCCGTCGTGGCTATCTGCCCGCGCTCGCCTGTGTCAACGATCGGACGCCAGCCCGGTGCGAGCACTGCCACGGGCCGCTGGCCACCTCGTCCGGTACCGGGGCGCCGGTGTGTCGCTGGTGCGGGCGGTCGGTCCACCAGTGGCGGTGCCCGGTGTGCCAGGGCACCCGGATGCGGGCGGTGGTGATCGGTGCCTCCCGCACCGCCGAGGAGATCGGACGGGCGTTCCCCGGTGTGGTGACCCGCACCAGTGCGGGTGATCAGATCCTCGCCGAGATCCCGGAGGGTCCGTCGGTGGTCATCGCCACGCCTGGAGCGGAGCCGGTGGTACCCGGTGGCTACGGTGCGGCCTTACTGCTGGACGGTTGGTCGCTGTTGTCGCGGGCCGACCTGCGGGCCGCTGAGGAGACGGTGCGGCGCTGGTGCAATGCGGCGGCCCTGGTCGCTTGTGACGGCCAGGTCATGATCGGCGCTGACGCGGGCCTGGCCGCCGTTCAGGCGCTGGTCCGCTGGGATCCGGCCGGCCACGCCGAGCGGGAACTGGCCGATCGGACCGAACTCGGATTCCCACCGGTAGCGCGGCTGGCCTCGCTGACCGGCGCACCGGCCGACATCGCCGAGTTGCTCGCGCTGGCCCACCTGCCGCCGACGGCGGAGGAGCTGGGGGCGGTCCCGGTCACACCGTCGAAGGCGGCCCGGGCCCAAGCTGGCGGCGACGGCCAGGGCGAGCAGATCCGCACGCTGCTCCGGGTACCCAGGCCAGCTGGGGTAGCCCTGGCCGAGGCTCTGCATGCGGCCGCGGCGATCCGATCCGCTCGCAAGTCCGGCGGGCCGGTCCGGATCGATCTTGACCCGCTCGAACTGTTCTGAAAGGCGCCCTTCCTCTCGAGGTCGCAAGCGCCTTACGGTCGCGGGCGGGACGCGCTCTGGTCGGCGAGCGCATCCTCATAAGCGACGTCCTGGCCGGGAATGCCGTCGAGGGCGGCACCCTCACGCGCCATAGCCTCGACAACGGTTTCGTGGCGCGGCGTGCCGACTTGGCCGTCCGAGTCGGAGCGGCGGTCCGGGCCGGAGCCCGCGGGCATCCCGGACTCGCCATGGATGAAGCGTTCGCCACGCATCAGTGAGGCCACCGCGGCAATCAGCAGCATCACGATCGAGGCGCCGAAGGCGATGGCCAGCCCGTGCCGGAAGGGGTCGGAGATCAGGTGCGGGAAGAACTCGCGTCCGGTCAGGGTGGCTACGTCGACGCCGGATCCCGGTCGTAACTGCTGGGGATCCACCTGGGATACCAGGGCTTTGATCGGGTTGTCACCGAGGAAGGCCGCGAACAGTGTGCCGACCGGGGGAGTGTGCGAGATGCTGTTGGCCGCGTCCGGAGTGATACCCAACCTGGTGAGCCCGTCGTACATCGACGCCGGTAGCCGACTGGCCAGGCCGATGGCCATCAGGGTGAAGAAGCCACCCATCGACAGCACCATGCCGGCGTTCATGCCGGTCGCTCGGATACCGGAGGCCGCGCCTCGCTCGTTGGCGGGGACTGCGTTCATGATCGCGGCCGAGTTCGGTGCGGCCACCAAGCCCATCCCGATACCGTTCAGGGCGAGCAGGATCGCGAACACGACATAGTTGAAGTTGGCCGGGATGGCGATCAGCCCGCCGAAAGTAGCGGCCGTGAGTAGCAGACCTCCGGTCGAGAAGGCCCGCGCACCGAACCGATCCGAAAGTGCGCCGGAGGCCGGACCGGCGACCAGGAACCCGATGGTCAGCGGCAACATATAGATGCCCGCCCACAGCGGAGTGTTGGCGAAGTTGTACCCATGCAGCGGCAACCAGATGCCCTGGAGCCAAATGATGAGCATGAACTGCAAACCACCACGTGCCATGGACACCAGGAAATTCACCGTCTGGCCCGCCGCGAACGCGCGGATCCGGAACAATCTGAGATCCATCATCGGGTCGGTGACCCGGGTCTCGATGACGCCGAATGCGATCAGCAGGACGGCACCGCCGATCAGGCCGAGCAGGACCATCGGGGAGGACCAGCCCATGGTGTGCCCGCCGTAGGGCTGCAGCCCGTAGGTGATCGCCACCAGGATCGCGATCAGGCCGACGCCGAAGGTCAGGTTGCCCCACCAGTCGATGGCCACCTTGCTCTGGCGGTCCCGGGGCTGGTCGCGCAGGGTCCGGTAACCCATCCAGGTTCCCCAGATCCCGATCGGCACGCTGACCCAGAAGACTGCTCGCCAATGCCACTCCGATAGCAGGCCGCCGATGATCAATCCCAGGAACGAACCGCCGATCGCGGCGACCTGGTTGACGCCGAGTGCGAAGCCACGTCGGTCCGGTGGGAAGGCATCGGTGATGATCGCGGTGGAGTTGGCCGTCAGCATCGCACCGCCGACACCCTGCAAGATGCGCAGCGAAATCAACTCGAGCGCCCCGGCGGAGCCGGTGTTGGGCACCAGTGCACATGCCACCGATGCGACCGTGAAGATACCGAAGCCGAGGTTGAACAGCCGGGCACGACCGTATTGATCACCGAGCCGGCCGAAGGTCACGACCAGAACCGCCGTCACCAAGAGGTACCCCATCAACATCCATAACAGGTAGGAGATGTTGGCGGGGGCCAGCGGGTTCAGACCGAGTCCCGAGAAGATGGCCGGAAGCGAGATCAGCAGGATGGAGGAGTTGAGCGTCGCAGCAAGGATGCCGACGGTGGTGACCGAGAGCGCGATCCGGCGGTCATGGGCGGCGGTCAGTGGCACGAAACGGCCCCTTTCGTTCGTTAGCCATGCTAACTAATGTGCTGTCAGTCCGCAAAGTGGCCTTCCATACACTGGACCGGTGACCGTGCTTCCCATCCGACTGTTCGGCGACCCCGTGCTGCGGACTCCTGCCGAACCTGTCACCGTCTTCGACCGGGAACTGCACCGGCTGGTCGCCGATCTGACCGAGACGATGATCGATGCTCCGGGTGCCGGACTTGCGGCACCGCAACTCGGTGTTGGTCTGCGGGTGTTCACCTACCGGGTCAGCGACGAGGAGCAGGGTCATCTGGTCAACCCGGTGCTGCACTTCCCGAACACTGAGATGCAGGACGGACCCGAGGGCTGCCTGTCCATCCCCGGCCTGTCCTGGGACTGCCGTCGGCATGAGCACGTGGTCGCCCACGGGCAGAACATGTACGGCGACCCGATCAGTATCGAGGGCACCTCCCGATTGGCCCGTTGCATCCAGCACGAAACCGACCATCTCGACGGCGTGCTGTTCGTCGACCGGCTCGATCCGGAGACCCGTCGGGCCGCGATGGCTGAGATCCGCAACGCGGACTGGGCTGGTCTGTCCACCCCGATGATCAACCCGATGATCAAGGTGAGTCCGCACGGCGGCGGGCCGTATGGCCCGAACGTCCCGATGCGCAATGCTCCGGCCGAGAATGATCCGTTCGGCCTACGTCGGTGAGACTGCTCTTTGCCGGTACACCCGAGGTCGCGCTGCCCTCCTTGAAGGCCTTGATAGCTCATCCGGCCCATGAGGTCGTCGGTGTGCTGACCCGGCCCGATGCCGCCAGCGGCCGCGGTCGATCGCTACGGCCGTCACCGGTGGCCGAACTGGCTCGCGAACACGACATCCCAGTCTTCGCCCCGGCCAAACCGTCCGACCCGGACTTCGCCGCCGCCGCGGCCGAACTGGAGATCGATGTGTGTCCGGTCGTCGCCTACGGCGCGCTACTGCGCGAGCCCGCTCTGAGTTTGCCCCGTTACGGGTGGGTGAATCTGCACTTCTCGCTGCTGCCGGCGTGGCGCGGGGCGGCCCCGGTACAGCACGCCTTGTTGCACGGCGACGACTACACCGGCGCGTCCACGTTCCTGATCGGGCCCGGACTCGACGACGGCCCGGTCTTCGGGGTGTTGACCGAGAAGATCCGTTCCCGCGACACCAGCGGCGACCTGCTCGGACGGCTGGCCGAGGCGGGCGCGGGCTTGCTCGTTGCCACCATGGACGGCATCGCAGATGGCTCGCTGTTCCCGGTTCCGCAGCCCGCCGACGGGGCCTCGCTGGCGCCCAAGCTGTCCGCTGCCGACGCCCGGATCCGCTTCGATCTTCCCGCCGTTGCCGTCGACCGCCGGATCCGCGCGTGCACCCCGGCGCCCGGGGCCTGGACCGACTTCCGCGGAGACCGGCTCAAGCTCGGACCGGTGATCTGTGGTGACGGGTCCACGGAGTTGCCACCCGGCGTGCTGCAGGTCAGCAAGAAGTCGGTCCTAGTCGGCACCGCGACAGTCCCGGTCGAACTCGGTCAGGTCCAGCCGCCCGGCAAGACGTCGATGGCAGCGTCCGATTGGGCGCGCGGGGCCAGACTCACCACCGGAGATTCTGTTGGCTGAGGCGCCGGGCCAGGCCGATCCGGCGCGGTGGGCCGCTTGGCGCACACTGGTGGCGGTCGACGAGGACGAAGCGTACGCCAACTTGGTCCTGCCGAAGCTGGTCTCCGAGGCGGGTCTCACCGGCCGCGACGCCGCCTTGGCGACCGAACTCGGCTACGGGACGCTGCGGGCCAGCGGCACTGTCGATGAGATCCTGCGTGACTGTTCCAGCCGCCCGTTGGCCGACATCGAGACCGGTGTGCTGAACCTGCTGAGGCTCGGGGCGTATCAGCTGCTCAAGACCCGGATTCCGAACCACGCCGCGGTGGCCACGACCGTGGATCTGGCCCGTGCCACCGGCAACGCCAGAGCCACTGGCTTCGTGAACGCCAT
Source organism: Pseudonocardiales bacterium (assembly GCA_030840445.1). GTDB lineage: Bacteria > Actinomycetota > Actinomycetes > Mycobacteriales > Jatrophihabitantaceae > Jatrophihabitans_A. The sequence continues at coordinate 41,691 of JAVEEN010000223.1, forward strand.
TCTGCGCAAGGTATCCGCGCGGGACTTCGATGCCTGGTGTGATCGGATCTCGCGCGAGGCCTCGCCGCTCGGCCGGCTGGCGGTGCGCCATTCCCACCCGGGCTGGATCGTCGGCGCCTTTGCCGACGCACTCGGCGCCGGATCCGCCCGGCCGCCGGCCAGTGAAGTGAGTGCCGAGACCGCGGGACTGCTCTACAACGGTGCGGACGGTCCCGACCACGACCTGTCCGATTTGGAGGCCGCACTGTCGGCCGACGACGAGCGACCTGAGACCCACTTGGTGGCATGGCCGGGCCGGATCAGCCGCGATGAACTGGTCCAGCAGGCTGCGGGCGAGGCGGGACCGTATTCGCCCTACGCGGTCAGGCTTGTCACCGGTGGCGAGCCTGCCGCTCTGGCCGCTGTGCAGGAACAGCTTGCCGGCGTACAGGACGAGGGCAGCCAGCTCTGCGCGGTCGCACTGAGCCAGCTGCCGCTGTCCGGCCCGGACGCGCGCTGGCTCGATCTGTGTGCCGGCCCCGGCGGGAAGGCGGCCCTGCTGGCGGCACTCGCCGATCGGCGCGGGGCCCGGCTCACGGCCAGTGAGTTGCACCCGCATCGCGCCGAGCTGATCGCCCGCGCGACCGCAGGGTGGGATGTCGAGATCAGGGTGGGCGACGCGCGCCGGTTGGCTACCGACGACGGCCCCGCGTCGGCAGGGGCTGAGCCGGCAGCCGGCAGCAACATCGTCGAGGCCTATGACCGGGTGCTGTTGGACGCACCGTGTACCGGCCTGGGTGCGCTGCGCCGTCGACCTGAGGCACGGTGGCGCAAGACGCCGGACGACTTGGCCGATCTGGTGGTATTGCAACGGGATCTGCTCGATGCCGCGGCCCGGGTGGTACGTCCGGGGGGCGTGATCGGCTACGTCACCTGCTCGCCGCACCTAGCCGAAACGCGTGGCCAGATCAGCAGGTTCCTGGCTGATCGTGAGGACTTCGAACTCCTCGATGCCCGCCCGGCGTTTCCGGGTGTCACGCGCTTGGACGACTCGGGCATGGTGCAGTTGTGGCCGCATCGCCACGGCACCGACGCGATGTTCTTCGCCGCGCTGCGACGAACGCGCTGACCACGCTGGTGCCCCCGGAGTGCCCGCCGACTCACCGTTCGGCCGGCTCCTCATGGAGGCGAAATCATCGGTGGTGCTGGTGTCCGCGCTGAAGCACTGACGAGAAGTCATTCACCTTGGCGTCCCGACTGCTCAGCGGGTTCAGCCCGAACCGGTGCTCGATCGTCGCCAGGATCGAGGTGGTGTCGTATGAGCTCGAATCCACCGCGAACTTCTTGTCCAGCTGCGGTGAGATCAACAGCGCCGGCACCCGGGTGCCCGGTCCCCACTTGTCGGCTACCGCGCCCTTCTTGCCCGCAGCGGGAGGACTGACATGGTCCCATTGTCCACCGAACTCGTCATAGGTGATCACGATCAGCGTGTCGGAGGCCTGCGGGCCGTTCTCGACCGCCTTGATCAGATCGACGAGATGATCTGAACCGGTGCGCTCACTGGCGTATCCCGGGTGCTCGTTCTCCCGGCCAAGCGGCTTGACGAAGCTCACCGGCTTCAACTGGCCCGACTTGGCGGCGTTGACGAAATTGGTCTCGTCCTGCAGGTGAGACCGGCCCGGCTGGCCCTCCTGGAAGTTCCTGTAGTAGTTGAAGGGCTGGTGGTGGAACTGGAAATCGCCGGTCGGGCAGTAGGGGTACATGGCCTTGGGATTGGCCTCGTTGGCTCCGTCCGCCGAATGCTTGGAGTTGTCGCAGCGGCCGACGCCGGCATCGCCCATGGTCCAGCCCGCGCCGGTTATGTTGCCTGCGGCGTTGTCCCAGCCACCTGAGTACCAGGCCCAATCCAAGCCCTTGCCGGACAGTTCGTCGCCGATCGTGGGCAGGGTCTGAGCAGGCAACTGCTTGCTCACCGGCGTCCCGGGGGCATAAGGCTGGGAGGACGGCTGAATGGTGTTGACGGCGTAATCACCGCACACCGTGCCCTTCTTCGGTGCGACGGCGGCGGCCGGCACCACACAGTTGCCGTTGGCATCGGCCGCCTGGGTCAGCGCTCCGTCGGCAACCAGTCCGGTCGGCGTGTACAGCGGATATTTCGTCGGCTCGCCGTTGCTGTCCACGACGGAATGCAGGTCGTTGCCCGATGCTGAGGTCAGTTTGCCGTTCACCGGCGCGAGATCAGCAATCGCGTTCGGGAAGGTCGGCGTCCGGGCCGTGACCAACCACTGGTGGTTGAGGAACGATCCACCGAACGCGCCCTGGAACAGTCGGTCGGCGATAGCGTACTTCGGAGCGTCGGGGCCGTGCAGGTAGGTGTAGATCGGCAGCTGCTTGGTGTCGTAGTGACCCATGGTCAGGCCGACGGCGTCCGACCCTGCGGTGTAGCGGTTCTGCTGACCGCCGTTGATCTGATACTGCTCCTGGTAGTAGCGGTGCACGATGTCGCGCGTACAACCGCCGGGGAGTCCGGTGCCCTTCGGGACACCGCTGGGAAAGAACTCATTGGGCCGCGGGCAGGTGGTGTCGTCCTGGCCGATGTAGTCGGTGATCGCAAAGGGCTTGTTGGGTGTGGTGGCCGGCAGGTTGACATCGTTCTGGGGGAGTACCGGCAACACCGCGCCATCCTGACCGACCTGCACCGCATTCGCGGGCTTGGCCTTGGAGAGTCCGTTGACGCCTTCCCAGCCACCGTAGAGGTTGTCGAAGCTGTGGTTCTCGTCGTAGATCACCACGATGTGATTGATCGCCGACAGGCCGCCCCGGTCGCGCTCACTGTGAGCCGCGGCCTGGCTCGTGGCCACCCCCGCCGACGCCAGGGTCAGGGCGGCCGTCAGGCCGATCAGCTTCGAATGCCGGAATCGTCGCACTGTGATCGTCTCCTCCAGAGCGGACTGTGACGCGCCCTACCACGTCGACCTGTGGGTCTGATCCTGACAGTCTGAGGACTAGGTAGGAAATAGCATTCGATGTTTAGTTTCGCCCGTTATCTGAACATCCGGTAGTCGCCTGGTGAACGGGCCAAAGCGGGGCCACCGGCCGAGTGTGGGTCGAGTGGGTGCGCGGCAGTGCCGCGATTCCGGGTGCCCCCTAGACTTCTGACGTGCCAGCCTCGCAGCCCGAACCCATGATCGCGCCGAGCATCCTGTCGGCCGACTTCGCTCATCTGGCCGCGGCCGCGGATGCCGTCTCGCGGGCCGACTGGCTGCATGTCGACGTCATGGACAACCACTTCGTACCGAACCTGACCATCGGGCTTCCGGTGGTGAAGAGCCTGCACCGAGCCACCGATCTGCCGCTTGACTGCCATCTCATGATCGAGGATCCGGACCGGTGGGCCCCCGGATACGCCGAGGGCGGCGCGGCGAACGTGACCTTCCACGCCGAGGCGGCCAGCGATGTGGTGCAAACCGCGCGCGCTGTCCGGTCCGCCGGCGCGCTGGTGGGGCTCTCCGTCAAGCCGGGCACTCCGCTCGAGCCCTATCTCGACGTCCTCGTCGAGTTCGACACGCTGCTGATCATGTCTGTCGAACCGGGCTTCGGTGGCCAGGCATTCATGCCCGAGGTGCTGGACAAGGTTCGTACGGCGAGAAGGCACGTCAACTCCGGCCACCTCCGGCTGTTCATCGAGATCGACGGTGGGATCGGCGCGGACACCATCACCGAGGCTGCCGAGGCAGGCGTGGACGTCTTCGTCGCCGGTTCGGCGGTGTACGGCGCGGACGATCCAGCCGCGGCCGTCGAGCACCTGCGCAGCCTGGCCCGGGTCGGAATGGCCCGCTGCGAACAGATAATCGGACGAGCTAAGGGCCGAGCAATGGGAGAGGCATGAGCCTGCTGCAGGCCACGGATGCCGAGATCACCGCATTGCAGCACGCCGCCGAGTTGGCCCGCACGGTCGCCGGGAGGACGAGCCCGAACCCGCCGGTCGCCGCAATCATCCTCGACCCACAAGGCCGCCGTATCGCCGAGGGAGTCACCCAGCCCGCCGGATCCGAGCATGCGGAGGTGATCGCACTTCGCGCGGCCGGCGAATCAGCCCGCGGGGCAACCGCCGTCGTCACCCTGGAGCCGTGCAACCACACCGGGCGCACGGGACCCTGTTCGCAGGCTCTGATCGACGCCGGCGTCGTCCGGGTGGTGTTCGGCGTCTCCGATCCCAACCAGCAGGCCGCTGGTGGCGCCGACCGTTTGCGGGAGGCCGGCGTCCAGGTACTTGCCGATGTGGACCAGGGCGAGATTGCTCGCGGCGTGTTGCGGCCCTGGCTTTTCTCGGTGCTGCAATCCCGCCCGTTCGTGACCTGGAAGTTCGCCGCCACGCTGGACGGTCGGAGTGCGGCCGCCGACGGAACCTCGCGGTGGATCACCAATGCCGAATCTCGCGCAGATGTGCATGCGCTGCGCGACATCGTCGACGCGGTCGTGGTGGGCAGCGGCACGGTGCTGGCCGATGACCCGCAACTCACCGTGCGCGGCCTGGCTGGTGCTAGGGAGGATGAACTGGCCCCCCGACAACCGCTGCGTGTCGTGGTGGATCGACGTCATCGCGTCGGCAAGGAATATCGCGTGTTCGACGACGCCGCCGAAACTGTCGTGCTGGACACTGCCGTCCCGCGGTTCGCGCTCAAGGCCCTTTATGACCGAGGCGTTCGCCACGTTCTCCTCGAAGGCGGCCCGACCCTTGCGGGAGCCTTCCTGGAAGCCCGGCTGATCGACCAGGTGGTGGGCTACGTGGCTCCTAAACTGCTCGGGTCGGGGACAGCCGCGCTGCGGGACGCGGGAATAACCAGCATGGCCGATGCAGTCACACTGGAGGTATCCGACGTCAGTCGCCTCGGCGATGACGTCAAAATCGTGGGCCGCCCAGTCTGGCCCACCGGTCAGGAGGAATGAGGATGTTCACCGGCATCGTCGAGGAACTCGGCGAAGTAGTCTCGGTCACCGGGCACGGTGATTCGGCTGTGCTGCGCATCCGTGCGACGAAGGTCGCCGAGGACGTCAGGCACGGCGCCTCCATCGCGGTCAACGGGGTGTGTCTCACCGTCGTCGGCGAGGAAAGCGACTCCGCCGCGGGCGTGCCGGCGGTGGATCTGGTCTTCGACGTGATGGCCGAGACCCTGAAGCGGAGCGTCATCGGTGCGCTGGCGGCCGGGGACCGGGTCAATCTGGAACGCGCCGCCCGGGTGGACAGCCGCCTCGACGGGCACATCGTGCAGGGCCACGTCGACGGAACCGGGGTCGTGTTGGCCCGTACGCCCGGCACCGAGTGGGAGTCTTTCCGCTTCGGCCTGCCGGCTGACCTGTCCAGATACGTCGCGGAAAAGGGCTCGATCGCGGTGAACGGAGTTTCGTTGACGGTGACCGCGGTCGGAAACTCAACCCGTCAGGACTCTGATTGGTTCGAGGTCGGGCTGATCCCCGAGACCCTGCGCGCGACCAACCTCGGAAACCGGGCGGTGGGCGAGCCGGTGAATCTCGAGGTCGATGTGCTGGCTAAGTACACCGAGCGCCTGCTGACTCGTGGGACCGGACTGAACATCCACTCGAACACATCGAACGGCGGCGGCTGACAACATGCTGGATTCAGTAGAGAAAGCGATCGCCGACATTGCCGCCGGTAAGGCGGTGGTTGTCATCGATGACGAGGACCGCGAAAACGAGGGAGATCTGATCTTCGCCGCCGAGCTGGCGACGCCCGAGCTGGTGGCCTTCATGGTGCGTTATACCTCGGGCTACATCTGCGTGCCGATGAGTGAGGCCGAGGCGGATCGCCTGGACCTGCCGCCGATGTTCCGGGTCAATCAGGATCGACGTGGGACCGCCTACGCGGTGACGGTCGACGCCCGCGAGGGGGTCACTACCGGCATCTCGGCCACCGATCGTGCCCGCACGATCCGACTGCTTGCCGACCCGTCGACGTCTTCGGCCGATCTGGCACGCCCGGGCCACATCGTCCCGTTGCGGGCCAAGGACGGCGGCGTGTTGCGCCGGCCCGGCCATACCGAGGCGGCGGTCGACCTGGCAACGCTGGCCGGGCTCGCTCCGGCCGGTGTGTTGTGCGAGGTGGTCAGTGAGAAGGACCCGTCCGGCATGGCCCGAGCCGACGAACTAAGAGTGTTCGCCGACGAGCACGGGCTTACCCTTATCTCGATCGCCGACCTGATCGCTTACCGCCGCCGATTCGACAAGCTGGTCGAGCGGGTGGCCGAGGCCAGGGTGCCGTTGCGCTACGGAGAATTCACCGCGGTGGGGTACTCGTCGTCCTACGACAACAGGGAACACGTCGCGTTCGTCTTCGGCGATATCGGAGATGGCGAGGACGTGCTGGTCCGCGTCCACTCGGAGTGCCTCACCGGCGATGTGTTCGGATCATTGCGCTGCGACTGCGGTCCGCAACTGGACGCGGCGTTGGCGGCGGTGGCCCGGGAAGGGCGCGGAGTCGTGCTGTACGTCCGTGGCCATGAGGGCCGCGGCATCGGCTTGCTCCACAAACTGCAGGCTTACCAGCTGCAGGACGCGGGACGGGACACGCTGGACGCCAACCTGGACCTGGGGCTGCCGGCCGATGCCAGGGATTACGGCACCGGAGCTCAAATCCTGGCCGACCTCGGAATTCGTACCATGCGACTGCTGACGAACAACCCGGCCAAGCGAGCTGGACTGGAAGGATATGGTCTGTCGGTGGTCGGTCAGGTTCGACTGCCAACTCATGTCAATCCCGAGAATCTGCGTTATCTGGAGGCGAAACGAGACCGGATGGGCCACGAACTCGACCTCGGACCGGATTCGGTCGTCGCCCATCAGACCACGGAATGGTGAGTGGCACGGTGAGCGAACAATGAGCGGACACGGTGCTCCGGACACCGGACCCGTCGCAGGCGCGGCGGACCTCAAGGTGGTCGTGCTGGCGGCCCAGTGGCACACCGAGGTCATGGCGGGGCTGCTGGCCGGGGCACGCCGGGCGCTGGCGGATTCGGGCGTCAAGCAGGTCACTGTCGTCAGGGTGCCCGGTACGTTCGAGCTTCCTGTCGCGGCGACCCGCATCGGGCGAGGACCGGTGGACGTGATCGTGGCCCTGGGCGTCGTCATCCGGGGCGGTACGCCGCATTTCGACTATGTCTGCTCCGCGGCCACCGACGGCTTGACCCAGGTGTCGGTGCGGACCGGCATACCGATCGGTTTCGGCGTCCTCACCTGCGACAACGATCAGCAGGCGCTGGACCGAGCCGGCCTGGAGGGGTCGAAGGAAGACAAGGGTTACGAGGCGACCCAGGCAGCACTGGTCACAGCGGTGACGCTGCTGAAGTATCCCCGCGATTAGCCGACGTGGCACCGGTATCGCCGTCCGCCGTGGGTGAAGGTCGGGTCACCGGCCTCGTCCTGGCCGCGGGAGCCGGCCGCCGGTTGGGACGTCCGAAGGCCGAGGTGATGCTGCACGGTATGCGACTGATCGACCGCGCCGTCAGCGTGTTGCGCGACGGTGGCTGTCAGGACGTCGTGGCGGTGGTCCGGTCGGCGGACGTGACTGCGGCCGGGGCTCGTAGCGTGGTGAACCCCGACCCCGATGCGGGAATGGGACGATCGTTGGGGATCGGCCTGGAAGCGGTGACTGATCCGGCCTGTGTGATCATTCTCGTCGATCAGATCGGGATTAAGCCGTCCGACATCGGCCTGGTTATTGCCGCTCATCGCCGACACGGTTCGCAGGTGGTCCTGGCCCGGCGTCAGGGAAAAAGGTCGCATCCGGTATTGGTTCCTAGACGACTCTTCTCCGAGTTCGCCGCCGCCGCCGTCGGTGACCAAGGCGCGCGGGCCTTCATCGACGCTAGGCCGGATTCAGTCGAGTTCCTCGATCTGCCTGATCAGATCAGAGATATCGATACGCCCCAGGATCTCATCGAGGTAACCCGAACCGGGGACTGGCCTGACCCAGGACCTCGAGGGCGCGGCTGATTTCCGCCGGGATCGCCACCGGCCGCCTCGTCTCGCGGTTGACATAGACGTGCACGAATCGGCCCACTGCGGCTGGTGAGTCGTCGGCGCCGAAGAGGCCAAGGCGATAGATCACGCTGGTCCTGCCGATGTGCTCGAGGGCAATTCCTGCCGTCACCAGCACCGGAAACCGGAGCTCGGCAAGGTACCGGCAGGAGGTTTCCACGACCAGTCCGATTGCGGGCAGTTCGCGGATGTTGTTGCCGGCCGCTTCGATCAGCCACCCGTTGACGGCTGTGTCGAAGAGCTGGTAGTGCACGGCGTTGTTGACGTGACCGTAGGTGTCGTCGTCGGACCACCGGGTCGGCATTGTCCGGAGCACCGGGAAATCCTTACGGGTCAGGGCTTTAAGGTCCTCGCTCATCGGAGAATCCTGCCCCGGCCGCCGGTCGCGTACTTGGCTGCGGCCATCGCGACCGCATCCTCGACGAGGGCACCCGGCAGATCGGGACCGAACTTCTTGGTGGCCACGCCTCGCCACGAGGCGCCCAATCGCGTTCCCACGGCAGCACCCAGTGCTCCGATCACACCGCCGGCGATGGTGCGTCCAGGCGAACTGCCTTCCCGGTGCGCGAGGGTCGCACCGGATACCGCGCCGAGGACCAGCCGTAACCCGGCTGCACGCGGCTGCAACCGGCTAGGCGCCTGCGGCAGCTTGTCACCGACCAGTTCACCGGTCGAGCCCAGCAACGCGATGCGACGTGTCCACCGGGTGTGCGTCCCTGATCTTCGGGAAACGAGGTGCCGTGCCGGTTTCGCGGTGAGGACAAGTGCGGCAACGCCGAGCGTGCTACGGGAACCAGAGGCCAGACCGAGGAGGCCGGCGCGCAGGAGGAGTGACATGTCTTCACATTAGGTGCAGATCATCTCAGCTATGGCCGAAGTGGCTGGTCAGGACCGGCCGAGACCCGCCCTGCGCAGCGCATCCGCCATCGTCGTCGAGGCAGACGGCTCGCTGCGGGGAGGCTTCTGGGCCGGGCGGGCCTGCGGTTGGTCGCGCTTGGGCCGCCCGGCTGGAGTGCCGCCGGCCGAGCCGTTGCCAGCCGAACCGGTCCCGGTCGAGCGGGTCGGCTTTGCTTCGTCGGTCAACCGGAGACTGAGGCCGATCCGCTTGCGAGCAACGTCGACTTCGAGCACCTTGACACGTACCACGTCGCCGGACTTGACCACATCGCGCGGATCCTTCACATACGTGTTCGACATCGCGGAGATGTGCACCAGGCCGTCCTGATGGACGCCGATGTCGACGAACGCGCCGAAGGCCGCGACATTCGTCACCGTTCCTTCGAGGACCATGCCCGGTCGCAGGTCGGCGACAGTATCGACTCCCTCGGCAAAGGCGGCGGTCTTGAAGGCCGGTCGGGGGTCCCGTCCCGGCTTCTCGAGCTCGGACAGGATGTCGGTGACGGTGGGCAGCCCGAAGATATCGTCGACGAAGTCCTCGGCTGCGATGGAGCGAAGCGCGTTCGAGTTTCCGATCAGGGATTCCAGTGACGTCTTGGTGGCGGCCACCATGCGCCGGACCACCGGATACGCCTCGGGATGGACGCTTGAGCTGTCGAGGGGGTCCGCTCCTCCTGGGATACGCAGGAAACCCGCGCATTGCTGGAATGCCTTGGGTCCGAGCCGCGGCACGTCCTTCAGAGCACGGCGAGTCCGAAACGGGCCGGTCGCATCCCGGTGGGCCACGATGCTTGCCGCAAGTCCCTCGCCGATGCCCGACACCCGGGACAGCAATGGCACCGAGGCGGTGTTCAGGTCGACTCCGACGGCATTGACCGCGTCCTCGACAACAGCATTCAGCGAACGCGACAGGCTCAGCTCGGGAAGATCGTGCTGGTACTGGCCTACCCCGATCGACTTCGGATCGATTTTCACCAGCTCGGCCAGCGGATCCTGCAGGCGCCGGGCGATCGACACGGCGCCGCGGAGCGAGACATCCAGGTCCGGCAACTCGGCCGAGGCATAGGCCGAAGCCGAGTACACCGACGCGCCGGCCTCTGACACGACCGCCTTGGTCAGTGCGAGATCGGGGTTCGCGGCGATCAGTTCCTGGGCGAGTTTGTCGGTCTCCCGTGATGCGGTGCCGTTGCCGATGGCGATCAGCTCGACCTGATGCGCGGCGGCGAGCCGGCTCAAACTCGTGAGTGCCTCGTCCCACCGGCGCTGCGGGACGTGCGGGTAGATGGTGTCGGTCGCTACTACCTTGCCGGTGGCATCGACGACGGCGACCTTGACGCCAGTGCGAAAACCGGGGTCGAGGCCCATCGTGGCTCGACTGCCCGCCGGCGCGGCCAGCAGCAGATCCCGCAGATTGGCGGCGAACACTCGCACGGCTTCCACCTCGGCGGCTTGCCGGAGTCGCATTCGCAGGTCGAGGGACATCCTGCCGAAGATTCGAGTGCGCCAAGCCCACCGGACGGTGTCCAGTAGCCATCGGTCAGCCGCCCGACCATGATCGGCCAGCTGGAACTGCCGGGCTATCCGTAGCTCATAGCCGTTGAGACCGACATAGCCGTTTAGGCCGACCCGCGCCGGCGAGCCGCTCGCGGTCGCAGCATCCTGCGCGGGTGGTTCCTCCGGCTCGATCGCGAGATCGAGGACGTCCTCCTCCTCGCCGCGGAACAGGGCCAGGATGCGGTGGGAGGGCAGCCGGTTCAGGGGCTCGGAGAAGTTGAAGTAGTCCGAGAACTTTGCCCCGCCCTCGACTTGCCCCTCGCGAACGGCCGAGCTGATTCGTCCCTGAGACCACAGCCGCTCACGCAGTTCGCCGATCAGGTCCGCGTCCTCGGCGAACCTCTCGGTGAGAATGGCTCGGGCACCCTCCAGGGCGCCGTCGGCGTCGAGCACTCCCTTGCTCGCATCGACATATCGCGCAGCCTCGATCTGCGGGTCGTGACGAGGATCGGACAGCAGGAGCTCGGCCAACGGTTCCAAACCGGACTCCCGAGCGATCTGCGCCTTCGTGCGCCGTTTCTGCTTGT
>JAVEEN010000227.1 GCA_030840445.1 Pseudonocardiales bacterium
TCGGGCAGTACCCGTATCTGCAGGCCTCCAGCCGGGTGGATCGAGATCGTCCTGTTTCCTCGGGCCGGACCGTCGTCGGCGATCCCGTGAAAGACCTGCGCCAGTTGCTCGGCAGGGCCGAGAATGCTCGCGTCCTCCGGGTGTTCTCCGTCGGTGTCAGTAAGCGGCAAGGAGACCGCCGTCGACAACCCAGGTCGCACCCGTGACGAACGAGGCACCGTCTGAGAGTAGAAATGCCACTACGGTGGCGACTTCTTGCGGTCGGCCGATTCGTTTGAGCGCATGCATGTCCGCCCAGGCCTGTAGCGCCTCCTGCGGATCGTGAGGTGTCATCTCTGCCGCGTTCTTGCGGACCAACGGAGTGTCGATCGTTCCCGGTGCCACAGCGTTGACGCGGATGCCCTGCTCGGCGTGGTCGAGTGCCATCGCCCTGACGAGGCCGAGTGCACCCGCCTTCGCGGCCGCGTACGCTGCCACCGACTTCTGGGTCGCGATTCCTTGAATCGAGGACACGATGACGATCGCGCCGCCGCCGTTGGCGGCCATGAGGGGAATCGCCGCCTGCGCGGAAACGTATACGCCTTTGAGATTCACCGCCTGCGTGGCGTCCCACGTGCCTTCGTCGGTGGTGACCACCGAGCCGTGTCGTTCTATTCCGGCCGAGTACACCAGGGCTGCGAGCGGGGCGCGCTCGTTCGCCGCACGCATCAGCCGGGCGGCGTCCTCCGGCGAGGTCGCATCGGCTTTCAGTCGCACGATGCGATCAGCCGTGTTGGCCGACATCGTGCCCGCGAATGCGATATCGCCGACGCTGACCAGCCATCCCTGGCGGTCGAGCAGATCGACGCATGCCTCGCCGATGCCGGAACCGCCGCCGACGACCACTGCAGACCGGTTGCCGTCCATCGCTCCTCTATCAAGCTAGTGCCGCACCTGACTCTCGGGTCAGAAGCTGATCCGGGCGCCGCCGGAGAATCGGTCCTGCACAAAAGATGATGCTGCCGGTCAGCCGCCCGATCGTACCTCGACGTACAGATCGGGTCCGACGCACCGCGCGCGTCCAGCAGCGACTGCCTCGCGCAGATGCGCCTCTACCATCGCAAGCCCACGAAACTCCGGAATGCGACCCATTTCGGCGCAGGTCTGCCGCCATACCTCGGTCAGCGACCGGGGCCGGCCGTCAAGAGACCCCTCGATTGTTTCGGTGACTTGATCGAGGTATCGCTCGACCTCGGCGAGCAGGTCGAGGAACTCGTGTGAAGTGCGGCTGGCATAGTGAGCCAGGCACACGAGTTGCACGTCCTCATCCAAGGTCAGTGTGCGTAGCCGGTGTAGCGAACGGCGGAACTGCGCCGGCAGCACATGGCCGTGGAAGAAACTCCAGGACGTACCCGTCACGATGTCGCCGAGCAACAACGTGCGTGATGACCGTTCCAGCCAGCCGAGTTCGCCGACGACATGCCCTGGCAGCTGGATCGCCTCCAACGCGAGGCCCCCGCCCAGTCGTATGGCGCCACCATCGGTCATCGCAATGTCGACGGGGCATGGCTCGCCGAAAGTCGGGGCCAACTCGGCTCGCAGTTCGGGGGAGTCGGAGACAATATCGGGACGATGCAGCGCGAATTCCCGCAAGTTCACCTCGAGATCCTCGATCCAGCGCACAGCTGCCGGGTCAGCCACGACTCGAGCGCCGGTGCGTTCCCGCAACGCAGCAAACGTGCCGATATGGTCGTGATGGGCGTGGGTGTTGAGCAGGAAACGCAGATCCTGGTCAGGTACGCCGGCCGCCGCCATCAGCCGTTCGACGGCCGGCAGGCTGAAGGGCATGCCGCCATCCACCAACGCAGAACCCTCCGTGCCGACCACCAGATGTAGGTAGAGCGGTACCTCTTCGCTGAGTTGCTGCCGGATCTGCCAGACGCCGGGAACGAGCTCGACAGGGTTATCACAATCCATCTGCACATCTCATCACTGCGCTCGACGCACTGGTTCGTCGTCCTCCTCAGGCCCGTGCCAAGGCCACAGCTCGATGTGGGCTGCGAGGCCCTGCTCGATCGCGGCTGGGCTCGAATGAACTGCATGTCGGCAACCTACCGCTGCACCGGAGAGAGTCATAGCTTCGAAGCGTGATCACTCAGTCCGGCACCGCTTTAATCCTGCTCTCATCTGACGCTGATCAAATGACGCTGTGCCGATGCGGAGTCGGTCCGGTTTTGGACGGTCGAGTAGAAGGGCGATACAGATGGGCCCTATTACGATCGAAGCCCACCGGCTGACCAAACGTTTCGGCACGCGCATGGCGGCCGAGGATCTGAGCTTCACCGCTCGGCAGGGCGAGGTCATGGGATTGCTTGGCCCCAATGGGGCCGGCAAGACCACCACCATCCGGCTCTTGACCACGGTCCTAAAACCGACGAGCGGACAGTTCGCGGTTGCCGGCATCGGGCCGAACCGACCCAACGAGATTCGTCGTCGGGTGGGTGTACTTCCCGAGAGCGCTGGCTATCCGCAGCACCAGACCGGACGGGACTTCCTCCGCTATCACGCCAGGTTGTTCGGACTGCCGCGCTCGGACGCCGAACGGGTAGCCGAGCGGCTGCTCGTGGACGTGGGCCTGTCTGACCGCGCGACCTCGCAAATCTCGACCTACAGCCGGGGTATGCGGCAGCGCCTAGGCATCGCCCGCGCCTTGGTCAACGACCCACTGGTCGTCCTTCTCGACGAGCCGACCCTGGGACTCGACCCGGCCGGACAGCGTCAGGTCCTCGGCATCCTGCGCGACATCGCTCAGCGTCGCGGCGCAACCGTGGTCCTCAGCACGCACACCCTGCCCGAGGTCGAGCAGGTCTGCACGTCGGTGTTGATTCTCGACAAAGGGCGCGTCGTTATCTCCGGGTCGGTCGCTGAGGTGACCCGGGTGGTGGCATCCCAGATGTCGGGCAGCCTCAGGGTCCCTATCGAGTTGATCGGGAAGGCGCGCCGGGCTCTCGCCGGCGTGCCCGGGCTCAGCGTCGAAGTGTTGGATGAACGCGCCGACCTCCTGAGGATTTCGCTGACCGCGGCGGCGCATCAAGACCACTCCAACTCAGGCATGAACGCCGCTTTGGGGGCAGTACTCGGCGCAGACATTCCGGTCCTGTCGTTCGAGGTCGACGGTGTCCGACTTGCCGACGCGTTCCTGGCCATCACGCGGAAGGACGTGACATGACACGCTCATTCACCCAACCAGTAACGGCTTCTGAATCGGCGAACACCGCGATCGATCTCAAAAGCCCTGGCTGGCGCGTTGTCGCTGTGCAAGAGTGCCGAGATTTATGGGTCAGCGCTCGGGGCCTTCTGCTGGTTTTCGTATACAGCGTTCTGCTCAGCGCAATCACCTACCTTGCGGCCACCAACCAGATACTCAATTTCCTCGAGCAGCGGGAGGCGGTCAACCTCACCTTGCAGGTGTCGGTTGCTATTGGCGTCCTGGTTGTGCTGGTGGTGAGTGCCGACGCGATCAGCGGCGAACGAGAGCGAGGCACGTTGGAGAGCCTTCTGCTGACGCCGGTATCGCGCCGGGGAATTGCAGCCGGGAAGGTGGCAGCGGCGATGTCCTTGTGGTTCGCCGCCTGGCTGGTCAGCGTGCCCTACGTATGGATCCTCGGCAGGGGAGTGCGGATCGTGGGCGAGGCGTTACTGCTTAGCTTGCTGGTCGGCACCTTGCTCGGCCTCGGCTTGTCGGCCGTAGGCATATTGATAAGCGCGGCCTCGACGTCGAACAAGGTCAGTTTGTCCGCCAGCCTCTTCCTGTTGCTCGCGCTGTTTGCGCCGAGCCAACTGCCAACCGCGACGACTCACGCAGGCTTCAGTGAGGTGTTGCTCCGGCTCAATCCGATTGCGTCGGTTCTGCACTACATGTCGGCCGTGTTGGCGCGGGGTCACGGCTGGACGGCTGATTGGTCGTATCTCGTGTCGGCGCTGGCGCTGGTCGTGCTCGCAGGTGGCGCGCTGATCGTCACTGCGCCCAGAACCATCCGGCTGGCTGGAGGGGTGAGCGGAGGATGACACGACTACCCTTGTTGACCGGTCTGATTCTTGGTTTTGCTGTTTCGGCCGCCCTAAGCGCTTCGGCAGCGGTGGCCGCACCGCCGTTATCCGACGGTATCGACATCGTGCTGGACCAGAAGCGCCTGGACATCGTCGTAGGCGATAAGTTCGGCGTCCGATCCGAGATCACCAACCGGGGAACTGTGCCTTCGGATCGGTTCGTCGCGCACCTCAACATCGCGAGCCTGGAAAGGGACGTCTACGTTGATCCGGAGGATTGGTCGACGAGCCGGTCGGCCGTGGTGGCTCCGTTGAATGCTGGCGGCAGCACTTCGCTGACGTGGGACCTTCAATCGGTGAATGCAGGCAGCTTCGACGTCTACGTAGTGCTCCTACCGGTCGGTCCGTCCTCCGCCGGATCGGGCCCAGTCGTTGTCAGCAGTACCCCGCTGCATGTCACGGTTGCGGGACGCCGGACCTTGACAGCCGGCGGCTCGCTCCCAGTCGTGCTCGCGGTGCCCGCAGTTCTCGGCTTTGGTCTCGCTGCGACCCGATGGCGGATCCGCCGGGCCGCGTGAACGGCAGCGCTGCCGGGCGTGCCCGACACGTAGGGTTGAGGGGTGCAAGTGGTTACTCCAGGCGCGCCGCGGGTGCTCGTCGTCGAGGATGAGGCGGCGCTTGCTGCTGCTCTGAGTCAGGGGCTGACGCAGGACGGCTTCAACGTCGAAACCGTAGGCGACGGCTTGCTCGCGCTCGACCTGCTCCGCAACGAAGACTTCGACGTCATCGTGCTCGACCTGATGCTTCCGGGGATGGGCGGACTTGACCTCTGTGCTCGACTGCGGGCTGCGGGATCAGGCGTCCCGGTGCTGGTTCTCACCGCTCGTATCACCGAGGACGATCAGCTGCGCGCGCTACGCACCGGCGCGGATGACTTTCTGCCAAAGCCCTTTTCCTACCGGGTGCTCGTTGCCCGACTATGGGCCCTGCTTCGCCGGACCGGGCCTCGGCGCGGCGTCGTTCTGACGGCAGGCGACCTGGCACTGGACCGCAGCGCCCGCACCTGCCGTCGCGACGAGGTTGAGATCGAGCTGACGCCACGCGAGTACAGCTTGTTGGAGTTGCTCATGTCCCGGCCGGGACAGATCGTGTCCAAACGTTTCGCCCTGGATGAGGTATGGGATCCGGCGCTCAAAGAGGAATCGAACGTGTTGGAGGTCTACGTCCGCTACCTCCGCCGAAAGATCGACCTGCCGTTCGGCCGGCATGCGATCGGCACGGTCCGCGGCGTCGGGTATCGCCTCTACCCCGACGGGGGCTGAACAGGTGCCTCGGCTTCTCAGGACGATACGAGTCCGGCTCACGGTGTTGGCGGTCTTGATCGTCGGAGTCGGGCTGCTCGGTGGTTGCCTGATCGTGCTCGCACTGGTCCGCCACAACCTGATGTCCGCCGCCGTGAACGACGCTGAACAGCGCGCGCAAGACATTGCTGCGCAGTTGGCGACAGGTGCCACGCCACAGGTACCCGCGACTGCGGGCAAGAACCGCGCCGCAGTCCAGATCGTGGACCGTAGCGGTCGAGTGCTTGCTGCCAGCCCAGAACTTCAAGACTTGCCGGGGCCAGTCATTTCCCAGTGGCCGGAGTCGGGCACTATCCAGGAAACCATTCGCAACGCGTCCTTTGGTCAGTCCTCGGAGTACCTCGTTGTCGGCATCTCCGTGGCCGTAGCCGGCCAGCCGGCGGCGGTGTACTCCGCGCGTTCACTGGAACCTGTCGATGACGGAGTCGAGGCCGCCGGCTACGCCCTGGCCCTCTTGGTCCCAGTCCTGTTGGCGGTGGTCGGCGGTACATCGTGGTTGCTCGTCGGACGTGCCTTGCGTCCGGTCGAGGCCATGCGGAGCCAGGTCGCGGCTATCACCGCAAGTGGGTTGAACCGTCGGCTGTCCGCACCAGAAGTACAGGACGAGGTGGGACGGCTCGCCAACACGATGAACGGGATGCTTGCCCGACTCGAGCAGGCCCATCAACGGCAGCGGCGGTTCGTCGGAGACGCCGCGCACGAGCTGCGTAGTCCGATAGCAACGGTGCTGACTCAGCTAGAGGTCGGGTTGGCGCACCCCAACGAAACCGATTGGATAAGGCTGGCGCAGGACTTGCACCGAGAGAGTTCCCGGTTAGACCGGCTGACCGATGAGTTGCTTACGCTGTCGCGGTCTGAGGGTGACGCCACCCGAGGTCGCGTCGAGTGGGTTGATCTGGACGAGTTGGTCCTGCTCGAGGTGGAGGCCGTGCGAGCTCGGGGCAAGGTCACAGTCGAGCTGTCCCCGTTCTCAGCGGCTCGACTCCGAGGAAGTTCCGACGATCTGCGCGGCGTGGTCCGCAATCTGCTCGACAACGCCGAACGACATGCCGTCAGCCAGGTGCGCGTCGGCCTCAGTACTGACGAAATGGTCGCCGACTTGATCGTCGCCGACGATGGCCAAGGTATCCCCGAGACCGAGCGGGAACGCGTCTTTGATCGCTTCTTCCGGCTGCAGCCGGCCCGTGACCGAGACAGCGGTGGCGCCGGACTCGGTTTGGCCATCGTTCGGAACGTGGTCCTCAGTCATGGAGGTCAAGTCAGCGTGCGCGACTCTCCCGGTGGCGCCGAGTTCCACGTTCGATTACCGGTTGATTCCACTGAACCGCTCGAGACGGACGGCTAGATCGTCAGCGGTTCAGCCAGCGCGGTGTGCCCCCGCTAGCGGCAGTGCCCCTTCCTGCGGGTTACGGCGTTTAGCGAACCGCAGGTACAGCGAGGGCACCACGAAGAGGTTGAGCAGGGTCGACGTGGCCAGGCCACCTAGAATGACGACGGCCATCGGATGCTCGATCTCGTTACCCGGCACCTCACCCAGGATGACCATCGGCACCAGTGCGAGTCCGGTAGCCAACGTCGTCATCAAAATCGGCGCCAGCCGCTCGCAAGCGGCACGAACTACGAGCTCAGGACCGAAGGTTTCGCCCACGTATCGCTCGAGGTGCTGACCACCGCGGCAGCGGCAAAGATGAACAACCGTTGTTGGGCGGCCTGGCGTTCGGCGTACTCTCCGAGCACCTCCGCGTGATATCCGTCCGGGAACTTGACCTGCTGGATCTGACGCTCGACGTCGCGAGCGACCGACCCCAGGTCCCGTCCCGCCACGTTGGCGGTGACATCGATTCGCCGGGAGCCGACCTCCCGACGGATCACATTCGGCGCGGGCTGGATTGACACATCGGCCAGGTCGCCCAGGCGGACTCGGGTTCCGTCGGGAGCGTCGATCAACAGCTCGCTGATGCTATCTGGACTGTTGCGGATCGGAGCGTCGATGGCGATATTTCGGTCAAGGCAGCGTTCGACGCCTCGTACAACGCGCTTGCCTGTGATACGCGGCAGGTGTTTCGACTCCTTGGGCATGCCTATCGCCGGTTTGCCTGTCATGACCTGCTTCGGCGTTACGCGGCGCAACGCGCCTATTGCGAGGACCCGGCGCCCGAACGGGATGCTGCTATGGGCCGGCTACTCGACTTCTATTTCTGCACTGCCGATCTGGCGAACCGGTGCATCGCCCCAGAGTCGACAGCTCCCGCTGCCGAGCATGACCGCGAACCCAGTCGAAGTCTGTAATCCGCGCGGACATACCGCGGTCGTGTGCGGCTCTACTGAGATGGACACGCTGGCGGTGCGCGTGGAGATATCGATGTACCAACAAATCGCTTCGGTGGCCTGAGAGGATCGAGACATGGAATTGGTGCGCCCCTCTCCCGCCCATCTGGACTCCTATGTCGAAGCCCTTCGCCGGGGGTGGTCGGCAGACACCACTCGACAACAGGCTGCCGATGAGGAACTGAGCGCGATCGAGGCGAACCCAGAGGCGTTCCTGGCGATAATGGACGACCGCGATGCCGCGGGGCCGCCGATCACCCTGCCTGATAACAGCACCGTTCCGAGACTGCCCAGCTTCCGGTTGTGGATGTGGGACGGCGTGTTCTGCGGAAGTATCGGACTGCGATGGCAACCAGGTGGCCCCGATCTGCCGCCGCACTGCCTCGGCCACGCCGGGTACAGCGTGGTCCCCTGGAAGCGGAACCGCGGCTACGCCACGAGTGCACTGGCCCAACTCTGTCCACTCGCCAGTGAGGTCGGGCTTCCGTGGATCGACCTGGCCACCGACGTCGATAATGTGCCGTCGCAGAGGGTCATCCTCGCCAACGGCGGAGAACTGATCGAACAGTTCGACAAGCCCGCCGCCTACGGCAGCCAGCCCGGACTCCGCTTTCGGATCTACGTGGGACGCTGACTTCGCGCCAACCGGCTAACGCACTGACTTGAGACTGGCGGGTACATCGTCAAACCCCGCGGTGAACTCCACACGATGTGGAACGCCGGCCCGGATGAAGCGCGCATGATTGAGGTGATAATTCCCTCGGGCTTCGGACTGAACTCACCCTTTGGTTAGCAGGGCCGTCGACAACAGCTGCGCGGCGCGGTCATCGACTTCGCCGGTGACTCCCACCACGCCAACCCATGGACGACCTCTACCGACGAGCACGCGCCCGGGTCCGATGTGTGGATCTAGCGCACGGTGGTGGCACGAGCCGTTGGTGTGGTTGGGCTTGCTGCCGACGGCAGCCTCGCCGCGGCCGGAGGAAGCGCGATCTGGCGGGAAACCTGGCGGGCAGTCAGCATGGTCATATGACGCCACGCAGCAGGCGACGGCTGAGCGGTTGGCTCGCGACCATCGTCCTTGTCGCCGCGGTGACAGTCGTGATCAAGCTCCTGCATCCCCACGGCCCGTCGCGCGGGCTCGCCGTGATCTACATCTTGGTGGTCTTGTCGGTCGCTGTTCGTTGGGGTCCTGCGTTCGCGTTCGGGGCGTCGCTCCTCAGCGCGGCGGCGTTCGACTATTTCTTCTTGAGTCCGCAGGATGTGTTCGGGCTGCCGGACCTGGCCGATGCGGAAGCGTTTGCCGCCTTCCTGGCAACGGCCATCATGGCGAGCCAGCTCGCTGGTCGGCTACGTCAGCAGGTTCGGGAAGCTGCCCGGCTAGCCCAGGAGCAGGCAGCTTTGCGACGGATTGCGTCTCTCGTCGCGCGAGGGCTGCCGCCGATCGAGGTCTTCTCAGATATCGCCGAGGAGGCAGGGCTCCTACTAGACGCCGAGATCGCCTTGTTTGCTCGCCATGATCCGGATGCGTTGATCACGGTTCTGGCCCAGTGGGGAGCCGTGGGCACGGACGTGCCGGTGGGCAGCCGGTGGCCGATCGCCGACCCGTTGCCCATGACATCAACAACGCAGACCGACTGGACTGCGGGCCCAACGGACAACGAAGCGGCCTCGGGTCCATGCGCCGAGGCGGCCCGCAAGATGGGGATCCGGTCGAGCGTTGTCAGCCCCATCGTCATCGAGGGACGCCCCTGGGGCCTCATCCTCGTGGCAACGCGCAGCACCGCGCTGTCCGCTAGCGCCGCGCAGCAGGTGGGTGACTTCAGCGAACTCCTCGCGACCGCAATCAGGAACGCGGAAAACCAGGCCGAGCTGAGGGCCTCACGCGCGCGCGTCGTTGCGGCCGCGGACGAGACGCGGCGACGGATCGAGCGCGACCTGCACGACAGCGCGCAGCAAAGGCTTGTATCGCTCGCCCTTGACGTGCGCGCCGCGCAGGCCGCTGTGCCGCCCGAACGCACCGAGCTGCGTGCCGAGCTATCGCAAGTTGCGGACGGCCTGGTCAGCGTCCTCGAAGAGCTGCGTGAACTGTCGCGCGGGCTGCATCCGGCCATCCTGGCCGAAGGCGGCCTGCGGCCGGCGCTCAAGGCATTGGCCCGCCGATCGCCGATCGCCGTCGAGCTGAATGTGTGCGTCGAGAAGCGTCTGCCTCAGCAGGTCGAGGTGACGACCTACTACGTAGTGTCCGAACTGCTGACGAACGCGGCCAAGCATGCTCAGGCGTCCGCAATCCATGTCGGCGTGGATGCGCCCGATAGCGTGCTCTTGCTGTCGGTCAGGGACGACGGGATCGGCGGCGCCGACCCACGACGCGGTTCCGGGCTCATCGGGGTGCTGGATCGCGTGGAGGCCATCGGCGGGACCGTCGCAGTGCAGAGCCCCGTCCACGCCGGAACCCGCGTCGACGTAGAGATTCCGATCATCCTTACCAGCGGTGACTCGAGCTAGAAAGCTTTGCTGGCCAACGACGCTTGGCTGCCAATTGGCCTGGAGTGCGAAAAGAGAGACGGTTACGCTGCCAGAGCGGACGTTTCGGCGTCACGCCCCAGACCAACGGAGGCACCGATGGGCACGATCACCACGACCGATGGCACGGAGATCTTCTACAAGGACTGGGGCTCGGGCCAACCGATCGTCTTCAGCCACGGCTGGCCGCTTTCGGGCGACGACTGGGACACCCAGATGCTGTTCTTCCTCCAGCACGGCTACCGCGTCATCGCCCATGACCGGCGCGGGCACGGACGCTCCACGCAGACCAGCGACGGTCACGACATGGACCACTACGCCGACGACCTGGCTGCGCTGA
>JAVEEN010000136.1 GCA_030840445.1 Pseudonocardiales bacterium
CGGTGATCAGGTAGACGTTGACCTTGCTGGTCACACACTTGGTCTTGGGATAGGCGGTGTGCCCCTCGCCGTTCCAGCTCAGGACCACGCCGCTTCCCAAGGCCTTCGCCAGCAGGCCGGTGGCCGAAAACGGAGTCGCCGGGTCGTGGACGGTTCCCACAACCAGGATGGGCGGCGCGCCAGGCGCCGACGCGCTCGGCAATGGATGCCCCGAGGGCGGCCAGCTGATGCAGTTGTACAGCGACGCGGCGGCGTTCATGCCGAAGATCGGGTACTTGGCCGCCCATTGAACAGCCTTGGCCGCCACCAGCGCATCAGTCACCTTGAGCGTGGAGTCGTTGCAATTGACGGCCAGGTTGGCATCCATCAGGTTGTTGTAATGGCCGGTGTCGGGATCACGTCCGAAGTAACCGTCGGCGAGGGTGAAGACGGCTTTTGCGTCCCCCCGCTTGGCAGCCAGCAGAGCCTGGCCGAGTTCGTTCCACTGGGCCCGGTCATAGAGTGCCGCGGCCACCGCGATGACCAGGATGCCACCGGTCGCCCTGCGGGTTTCACCGGTGGCACTCGACCCGATCGGGGCCCGATCGGCGGCCTTGATGAGGCTGGTGACCACCGTCCGGGGATCGCCGAGCACGGCACAGGCAGGACGCTTGAGGCAGTCGGCGGCGAACTGGTCGAATGCATCCTCGAACCCCTTGGCTTGACGCTCGTCGGCGACGAGTTCGGGGGTGACGGGATCGAGGGCGCCGTCGAGCACCGCGGTCCGGATCCTGGTCGGGAACAGATGGGCGTAGGTCGCTCCGAGTCGGGTTCCGTAGGAATAGCCGAGGTAGTTCAATTTGGTGTCGCCGGTCCACGCGCGGATCAGGTCCATGTCCCGCGCGGTTTCCTCGGTGTTGTACTCACCGAGCGCGGATCGGTACTTGGCCACACAACCGCGGTCTATGGCGGCAGACACCTTCCGGGCTGCCGCCCGCCCTGCGACGGTTCGGACATCAGGGTTCTGCGCACTGTAGGCGTCCTTCTGACGGTCACTGATGCATTCCACCGGGGTGGACAGCCCGACGCCCCGCGGGTCGAATCCGATCAGGTCGAAATGAGCGAATACATCATCGCTGAGCTGGGTTACTAGCCCCGCCGCCAGATTGACCCCCGACGCACCGGGGCCACCCGGGTTGACGAAGAGCGACCCGAGGCGGCCGGACGCTTGTTGCTTGCGCCAATGCACCTTCACGACGAAGATATCGATCTTCGATCCGGAGGGCTTGGCGTAGTCGAGCGGAACGACGACCTTGCCACAAGTGAAGTCCATCGCCTTGGCCCGATCGTTGTTGATCGCAGCCCGGAATTGAGCGGAACAGTCGGAGAATTCGACCTGGCCGGCAGCGCTGGACGTGGGAGACGGCGCCACGGACGAGGACGACGGCGTGGCCGATCCGGTCGCCGACGTGGTCACACTCGGGCCAGGTTTGCTCGAACGCGTACAGGCGGCCACCGCGAGCAGCGCCAGGGCCATGACGGCAGCGAGCAGAGCGGGCCGTAGTTGTCGGGTCAACACCCGTTGAGGTTACCGACCGCCGGAAACGTCGGGTGTCGGCGATTGTCCCGGCCCACGATCTGCGGCCGCGTCGGTGGCGCAGCGGCCGGCAACATTCTTTCGGTCCTGCAGCAAAGCTGACCCGATGGTTTGTGCGGACAGGCGCAGCCGCCGAAGATCTCAGCGATCGGCGCCGAGGACGTCGGCCAGGTCGAAGTTGACCGGTTCCTCGAGCTGCTCGTACGTGCAGGATTCGGGATTGCGGTCTGGGCGCCAGCGCACGAACTGCGCGGTGTGGCGAAACCGCACCCCCTCCATGTGGTCGTAGCGGACCTCCACCACGCGTTCCGGTTGCAGCGGCGTGAACGACAGGTCCTTGCCCACCGCCCACCGGCTGCCCTCGGCATTGCGTGGTGTCCGGGTGCCGTCCTGCTGGTTGGCCCAAGCCCACGGGTGATCGTCGAATGTGGTGACCAGCTCCTGCAGCTCACCGAACAGGTCCCGGCGGCGCTGCATGGGAAACGCGCCGATCACACCAACGCTGGCCAGCGTGCCGTCGTCGTTGTAGAGGCCGAGCAGCAGCGACCCGATGGCGTCCGGGCCGCTCTTGTGCAGCCGGTAGCCGGCGACGACACAGTCGGCAGTGCGTTCGTGCTTCACCTTGAACATGGTCCGTTTGTCGGGCTGATAGCGGCCGTCGAGCGGTTTGGCGATCAGGCCGTCGAGTCCGGCGCCCTCGAACTGGTCGAACCACCGCGCGGCCACGGCCCGGTCGGTAGTGGCGGCTGTGAGGTGAATCGGCGGCGGGGCGCTGGACAGTGCCTCCGCCAACGCCGCCCGCCGCTCCGCGAACGGCCGCTGGGTGTAGTCGACGTCGCCGAGCGCCAGCAGGTCGAACGCCACGAAACGCGCCGGAGTGTGTTCGGACAGCATCTTCACCCGGCTGGCGGCCGGGTGAATGCGTTGCTGCAAAGCTTCGAAATCCAGTCGATCGCCGGACGAGCCGATCAGGATGATCTCGCCGTCGATCACGCAGCGTTCGGGCAGGATTGCCCGTACCGCTTCCACAACCTCGGGAAAATAGCGAGTCATCGGCTTCTCGTTTCGACTGCCGATCTCGACCTCGTCGCCGTCGCGGAAGATGATCGACCGGAAACCGTCCCATTTCGGTTCGAAGCTCATGGCGCCGTTCGGGATCTCTTTGACAGGCTTCGCCAACATCGGTGGCACGGGAGGCATGACCGGTAGTCGCATGTTCCCTATTGGACCAGATAGCGGCAGAACAAGGCATCGTCCTCCACGAGCAGTCCGATGAGCCGTAGCTGCGGCAGAAAGTCCACCGGCCAGTCCGCTCCGGCCACGATACGAGGTCCGGCCGGACCCGCCAGCATGGGCGAAACGGTCAGGCAGAGCTCGTCAACGCTGCGCTGCAGTACGGCACTGGCGAACAGCCGCGGGCCGCCCTCGCAGAGGATGCGCCGATATCCGCGCTCGCGCAGGTGGGCGATGGCCTCCGCGACATCGACCCCGCCATCAACTGCGGTGGGCGTCTCCAGCAGCTGCAGGGCGGTGTCCGAACCGGCCAGATCGATGATGTCGGTGCGGCGATTGACCGGTGCGGCTGAACCGCTGATGATCAAGGTCGGCGCCGCCGGGTCGGCCCCGGTGAACAGTTCCGACCCTAGGTCGACGTTCAGGCTCGCCGACACCACCGCAATGGCCGGCATCTGCTGCAGTCCCAGGGCCCTTCGCTTCGCGCGCCGCTCCGGCGACGGCCGGGCCGGCGCATATCCCTCAATGGCGGCGGTCGAGGCGCCGACGAGGATCACGTCGGCCAGATCGCGGAGCGCGGCGAACACGCTGTTGTCGCCGGGAGTCTGCAGGCCGCGCGATTTTCCGGCCGCGCTGGCCGCGCCGTCGATGCTGGCGATGAAGTTCATCCGAACACCACCGGTATCCAACCAGTCGGTTCCGTAGTGGTCGTGGAGATCGGTTTGAGCACTTGATGGGCGATCGCCGGGATCGGGCAGAAGAGTGCGCATGGCTCCCATCTCAGCACAACTAGGCTTGGCCCTCGTGCCGGACCACCTCGTCGATCGCAGACCCGAAGTTCCGGTCGACTCCCTCATCACCGGCCTCGTGCCGCCGCCGCTGTTCGCCACGGTGCGCTTCGACACCTATGTACCCGATCCGGACGAGCCGACTCAGGCGCTGGCGTCGAGGCAGCTGCGATCCTTCGTCGAGACCATCGGGGCGCCGGCTCGCAGTGGCCTCTTCCGTCGCCGGAGCGAGCCGTCCGGCCCGGCCGGGATCTACCTGGACGGCGGGTTCGGGGTCGGCAAGACGCACCTGCTCGCGTCCGCTTGGCACGCGGCGCCGGCACCGAAGGTCTACGCAACCTTCGTAGAGCTGACACATCTCGCGGGGGCGCTCGGTTTCGCCCGGCTGGTCACCGAACTCTCCATCATGAGGTTCCTGGCGATCGACGAGTTCGAGCTGGACGACCCCGGCGACACCGTCCTGGTGTCCACCCTGCTCGCGCGGCTCGACCAGGCCGGTGTGCGGTTGGCGGCCACCTCGAACACCTTGCCGGATCGACTGGGTGAGGACAGATTCGCCGCTGACGACTTCCTGCGGGAGATTCAAGCGATGGCGGCCCGGTTCACCGCTATCCGGGTCGACGGGCCCGATTACCGGCATCGCGGCCTGCCGGACCCACCGGCGCCGCCGAGCGCGCAGGAGGTCGTCCTGGCGACAGAACGCCCGGGCGCCACACTGGATGACTTCGACGCTCTGATCGGACACCTGGCCTCGCTGCACCCTTCCCGCTACGGCGCATTGGTCGAGGGGACCAGCCTGGTCGGGCTGACCGGCGTCCGTGCCGCGCCCGATCAGAATGTGGCATTGCGCCTGGTAGTACTGGCCGATCGGCTCTACGACCGCCAGATTCCGCTGCTGGCGTCGGGCATCCCGCTCGACGAACTCTTCCCGGCCGAGATGCTTGCCGGTGGCTATCGAAAGAAATACCGACGGGCTATCTCGCGACTCATCGCCCTGGCACGCCTACGCGCGGCCTGACATCGAAGATCTTGCTGCCGGGCAGCAGCCGCTACTGTTCGTCCATGGCGCACGATGCATCCAAGTCGAACTCCGGTCCGAGCGGTGATCCGAAGTCATCCTCCCTGCGCGAGATGCTGAAGGTCGCAGCGGGGCCGGTGAACCTGCTGGGCTATGACACGACGGCCAAGCCGCTTGCCCCTGGAGGCAAGGCCAAGACCGCGAGCGAGCTCTTGCAGTCCGGTCCCCAGTTGGCCGAGGCGCAGGAAAAGCTCTTCGCCAACGGTACGAAGGGCGACCCGCGCCGGGTCCTGTTGGTCCTGCAGGGAATGGACACCTCCGGCAAGGACGGCGTGATCAAACACGTGGTCGGCTTGGTCGGACCGGCCGGCGTGAGTATCAGGTCGTTCAAGAAACCGACCGCCGAGGAAGCCGCTCACCACTTCTTGTGGCGGATCAGGAGAGCCCTACCGGCACCGGGTCTGATCGGGGTGTTCAACCGATCCCATTACGAGGACGTTGTGATCACCCGTGTCCACGATCGGATCGACGATAAGGCGCGGGATGAGCGGATCGAGGAGATCAAAGCCTTCGAGACGCAGTTGAGCGAATCCGGTACGACCATTCTCAAGTGCTTCCTGCACATCAGCTACGCCGAGCAACGAGAGCGATTGCTGGCCCGCCTCGACGATCCGACGAAACATTGGAAGTTCGACCCGGCCGACCTCGACGAACGCGCGTACTGGTCGGACTATCAGGCGGCGTACGCCACCGCCATCGCCAGAACCTCCACCGAAACGGCGCCGTGGTATGTCGTGCCCAGCGATACCAAGTGGTATCGGAACTGGGCCGTCGGGCGGTTGCTGTCCGAGGCCTTGGACGACCTGCACCTGGAATACCCGCCCGCTGATTTCGACATCGAGGCGGCGCGGGCCCGGCTGCAGCCGCCGTATTGACCTCATCGACCGGCCGCCGACTCGGAAACCGGGGCAGCCGCCCGCTACAATGGCCGCACTGGAGGGGAGTAACCCCGCCGAACACCGCGACCACCTCGTCATCACGGATCAGCGTTCGTCAGTCAGGCGGATCCTGTTCCCGGGGAGTCGGCCCGAATCTGGGTGGGTGAGACCTCCGGCAGCTGCTGCATGCCGACCGGCCTGCGGCTTCGCGCTGACCGGAGGCAGTTCATGCATGTGACACCGTTGGCGTGGGTTCTCACCCTGGCCGTCACCGCGGCTTTCCTCATCGTCGACGTGTTTGTGATCGGACGCCGGCCGCACGAGCCCTCCATGAAGGAATCGGCCAGCCACCTGGCGGTTTTCATCGGTGCGGCCGTGGTCTTCGGAATCGGCATCTTCCTGGTGAGCGGCTCGCAGTACGGGACGGAATTCTTCGCCGGTTGGTTGACCGAGTACTCGTTGTCGATCGACAACCTGTTCGTCTTCCTGATCATCATGACCAAGCTCGCGGTGCCTCGGAAGCTGCAGCAGTCCGCGTTGCTCATCGGTATCGTGCTCGCGTTGATCCTGCGAGGCATCTTCATCGCCGCAGGAGCGGCGGCGATCAACACCTTCTCCTGGGTCTTCTACCTGTTCGGTGCGTTCCTCGTCTACACCGCGGTGAAATTGGCCAAGGAGGGCAGCGGCGACCAGGCCGAAGCCGAATATCGGGACGGTCGCCTGGTGCGCTGGTTGCGCGGCCGGGTGCCGTCCACGCCGGAATTCGAGGGTAGCCACGTCACCGTCAAGCGGGACGGCAAGCGGCTGATGACTCCGATGGCGATCGTCATCGTCGCGCTGGGAACGACGGACCTGCTGTTCGCCCTGGACTCCATCCCGGCGATCTACGGGCTCACCAGGGAGCCGTATCTCGTCCTCACGGCGAACCTGTTCGCATTGATGGGACTGCGCCAGCTGTACTTCCTGATCGGAGGCCTGTTGAAGAAACTGGTCTACCTGAGCCTCGGTCTGTCGGTGCTGCTGGGCTTCATCGGCGTCAAGCTCGTCCTGCACGCGTTGCACGAGAACACCTTGCCGTTTCTCAACGGGGGCGAACACGTGCAATGGGCGCCGGACATCCCGATCTGGCTGTCGCTGGTGGTCATCCTCGGCGTGCTCGCCGTGACTACGGTGGCCAGCCTGGTCAAGAGTTCGCGCAGCGCCGCCCAAGCCGGCGGTCCCCGGCCGGAGGTCCGACCTCAGCGGCCATCCTCAGACCGGAGCGAGCGGAGCGGTGGGTGAACTCGGCAGCGAGACGGTGATCCGGTCTCCCGGGCGGACGGCCCCCCCTGCGAGCACGATGGCCATCACCCCGGCCCGGCGGATCAGCTGACCGTCCTCGCCGAGCTCCAGCACTGCGTTCATCAGGCCATCCTGCAGACCGTTGAGCTGGGTACAGGGATTGCGCAACCCAGTGACCTGGACGACCGCGGTCGATCCGATCATCAGAGTGGTGGCAGTGGGCAGGGTCAGCAGATCGATGCCCCTGGTGGTGATGTTCTCACCCATCGCACCGGGGCGAAGCAGGTAACCGCGCCCGGCCAGCTCGTCGTGCAGTTCGGCCTGGACGAGATGCACCTGCCGCAGGTTGGGCTGCGTCGGGTCCCGTCGGACCCGGGAGCGGTGCTTGACCGTCACGCCGGCGTGGGCGTCCCCCGCTACCCCGAGCCCGGCCAGCAGCGTGATCTCGGGCCGGGTCGGTTTGGACATCGTGTGCCGGGGACTGCTGCTGACCGCCACGACGTCCACATCTACCGGCATCGGCCCACCGTATCGCTGACAGCGAACCCAGGTTGTCGGTGGTGTTCCGTACCGTGGATGTATGCGAGTGAAGAGCGACATCGTCCCGTCGAGCGGCAAGTTCGAGGTGATCAGTGACTTCGAGCCGTCCGGTGATCAGCCGACCGCCATCGCAGACCTGGAGAAGCGTATCCGGGAGGGCGAACAGAACGTGGTCTTGCTGGGCGCCACCGGCACCGGAAAATCCGCGACGACGGCCTGGCTTATCGAGAAACTGCAGCGACCGGCCCTGATCATGGCGCCGAACAAGACGCTCGCCGCGCAGCTGGCCAATGAATTGCGCGAGATGTTGCCCAACAACGCGGTCGAGTACTTCGTGAGCTACTACGACTACTACCAACCCGAGGCCTATGTCCCGCAGACGGACACCTACATCGAGAAGGACTCGGCCATCAACTCCGAGGTCGAGCGGCTGCGGCATTCGGCCACCATGTCGTTGCTCACCCGCCGCGATGTCGTCGTGGTGGCGACCGTGTCCTGTATCTACGGCCTGGGCACCCCGCAGGAATACGTCGACCGCGCGGTCCGGCTACGCACCGGGCAGGAGATCGAGCGTGAGAAGATCCTGCGCGGGCTCGTCGGTGTCCAGTATGCCCGCAACGACATCGCGTTCACCCGGGGAACCTTCCGCGTTCGGGGCGACACGGTGGAGATCTTCCCGGTGTACGAAGAGCTGGCCATCCGGGTCGAGATGTTCGGCGACGAGATCGAACGGCTTTACTACCTGCACCCGCTGACCGGTGAGGTCGTCCGCGAGGTCGACGAGGTGTTCATTTTTCCGGCCACCCACTACGCCGCCGGTCCGGAAAAGATGGAGCGGGCCATCGCCGGTATCGAGGCCGAATTGGAACAACGGCTCGCCGAACTGGAAGGCCAGAACAAACTGCTGGAGGCGCAGCGACTGCGGATGCGTACCAGCTACGACATCGAGATGATGCGCCAGGTCGGGTTCTGTTCGGGTATCGAGAACTATTCACTGCACATCGACGGCCGCGCGCCGGGCAGCGCTCCGAACTGCCTGCTCGACTACTTCCCCGAGGACTTCCTGCTCGTCATCGACGAGTCGCACGTGACGGTTCCCCAGACCGGCGGCATGTATGAGGGCGATATGTCGCGCAAGCGGACCCTCGTCGACCATGGCTTCCGGTTGCCGAGCGCGATGGACAACCGGCCCCTGAAGTTCGAGGAGTTCGTCGACCGGATCGGGCAAGCGGTCTACCTGTCCGCCACGCCGGGCAACTACGAGCTGGGCAAGACCGGTGGCGAATTCGTCGAGCAGGTGATCCGCCCCACCGGCTTGATCGACCCGGAAGTGATCGTGAAGCCGACCAAGGGTCAGATCGACGACCTCGTCGGTGAGATCCGGGAACGTGCCGCCAAGAACGAGCGGGTGCTGGTCACCACGTTGACCAAGAAGATGTCGGAGGACCTGACCGATTACCTGCTCGAACTGGGTGTCCGGGTCCGCTACTTGCACTCCGAGGTCGACACCTTGCGACGGGTCGAGCTGCTGCGTGAGCTGCGAATGGGCGAGTACGACGTGCTGGTGGGCATCAACCTGCTCCGTGAAGGCCTCGACCTGCCCGAGGTGTCGCTGGTATCCATCCTGGACGCCGACAAGGAGGGTTTCCTCCGATCCGGTACCTCGCTCATCCAGACCATCGGACGTGCGGCCCGCAACGTCTCCGGTCAGGTCCACATGTACGCCGACCGGGTCACCCGCTCGATGGAACTGGCGATCGACGAGACGAATCGCCGCCGGGCTATCCAGATCGCCTACAACACCGAGCGGGGACTCGATCCGCAACCGTTGCGCAAACGGATTGCCGACATCACCGACATGCTGGCCCGCGAAGCAGAGGACACCGACGCCCTCCTGGCCATGCCGCAGGGCGGGTCCGGGCGGTCGCAGTCCCGCGGGAAGTCGCCGGTGCCGGGACGGGGTGGTCGAGGTGCGACCGGTGGCGTGATCGGGGTCGGAGCGCACGCAGACGGAAAGTTGGATGTCGCGGAGTTGCCGCGCGCCGAACTGGCCGATCTGATCCAGCAGCTCAACGACCAGATGTTGGGGGCGGCCCGGGAGCTGCAGTTCGAGGTCGCCGCGAGGCTGCGAGACGAGATTCACGAGTTGAAGAAGGAACTGCGGGGCATGGACGCCGCGGGCGTCCGCTGAATAGTTCCTGCCGTGCCGACACGGCCGGGCTCAAAGCGGTCGCGCACCGACCCGGGACACCGCGCGGGCACCGAGCACGTTGGCCTGCCCCACGGCAGTAAGCAGGTCGATGCCCTGGTTTAGGGCACCGAGCAGGCCAGCCGCAAAGGCGTCACCGGCTCCGGTGGAGTCGAGTATCGTCACTGGCACCGAGGTCACCGCGGTCACCGCGGTCACCGTCCGATCGGCAGCCACGACGGCTCCTGCTGCGCCGCATTTCACCACCACGACTTCGAAGCGTTCAGCCAAGGCCGCCGCGGCCTCAGCCGCGTCCAACCGGCCGGTGAGAACTGCGGCCTCGTCCCGGTTGGCGAGGAGCAACGCAGTCGCGGGAACCAGCTGCAGAAAGGCCCGACGTCCGATCTGCCGGATGGGGTCGGCGGACGCTGCGTCCACCGAGACCGGGACCCCCAGCGTGCGGGCCTGGCTCAGCGCCTGGGCGGCGGCTGCCCGCGAGCCGGTCTTGAGCAGTGAATATCCCGACACATGAAGTCGGGTGACGTCGTCGAAGGCTGACGGTGCTATGTCGGACACCGCAAGTCGATCATTTGCACCCGCCGAGGGGACCATGGTGCGCTGACCGTCCGGGCCCACTAGGACCAGGCACACGCCGGTCGGAACCTCTCGGTCGACCGAGGCCGAAACCCGCACGCCCTGTGCAGCAAGAACATCGGTCAGCTCACGACCGAACGCATCGTTGCCGACCCGCCCGAGAAAGCCGGCCGGAACGCCGATCGAGGTGAGCCAGGCCGACGTGTTGGCGGCAGCGCCCCCGTGCTGGAAAGACACGGGCGCGGGGGTGTCCGAGCCGACCGACAAGGGCCCGGGCAACATCGCGAGAATATCGACCATGGCGTCGCCGAGACACAGGATCCGGCCTGGGCTCACGGGCATCGCAGCGGCACGTCCCGTCGCTCAGGCCGTCGCCGCGTAGGCCACGGCGATCTCGGCGGCGACACGCGCGTTGTTGAGTACCAGCGTCACGTTGGCGGTCAGCGATGCCCCGTCCGTCTCCCGATGGAAGAACTCGAGCAGGAAGGGGGTCACATCCTTGCCTCGAACGGCGTGTTCGCGCAGGGCGGCCAGGCCCGCGTGCAACGTCCGATCGTGCAGGGCGACATCAAGCTGGTCGGCTGCGGGAATCGGATTCGCGATGACCAGCCCATACCGGTCGGTGCCGAGCAGCGCGCGGGCCCGGAGGACATCCGCCACCTCGGCTGGCGTGTCGAGCCGCCAATCCAGCCGGTAACCGGAATCGGCGAGATAGAAACCGGGAAACACATCGGTGCGGTACCCGATTACACCGACATTCAGCGTTTCCAGGCGCTCCAGAGTGGCCGGCACGTCGAGGATGGACTTGACCCCGGCGCAGACGACCGTGATGGGCGTTCTGGACAGCGTGGTGAGGTCGGCCGACTCGTCCCACGATTCGCGGGCCTGGCGATGGACCCCGCCGAGTCCGCCGGTGGCAAACACCGAGATGCCGGCGCGGGCGGCCAGGTGTGCGGTCGAGGCCACCGTAGTGGCTCCGATACCGCGACGGGCGGCGATGGTGGCGATATCGCGCACGCTTACTTTGACCACCTCGTCCGAGGTGGCGATCACCGACAGCGCCGCGTCGTCCAGGCCGATTCGAGCCTCACCGCCAACGATGGCGATGGTGGCCGGCACGGCGCCACCGTCGCGTACGGCTTGCTCGATCTGGCGCGCTATCCCGAGATTGTCCGGCCGTGGCAGGCCGTGACTGATGATGGTGCTCTCCAAAGCGACGACCGGGCGGTTCCCAGACAGCGCCGCTGCTACCTCGGGGTGTACCTGCACGTCGATCCTCTCGATCCGGTAGAGATGTCGTCATGCCCATCAGCACAACCCTGGATCACGTCACGATCGTCACCGACGCGTTCGAGGCCAGTCGGCCAGTCTACGACGCGGTCCTCGGCAAGCTCGGCCTGGCTCCCGCATTGGACTACGACGATCCGGAGGGGGAGTCCGGCGATACCCAGACCGTGGCTGCGGTCGGATACACGACGCAGACCGGGGCCGTGCGGGTGCTCTTGGTGGCCGGCTCGACGTCGACGTCCGGCGCTCACTTCGCCCTCGCTGTCGCCGATCGAGCGATGGTCGAGCGGGCCGCGGAGGCCGGCGCCGGAGCGGGAGGCCGGGTGGTGCAGCCGCCGCGAGAATGGGAGTCCGCACAGCTGGGGTACTACGGAACCCAGATCGCGGACCTGGCCGGAAACATCATCGAGGTCGTATACCGGACCTAAACCGAACGCCCCGCGGTGGCCGGCCTCCGACTCCGGCAGCCAACGCCATCGTGCGAACCGTCCCTGGCACAGATCGTCAGTCGACGTCCGCGAAGTGTTCCACCAGCGGTGGACCAGCGAAATGCGGTCCTATCCCACCGCGCCAGACGGCGAACCGGTCCGAGTCCCGGAAGGCCTGGTGGGCCTCCAGCGATCCCCACTCAACCAGCAGCACGAATCTGGTGGGGTTCTCGATGCCGTGAGTCATTCGAATGCTGCGCACACCGGGAGCCTCTGCCAGCGCCATCTTGACCGATCGGTATCCGTCCTCGAACGCCTGCTCCGAGCCGGCCGGGACGTCGATCAGTGCCACTTCCAGAATCATGCGGCAGATCCTGGCAGACTGGGTTCGATGAGAATTCGGCGGGTGGGCGGCGCGGTCGCAGTCAGCGCTGCCTTCCTCGCCCTGGCCGTTACCGTGATCGCGGTATCCCGTCCCGGTGGCCGCTCGGCGGTCGAGACGCCGGCCGCCCTTGGACAACCGACCTCGGCCACGGTGTATCAGGCACCGACCACGGCACCGGCGACCCCGTCGCGCACCGCCGGCCGCCCCACCACGTCGGGACCCGCGCGTACCTTCCGAGCTGCGACGCCGACGCCGCACCCGAGCGCACCGACTTCTACGGCCGGGCCCGCGACTGGCGGCAATCCGCTGCCGGTCGCGGGCACGGTCGGCAACGCCCAGCAGCTGATCACTGTGGCCGCACCGTCCGCGAGCTCGACGCAGGCGATCGTGCAAGCGTGGTCGAGGACATCCGCGGGCTGGACGCGAAGCGGTCCCGGTGTGTCGGCCTGGCTCGGCCACGGCGGGATGACCGGCAACGCCCGCGAGGGCTTCAACGGCACCCCGATCGGCAGCTTCGGTCTGACCCAGGCCTTCGGCAACAACGCCGATCCAGGCACGGCACTACCGTATTTCCAGTCCGGGCCGAACGATTGGTGGTCGGGTGACAGCGCCAGCCCTACCTACAACACCCATCAGCGCTGCACGCCGGGCAGTTGCCGCTTCCGCACGGACCTGAGCGAGA
Organism: Pseudonocardiales bacterium; assembly: GCA_030840445.1. Lineage (GTDB taxonomy): Bacteria > Actinomycetota > Actinomycetes > Mycobacteriales > Jatrophihabitantaceae > Jatrophihabitans_A. The sequence continues at coordinate 12,939 of JAVEEN010000136.1, forward strand.
ACCTGCATGACGTCGGGTGGGTGTACGGCTACGCCGTGGTCATCGACTACAACACCGCGCCCGCGGTTGCGGGCAAGGGCAGTGCGTTCTTCCTGCATGTCACGCAGGACGAGCCCACCGAGGGATGCGTCTCGGTGCCGCAGGCCGACCTGGTGCGGATGCTGCGCTGGCTCGACCCGAAGGCGCACCCACGCATCCTGATGGGGATAGCCCGTTCTTAGAGCGCAGCGGCGAGCCGCCGCAATCCAGCTGGCCATCCGCTGTCACTGCCGACGCCATCGCGCACGGACTGCCACCCCGTTCCGTGTGCGTCGAGTTGGTCGTGAACGAGTACCACACGGGTGCCCGAGGCGGTGGGCGTGAAGGTGACCCGGACGCGGCTGCCGGCGGCATCGGGTCCCGGTACGCCCCAGTCCGGCCCGATCAACCAGGAGAACGCAAACTCGCGGGGACAATCCCAGGTGAGCACCCGACCCCAGGTGCAAACCTCGCCGGCATCGTTCTCCTCCCACAACCGGCCACCCACATGGCCTTCAACGCCGATCTCCTTGAGTTCACCGCTCTGTACATGGTGGGCGCGGTTCCACCAGTGGTCGATCCCGCTAGTGAACAGCGTGAAGGCCTGCTCGGGCGTCGCGGGCACCTCCAGTTCGGTGCGAACCACGGTGCTGTTATTGGTCTGAGTGGTCATTGGTCCTCCTTGGACTTCTCGTTCGGTGACGTGTGGGTTGACCGGTGGAGGTCGTCTTGCTGGTTGGCGGCGCCTCGCTGGACCAAGCTGTTTCCGCGGCGAGCTGGGCATACGCCGCCAGGGCACTGGTCCAGAACCGCTCGAAGTACTCGCGGACGGAGGCGACGCCCGCCGGGTCGAGGCCGTAGATACGCCGGGTACCGGCTGATCGAACCGACACCAAGCCGGCCTCCTTGAGCACCTTGAGGTGCTGGGAAACGGCCGGACGGCTGATCGGTAACGCTGCGGCGAGGTCGACAACCGACCGGGGGCCATCGCCGAGAAGCTCGAAGATGGCACGTCGGCTGGGGTCAGCCAGCGCCTCGATCGCCGAGGATTGGTAAGCCGCCACGAACGGTAAGTTACCGCTTACTGAGTGGCCGGTCAAGAGAGGCGGGGGCCGTATGGGAGGTGGGGGCATGTGAGGTCCCGGAATGGGCGTCCGGGCATCGCAGGCGGAGCCGAGCCGTCAGAGCGATCAATCGCTCGAGGTGTCCCAGGTGAAGCGATGCGTCCGGATGTCGAAGTAGGGGAACGACTCGACCGACGAGACGTCGGGAATCGGACGGATCCGGGTGTTGATGATCTCGAAGAGCTCGGCCATGTCGCCACAGACCACCTCTGCGAACAGGTCGTACGCGCCGCCGGTCACCACCACATAGATGACCCGCGGGATGGCACCAAGCGCGTCGGCCACGGTGAGCGCGTCACCGCTGACCTTGATGCCCACCAGCGCCATCACCGGCAGCCCCAACGCCAGTGGATCGGTGACCGCGACGATCTGGACGACACCGCCTTCGATGAGACGCTGCACCCGCTGCCGGACAGCGGGTGCCGACAGTCCGACCGCGGGCGCCAACTCCGCGTACGAGGCCCGGCCATCCCGCTGGAGCAGGCTGATCAGCTGGTGATCGATCTCGTCGAGCGGGATACGCGTGATGTGCTCCTGGGGCAGGGGCGGTTGCGAGGTCACGCCGACGACCGTATCCCGCCGGCCAACTCCGCCACCGCGGCGTTGAACAATTCGATATGCATATCGACATCTTCGGACCGGGTGGCCGGCGACATCAACGCCATGTTGTGAAACGGAGTCAGTAATACGCCACGATTGGACAGGTAGAGATGGAGGTACTCATCCAACAGCGGAGCTGCGGCGGCCGCGGAATCGTTGCCCGTGCGTGGTGCGGGGCGGGCGAAGCGGTACTCGGCCCGTGCGCCGAGCTGCGTGACCGACCAGTCCAGCCCATGATCGTCGATGGTGGTCTGGACACCGGCGGTGTAGCGGGTGGCCAACTCGATCATGTGCGCGAAGGCGGTATCGACCAGCACGCTCGACAGGGTGGCGCGCATGGCTGCCGTGGACAGCGCATTGCCCGCCAGCGTCCCGCCCACGCCCCCCACATCATCGATGTCTGCCTCGCCCTTCGCGACCAGGGCTGTCACCCGGTTGGCGATGTCCTGTGAGATTCCATATGCTCCACAAGGTATTCCGCCACCGATGGACTTGCCAATGACCAGGATGTCGGGATCGAGTCCCTCGGTCGCGGTCATGCCGCCGGGCCCGGCGGAGAAGGTGTGCGTCTCGTCGATCAGCAGCAGGCAGCCATACCGCTTGGCCAGTGCGGCCAGCCCATCGAGAAAGCCGGGCTCGGGAAGCACGATTCCGATGTTGGTCAGGGCGGGCTCAGTCACGATCACCGCGACGTCCCCGTGGGCCAGTTCGCGTTCCACCGAGGGCAGGTCGTTGAAGTGCGCGACCCGGGTGGTCTCGGTGGGATCGACGGCAGGAGCCACGTTGCCCGGACGCGACCGCGGCCGATTCTGCGCATCCAGCACGATGAAGGTCTCGTCGACGCTGCCGTGGTAGCTCTGGGAAAACACCAGGATCCTGCGCCGTCCGGTCACCAGCCGCGCCAACCGGATCGCCCAGCGGTTGGCGTCCGTGGCGGACAGGGTGAAGGACCACAAGGGCAGCCCGAAACGTCGGCAGAGCTCGGCTGCCACCCATTCGGCGTCCTCGGTGGGCAGCATTGCCGTGATGCCGCCTCGTTCGGTAACCCGATCGCGTACCGCCGCGATCACCGCTGCCGGGGAATGGCCAGCCATCGCCCCGGTGTCACCCAGGGCGAAATCGGCATAGTTGTTGCCGTCGACATCGACGACCCGCGCTCCTTCAGCCCGTTCCAGGTACAGCGGAAACCCGCCCGCCCATTTCGTCATCCAGGTCATCGGCACTCGTCCGAAGAGGTGGTCAGCTTGCTCGAAGAGCCGATGCGAGGTGGGATTGCGTCGATAGTGGAGTTCGCGTTCGGCCTGAATCCGGTCCGGCAGTCGGCTCGCCTGGTCAGCGTCAGGCCGGCCACGACGTACTACAGAATCGCTTGTCATGGTGCGGATTATGCCGACATATCAGTCGCAAATCAAGGATACGACGATTGATTCAAAAGGAATCGGTCGGCACTCTGGGATCGATACAGGTAGACCTGCACAGCGGGCGGCGCCAGGAGCCGGATCTGCTCGACGACCTCGGATAAGCGGTCTGCTTCGGTCGGCAGTTCGAGGGCGCGCAGTCGCAGCTGGGGACGCATCTCGAGAAAGGCGATTGCACCGAAGAGGTCGGCCACACCGCCGGGCGCACGAGGTTTGCCATCAGCCGCACGTGGCGTGAGTGACGCTCACGCCGGCGCCGATCCGTCGGTCTGCCGGATCCGTCCACCCGACCAGCTCCAGGCGTAGCTGCCGTCGTCGCACGCCTCGGCGCCCTCGCCCAGTTCGAGCGGCCGGAAGGTGTCGACCATGACGGCCAGTTCGTCGAAGAACTGCACCCCGATGCTGCGCTCGTAGGCGCCGGGCTGCGGCCCGTGCGAATGGCCTCCCGGATGAAGGGAAATCGACCCCGGCCCGATGCCGGAACCCTTGCGGGCCTCGTAATCGCCACCGCAGTAGAACATCACTTCATCGGAATCGACGTTGGAGTGGTAATACGGAACCGGGATCGACAGCGGGTGGTAATCGACCTTTCGGGGCACGAAATTGCACACGACGAAGTTCGCGCCTTCGAACACCTGGTGGACCGGTGGCGGTTGGTGCACGCGGCCGGTGATCGGTTCGTAGTCGGCCACATTGAAGGCATAGGGGTACAGGCAGCCGTCCCAGCCGACCACGTCGAACGGGTGGTGCGGCAGCGTGTGGACCGTACCGCCGAGGCCGGCAGATCCGTTTGCGTCACGGTGCTTGAGGTAGACCTCGACACCGTGGTCGCTCGGCTGTTCTGATACCACCAACGGAGTTCCGGGGGAGCGCAGATCCCGTTCGCAGTACGGAGCGTGTTCGAGCAACTGCCCGAACCGGGACAGGTACCGCTGGGGCGGCGCGATGTGTGAGTTCGCCTCGATGCAGTAGGCCTTCACCGGATCTTCTCCGGTCGGTAGCCAACGGTGGGTGGTGGCCCGGGGCAGGATCAGGTAGTCGCCGGGCCCAACGTCGATTGCCCCGAAGACCGTCTCGACTACGGCGTTACCGGCCTCGACATAAACGCATTCGTCACCGACAGCATTGCGGTACAACGGTGACACGCCGCCGGCGACGACATAGCTGATCCGAACATCGGTGTTGCCGAGCACCAGGCGCCGACCGGTCACGACGTCGATCGATGAGGTGTCGGCTCCGGTGAATAACTTCGGCAACACCAGATGCCGTGGCAGCAGTGGGGTGTTGGGGATGGTGTGCTGATCCGGCAGCTGCCAGGTGCGAGCGTCGATGATCGCGGACGGGATGTAGCGGTGGTAAAGCAGCGACGAATCTGAGGAGAACCCTTCCTCGCCCATCAGCTCCTCGAAATAAAGCGTGCCCTGCTCGTCTCGATGCTGGGTGTGACGCTTGGGAGGCACCGCCCCCACCGTTCGGTAGTACGCCATCTTCGACTCCCTTGTCGTCGGCGTGCCTCGACTCAGCCGAATGCGAGCTGATCAACCGTTGGCGATCTCGATTCGACTGGGCCCGGATGCGACGGTAGCGCAAGTCCGGGCCCAAGTGAGTTGTTCCCGCCTCGGTGGCCGGGTCAGGTCTGCTCGGGCGGCGGCGCTGCGATGCGCCCACCCACGTCGGGATCGCGGGGTTCGTGCCGCATCACGTTCTGATCGGTCCGGCCAATGTAGAGCCAGCCGAGCAGTTTTTCCGGGTCGGACACGCCGAGCATGGCCCGTACGGTGCTGAGTTCGGCCCCCGGCCCGGTACGCCACATCGCGGTCCAACCTGCCTCGAACAAGAGCAGCTGCAGCGTCGTGATCATGGCGACGGTGGCCCCGAGTTGCTCCCATTCCGGCACCTTGGGATGCGGATGCGGGGTAGCTACGACGGCTATCAACAGGGGGGCCCGCAGCGCCTTTGCGGCTGTTTTGGCCGCGGCGGGGGATCCGGGATCGTCACCGAAGCCGGCTACCAGCGCGTCACCGAGCCGTTGGCGGTCCTCGCCGCGCACCGCGATGAGGCGCCAGGGCCGGAGCGAGGCATGATCGGGCGCATGTGCCGCAAGGCCGAGCAGTGCCGTCAACTCCTCGTCGTCCGGCGCCTCGTCGGTGATCGGTGCGGTGCTGTTGCGGTAGCGCACCGCGTCCTTGAGTTCCATCTTCGCCTATCCCTCGGGTGGTGCTGACTCCCCGACGATCATGCCGCAAGCTGGTCGCTGACTAGGCTGGCAGGGTGAGTAACGACAACCACCGACGGTGGACCGGCGCTGGACTGGACGCGGTGCTTCCGGCACTGACCGGTCCGGACGAGGCGACTCTGCGCCATGTGCTCGGGCACTACCCGACGGGCGTCGCGGTCATCACCGCCAGCACGCCCGAGGGGCCGGCCGGGATAGCCATGAACTCCTTCACCTCGGTGTCGCTGGACCCTCCGTTGGTGCTCTTCTGTCCGGCGCTGTCGTCGACTACCTGGCCGCAGTTGCGTGCGGCGGGCCGGATCGCCATCAACGTGCTGTCGGCGGGTCAGGAATCGGTGAGCCGACTTTTCGCCTCCCGTTCGGATGACCGGTTCGCCGAGATCGCCTGGACACCTGGCGCGAACGGGGCGCCGCTACTGTCGGACGCGCTCGGCTGGCTGGAATGCACCGTTCAGGCCGAGTACCCGGCCGGTGATCACACCGTGGTGATTGCCGAGATCGACCGCATGGGCGTGCACGCCGAGATTTCCGAGCCTCTGGTTTTCTTCCGGGGCTCCTACTACGAGGGCATGACGCAAGCTGTAGAGGCAGACGGGGCGAGCTGAGGCCTAGCGTGGATCCAACTCGTCCATAGCGGCGTGGATGCGCTTGATCGATACCGGTCGCGCCGTTCCCAATCGCTGCGCGAACACACTTATCCGGAATTCCTCGAGAAGCCATCGGAGAGCGTCGAGCGCGGCATCGTCGAAAGTGCCCGGACCGGTGGCCAGCCGGTGAGTCAGTTCGGCCAGGTCCCGGTGGACCAGGTCCACGGCTGCTCGGCGTTCGGCGTCCCGCGCGGCATTCGTCGCAGCGTCCGCGAGCCGGATCCGAATGCCCTGCAGGTACCGCGGGAGCTCAGCAAGTTGGCCGGCATCGGTCTGGCTGACGAACCCGTTGAAGACGAGAGAATCGAGATGTGCCCGCTCCTGGCGAGCGATCTCCGCGAGCCCGGCGGGACCGCTGGTGGCGGCGTCGAGGGCGAGTTCGACCTGCTGCACCTCGTCGATGACGATCCCGACGGTGTCGGCGGTGCGTTGCGCGGTCGCGGTCAGCTGGGACCGCACCTGATCGCGCAGCCGGTTGAAGTCCTGGCGGTTCCACGCGACTCCGCCGGCATCGCGCATCAGCAGATCGACCGCTGCCGTGGCACAGTCGGCCAAAAGTGCCTCGAGCGAACCGTGCGGGCTGCGGCTCAGCGTGAGCCGGCCCCGCGGCGATAGACCCGAGCGCAGTTGCTTGGCAGGCGCCGGCAGCGTGTTCACCAGCAGCCGTCGGGTACCCAGCCACATCGCTCGGCGTTGGTCCAGCTCCGAGTCGAGCACCCGGATGGCGACGGTGGCTTCCCGGCCGGCCGCCGCGGGAACCTCGACCAGCGAGGGATAGCCGGTCATCCGGTGGCCGCTGGCCTCCCGCTCCACCGAGCGCGGCAATTCGTCGAAGTCCCAGTCGGTCAGCCGATCGCGGGCGAGGTCGCTGGTGACCCGCGCCAGCGTCTGCGTGACCGCCGGCGCGAACGACCTCTGCAGGGCGGCAAGATCTTTGCCGTCGCCCAACAGACCGCCCTGCTCATCGACGACCCGGTATGTGGGGCGAAGATGGTCGGGCAACTGGTCCACCTGCCACGCGTCGGCGGGGATCAGCACGCCGCGGGTTCGCGCCAGCTCGGCGGCGAGCACCTCGGTCAGGCGGTGCGTGCCGCCGTCGAGGTCGTCCGGTAACGCGGCAACCAATTGGGCTGCGGTATCCGGAATCGGCACCAACCCGCGCCGCAGCGGTTTCGGCAGCCCACGAAGGAGCGCGGTGACCAGGTCCGAACGCAGGCCAGGAACCTGCCAGTCCAGCCCGGCCGCCGAGGCATCGTTGAGCAATGGCAGCGGAATCGTCACCGTCACCCCGTCCGCGCTGGCGCCTGGTTCGAAGCGATAGCTCAGGTCCAGATCGAAACTTCCGGAGGTCCAACGGTCCGGAAACTCCTGAGTGGAGATCGAGCCGGCGCCACCGCGGACCAGGTCATCGGCGGTCAGGTCCAGCAGAGCGGGCGCAGTCTGGCGGGCCTTCTTCCACCACGCGTCAAAGTGCCGGGCCGAGACGACGTCGGCCGGAATGCGCTGATCGTAGAAGGCGAAAAGGCTATCCTCGTCCACCAGTAGGTCACGTCGCCGGGCTCGGGTCTCGAGGTCTTGCACGTCGGAGATCAGGCCACGATTGGCAAGGAAGAAGGCATGCCTACTGTCCCAGTCACCCTCGACGAGCGCGTTGCGGATGAACAGCTCGCGCGAGAGCACCGGATCGATCCGGTGAAAACCGACCTTGCGCCCGACGACCAGCGCAACCCCGTACAACGTGACGCGCTCGACGGCCACCGCGGCGCCTCGGCGCCGTTCCCAATGCGGCTCGCTGTAACTGCGTTTGACCAGGTGTGGTGCGAGCTCCTCGGCCCATTCCGGCTGCACCGCCGCCACCGTCCGCCCCCAGAGCCGGGAGGTCTCCACGAGCTCCGCCGCCACCACGAACGGCGGCTGCTTCTTGAACAGTGCCGAGCCGGGAAAGATGGCGAACTTGGCGTTCCGCGCCCCGAGGTAGTCGCCGCGCGGTCCCTCTTTGAGCCCGATATGCGAGAGCAGGCCGGCCAGCAGGCTGCGATGTATCTGCTCGACATCGCCGGGCTGGTCGCCGACGGTGATGCCCATCCCCTTGGCGATCTGGCGGAGCTGGGTGAAGAGGTCCTGCCACTCACGGATCCGCAGGTAGTTCAAGTACTCGGCCCGGCACATCTTGCGGAACTGGCTGGATGACAGCTCCTTCTGCTGCTCGCGGACATAACGCCACAGGTTGAGGTATCCGGCGAAGTCCGAACCTGGATCGACGAACCGCGCGTGCCTGGCGTCGGCCGCCTGCTGCGCGTCAAGCGGGCGTTCCCGTGGGTCCTGGATGGACAGCGCAGCGGCCAGCACCAGGACATCACGCACACAGCCGCGTTGGTCGGCCTCGGTGATCATGCGGGCCAGCCGGGGGTCGACGGGAAGCTGGGCGATCTTTCGCCCGATGTCGGTGAGCGCGGGGCTGCCCTCGCCACGGGTGCCTTCGACTGCTCCCAGTTCGGTGAGCAGGGCCAGGCCGTCGGCGATCTGGCGTCGGTCGGGCGGATCGAGGAAGCCGAACTTCTCGATGGAGCCGAGGTCCAGTGAGGCCATCTGCAGGATCACCGACGCGAGATTGGTGCGCAGGATCTCGGGATCGGTGAATTCGGGCCGGCTGTCGAAATCGGCTTCGGAGTACAGGCGGATGCACACCCCGTTGGACGTCCGGCCGCATCGTCCTGACCGTTGCCGGGCCGAAGCCTGGGAGATCGGCTCGATCGGCAGCAGCTGGACCTTGGTTCGGTTGCTGTACCGGGAGATGCGCGCCGTTCCGGCGTCGATCACGTACTTGATCCCAGGTACGGTGAGCGAGGTCTCGGCGACGTTGGTGGCGAGCACGATGCGGCGTCCACGGTGCCCGGCGAAGATCCGGTGCTGCTCAGCGGACGAGAGCCGGCCGTAGAGCGGCAGCACCTCGGTCTCGCGCAGATTCATGGCGTTGAGGGCATCAGCAGTATCACGGATTTCCCTTTCGCCGGAGAGGAAAACCAGCAGATCGCCGGCCGGTTCGGCTTGCAGCTCCAGGACCGCGTCACAGATTGCGGTGATCTGATCCCGCTCCGCCGTGCGCGGCTCGTCCGGATCGGTCACCGGCCGGTAACGCAGCTCGACCGGGAAACTGCGACCGGACACCTCGATCACCGGCGCGTCGTGGAAATAGCGCGCGAACCGCTGTGGGTCGATGGTTGCAGACGTGATGATGACCTTGAGGTCGGGCCGCCGGGGGAGTAGCTGCTGCAGGTATCCCAGCAGGAAATCGATGTTGAGGCTGCGCTCGTGGGCCTCGTCGATGATGATCGTGTCGTAGTTGCGCAGCATTCGATCGCGCTGGATTTCGGCGAGCAGGATGCCGTCGGTCATGAGCTTGACCAGGGTGACGTCGGACACCTGGTCGGTGAACCGGACGGCGAAGCCTACGGCCTGCCCGACCTCAGTCTGCAGCTCTTCGGCGACCCGCTCGGCCACCGCCCGGGCCGCGATCCGACGGGGCTGGGTGTGACCGATGGTGCCACGAATGCCGCGACCGAGTTCCAGGCAGATCTTCGGCAACTGGGTGGTCT
>JAVEEN010000245.1 GCA_030840445.1 Pseudonocardiales bacterium
TGGAAGAAGACGACGACCTTGCCGTCCGCGTTCGCGTGGGCGGGCATCCCGTACCAGGTCTTTGGCGACAGATCCGGGGCGGCGCGCTCCTTCATCGCGGCACGCTCCTCAGCGCTGAAGCCGTCGGACTCGGTCTCGGAACTCCTCGCGGCCATTCTCACGCTACCTTTCGATCCTGGGGCTCGGCGCCATGCCGGACACCTGACGAAAGGCTAGGCCCGACGACAGCGTGGCGCTTCTCGATTCCTGATCGGATGGTGAGCCAGCCGAGACGTTTGAGTACCCGCCCTCTTCACTGATAGATCTGCCGCGTTGTGCGCGGTACCCGTCGTCCTGGACGGACATTGGGCCTTCAATTGGAGAGCGCAGTTTCAATACCCAGGACGTCCATCGCCGCCCGGGGCCGAGGCATGCGATGACGCCTGTGCGCAGTCCCGTCGAGCTGCACAGGTTGTCCGGCACGGTGCCTCCATCCCGTCGCTCCGTTATGTGCGCAGCCGTTCGATCGTCTGGCCGGTGATGTCGGCGATGATGTCGAAATCCTTGTCCAAGTGCAGCACCGTGAGGCCGGCGAGTTCGGCCGTGGCGGCGATGATCAGGCCTGGAATGGATGGCGCGCGGTGCTTTCCCTTTCCGGCCAAGCTAATCTGCACTTCCAACGCCCGGTCCTCCATCGCCGGTGTCAGGTACTCGACCGGCATCGCCGAGATCGGCGGAACGCGGACCGGGCCTGGGCCGCGGGACCGCGCCGAATGCCCCACCTCGAGCCGCGTCACCGTCGTGATCCGGAGCCGCCCGCGCTCGATCCGGCCCGCCCACTCGGCCACGTCCGGACTGTCTGCCATCCGGTGCGACAATTAGTAAAGGACTGGCGCCCAAATGTCTCCATCTGAAGGCGTTATCTGCCCGTAAACACTAGAGCCGACGCGCGGACTTGAACCGCGAACCGCCCGATTACAAGTCGGGTGCGCTACCAATTGCGCCACGCCGGCGAGGCTGACCTGCCTACCACCGCCGCAAATCTTAGACGCTGGCATCGAGGGCCCTAACCAGCCGGACCCTGAAGTGGACGACCGGGAGCTGGATCGCCGACGCGGACAGTCCGGACCCTCGCCGGTCGGCCGCTACCAACCTGCCGGCTGGTAGTCCTTCAGGAACACACCGTAGAGGTCCACGCCCGCTTCACCCTGCACGATCGGGTCATACACCCGGGCGGCACCGTCGACCAGATCCAGCGGGGCATGAAAGCCCTCCTCAGCGAGCCGGACCTTGGTCACATGAGGGCGCTCGTCGGTGATCCACCCGGTATCAACGGCGGACATCAGGATCCCGTCGTCGAGCATTTCCCTCGCCGACGTCCGGGTCAGCATGTTCAAGGCGGCCTTGGCCATGTTGGTGTGCGGATGGCCAGGACCCTTGTAGCCACGGCTGAAAACGCCCTCCATGGCGGACACGTTCACGATGTACTTCCGGCGGGCCAGCGATGACGCCATCGAAGAACGCAACCGGCTGATCAGGATGAACGGCGCGGTGCTGTTGCAAAGCTGCACCTCCAGCAGTTCCAGCGGGTCCACCTCGTTTACCCGCTGCGTCCAGCTGTTGATCGAGTTGACGTCAGGCACCAGGCCACCGGCATCGATCGCGGTCGACGACGCCATCCGCGACAGCGACGCTGACCCGGCCACCAGGGCCAGGCGCGTCAAAGCGGACCCGTCGAGCGCCGAGGGCAGGTGCGGCATCGGATGTGCGGACAGCGAACCGGCCAGCGCCGCCGGGTGCGCATCGGAGATGTGATCGAAGGTGAGCGTCTCAGGAAGGGGGCCGTCCGGTAAGGCGTCGTTTTCGGCCGCCGCCAGCGGCGCATACGCCCCAGGCGAGCGCCGGACGGTCTGTGCCGCGTTGTTGATCAGGATGTCCAACGGCCCGGCTGCCGCGACCGAGTCCGCCAGCGCCACGACCTGGGCGGGATCTCGCAGGTCGATGCCGACGATCCGCAACCGGTGCAACCAGTCCGCGCTGTCCTCCATCGCGGTGAACCGGCGCACCGCATCGTTGGGGAACCGGGTCGTGATCGTCGTGTGCGCGCCGTCGCGCAACAGCCGCAACGCGATGTACATGCCGATCTTTGCCCGTCCTCCGGTCAGCAGCGCTCGCCGTCCGGTGAGATCGGTGCGCGCATCCCGGTGACTGTGATTGATCGCCGCACACGCAGGGCACATCTGGTGATAGAAGGCGTCCACCTGGGTGTAGTCCTGCTTGCAGATATAGCAGGGCCGCGGCCGGCGAAAGGTTCCGGCCGAGGCCCCGGTCACGGACGACACCAACGCAATTCCGGACGTCTCGTCATCGATCCGCTGCGCCGAGCCAGTGGCCGTCGCCGCCACGACGGCTCGATCCGCGGCCGAGATCGCGTCCCGCCGTTCATTGCGCCGGGCTTTCTTCACCATCTTGAAGATGCGGCCGGTGGCCCGCCGGACGGCCACCGCGTCCGGGTGCTCCGGCGGCAGGGACTCGACGCGGCCCAGCACGCTCAGGCACAACGCGAGGTCATCGGGATCGATGTCGGGCGCCGGCACCGGTATGTCGGCCGGGTCGGCGGCAACGCTTGGGTCATGCTTGGAGTCGGTCTCGATCACCCGGTAACGATACGGGCTCTGCACAGGACGGAGAACGTAGTGAGTCGCGCCCTCCGGCCGAAGGCAGGGTTCTGGATCCGTCTCTGTGTGGTCATCGTTTATCCGCTGGACGCCTTGCTGTTCAGGATCCGGTGGCACCACCTGGACCGGATCCCGGCCACCGGCGGCGTCCTGCTAGCGGTCAATCACATCAGCCAGGCCGATACCCCCGCGATGGCCCGGATGGTGTGGCAGGCCGGCCGGATCCCACGATTCCTCATCAAAAGCGGGGTGTTCTCCTGGCCGATCGTGGGGCGGATCATGACTGGCGCCGGCCAGATCCCGGTCTATCGCGGCACCGCTGACGCGCGGAACTCGCTGCGCGCGGCCACCGAGGCGCTGCGACGCGGCGAATGCGTGATCATCTACCCCGAGGGCACCATCACCGATGATCCGGACTACTGGCCGATGCCGGCCAAGACCGGTGTGGCCCGCATCGCACTCGACAATCCCGACCTACCCGTGGTGCCGATCGGCCAGTGGGGCGCCCAACGGACACTGGCCCGCGGCGGGCGCTTGCGCCCAGCTCCATGGCACCGCCACGAGGCGTCCGTGGGAGAAGCGGTCGATCTCAGCCCATTTCATGGGCGGGAACAGACCGCCGACCTGCTGGACGAGGCCACCTCGGCCATCATGGCCGCTATCACCGTCGAGGTGGCCCAGCTACGCCAGAAAGACCCGCCGGGGCGCTGACCTCGGACGCCGGGACGACGCTCAGCGGGGTGGTCCGGAACTCGTCCGGATCACCAATTCGGTAGGCAGTTCGATTCGCTTGGCCCGTGACCGCGGCCGATCGTCCAGCAATGCCTCGATCGCCAGCCGGCCCTTCTCCTCCAACGGTTGCCGGACGGTGGTGAGCCCGAACGACGCAGCGGCGGGCACATCGTCGAAGCCGGTGACCGTGATCTCGCCGGGCACCGAGATGCCACGATTGTTGAGCTCGTCGTGCGCGCCGATGGCCAGCACGTCGGTAATGCACATTATGGCGGTCAGCTCGGGATACGCCTTCAGCAATTCCACCGCCCCCGCCACACCCTCCTCGCGTGAGTTGTACGGCCGTTCGCTGACCAGAAACCCGGTCGTCGGAACGGACAGTTCGGTGGCCGCGTCCATTAACCCGAGCAAGCGCTGTAACCGCACCGGGTGCTGCGACCGCCCGATCCTGATCCGTTCGTCCAGCGGCCGCGGAGCGGGTTCGGCCGGCACCTCCTCACCCCGCCGGATCGACAGCACACCGATCCGGCGATGCCCCAGTTCCAGAACATGCCGCGCCACCTTGGCGAATCCGGCCCGATCATTGATGCCTACGAAGTCCGCCCCGATAATGCCGCGCGGCGAATCCACGATGACCGCCGGTTGGGACCGCGACAACACGGCCGAGAGATGCGGGTCCGTCTCGGACACCGACGACAACACGAATCCGTCCACCGAAGCCCGCAAGACCGTGTCGGCCTGCGTCGCGCCTGGAGGCACCGGAATCAGCAGCAGCGACCGGCCCCGCTCGGAGCACGCCTCGCCCAAGCCGTGCATGAATTCGACCGAGCCCGGATCGCGAAACGCGTATCCGAGGCGCTCGTTGAAGAGCAACCCGACCGCGTCGGCCTGCCGGGTCCGCAACGACCGGGCCACCGGATCCGGCCCGGCGTAACCCAACTGCTCTGCCCCGGCCATGATCTTCTCGCGCAGCTCCTTGGACAGCTGATCGGGCCGGTTGTATGCGTTCGACACGGTCGTCCGGGAAACGCCGACCGCCGCGGCGACAGCAGCCAGCGTTGCGCCGGGACGTCCCCGCCGGGGTCGCCGCGCACCCGCGGATCTGGGATCGTTGTCAGCCATCGCGCCAACGGTAGCTGTTCGGCCCGGCCTGTTGTTTCGACAGGCTTGCGGGTTAAGCCCTAAAGCTGGAGGAGCCCCGCACGTTTGACGGAGCTCCTCAGCCATACAGGGAATACTCGCGCTCCGCGCTTATGGCTGGTCCGTGAGGCGAGTGGCCGGTGTCCGATTCGCCAATGGCCCGTACCGGTTCAAGATCATCGCAAGCAGGCCGCCAAGAACGACGGAGGTGGGCACTGCGAGTACGAGGCCAGGGGCGTCGATGTGAACGATCGTTGTTGCCACGCCATCCGCGTTCGGCCGCACGGTTGCCGATGGCGTTGGCTGGGCCGATTAAGGTTGCGAGTAGTGCTGCGCTGAGCGCCGCGACGGTTCCCATTTCACAGGCCTTGTTCTGCACGCCGTTCGCTCCTGACAATGCTGTCACAGAGCCGTCCACTGTCGGTGTCTAATCAGTAGCAAGAAGTCAGACAGTTCAAGATCATGACTCATCGGGATTCAGGCGGGCGATCGCGAGTAATTCGCTGGCGCGGTCGCGGCACCAGGCAGAACAATCGCTGACATGCCAGCGCTCGTCGAACCCACCATCGCCGTCCATGAATCCTTCCTTCGGGCCATGGACGATTTTGCCGCCGAGGGCCGCGGCGGCCCGGAGGACACCGATTCGGCCCTTGGCCGCAACATCATCGACTTCGCCGCGAGCTGGCGGACCGTGGCGGGATTCGCCGCCTTCCTGGAGTCATTGCAGACGGAAGGGGACGTCTCCGTCGCGCCACCGGACGGGTGGGTCCACTCGAGTACCTATTGGTACCTCGACGGTCCGACGTTCCTGGGCTGCATCCGGATCAGGCATCGCCTCACACCACACCTGCTGGAGATGGGCGGGCACGTCGGCTACGACGTGGCACCAGCGGCGCGGCTGAATGGTTACGGGACCGCGATGCTGCGGGACGCCCTGCCTATCGCCGCCGATCTGGGACTGGATCGCGTACTGATCACCTGCGACAGCGACAACCTCGGATCCCGCCGGATCATCCAGGCCAACGGCGGCGTCTTCTCCGACGAGCGCAAGGGCATGCTGCGCTTCTGGGTGCCCACCAGCTGAGAACATCCGTAGGGCCCGGGACCTGACGCATGCAGGCCGGGCGCAAAGCAAACCGGGCACGATTTACCGGGCCGCAGCGTGATGTTCACCTCCTTGACGCCCGCCCCATCTAGCGCAAGACCTCACTTCGCCTTTATGCTCTTAATCGATTCAGCAACTGCGAGCAAGCCGGACCCCTTCATGCGCCTTCCACGCCGTAGACCACACGGCCCCGAACACCCCACCCCGAATTCCGCAACCCGACCCGGCGAACTGAGCCGTACCGGCCTGGAGCCGTCGATCGCCCGCGCCCGGCTGGTCTTGATGAGCGCGTACGCGGCCAACGGGTTGCTGTTCTCGACCTGGTTCTCGCGCCTACCGGCCATGGCCAACCGGCTGCACATCGCCGCCGATGAGCTGGCCGTCGTAACCATCGCGCTCACCGTCGCGACGCTCGCCGCGATCCCGGTCGCGGCCCGGGAGCTACCGCACTGGCGGGCCACCCGGATCGTCCGGGTCACCGCGCCGCTGACCGCACTCGCCATGCTCGTGGCGGTTACCTCCACGCAGGTCTGGCAGCTCGTCCTCGCGCTGCTCTTGCTCGGTGCCGTCAACGGCATCCAGGGCGTCGGCCTCAACGCCCACGCGACCACGCTGAGCCGGCTGGCGAACCGGCCCTTCATGCCGGCCATGATCGGGTCGGCCTCGGCCGCCAGCGTATTCGGAGCCGGCCTGGCCACCGTGGCCACCGCTGCCGGCGTACCGCTGATGCTGCACCTGGGCCTGGTGGCCAGTCTGTGTCTGGTCACCGGGCTCGCCGTGAACCGGCAGATCCCCGTCGGCGGCGGCAGCAGCTCGATCCGGATCGTCCGAGCGGTTGCTCGCAATACCGCTCATCGCATCGAGCAAAGCCACCGACGCGGCCGGCCAGGAACTTCGCGTCCGGCCAACCGGCTCGACGTAAACCGGCTCGGCGTAAGCCGGCTCGGCGTAAGCCGGCTCGACGTAAGCCGGCGATTACGGGCTCAATTCGGCCGACCGCGGGAGCGGACCTCGACCGGAACTGATGCGGTGATGCGGTTGCTGATCGGTGCCGCCCTGGGCGCCAGCGTGGCCGAAGGCGGCATCGCGACCTTCGCCATCGTGATCTTCCGGGATGTCGTCGGAGCCAAGTTGGCCCTCGCCACCCTGGCGTTCACCGTCTTCTCGATCGCCATGGCCTCGGTGCGACTGGCCGGCGGGTGGCTGATGACGGCGGTGGGACCACGGCTGACCCTCACCCTCGGAGGCGCGCTGGCTGCGGTGTCCGGCCTGGCCATGGTCGCCCGGCCGAGCCTGCCGGTGGCCTTCCTTGCCCTGATCGGGATTGCGACCGGCATCGCCGGCGCGGTGCCGGTGACGCTGCACCTCGCGACCGAGCACGCCGGCGACCGGGCTCGTGAGGCAGGTGCGACGGACGATCGCGCCACCGCACAGGCGCTGTCCCGGCTCGGACTGGCGACCGGTGGCGGGTATCTGGCCGGTGGACCGCTGCTCGGGTTGGTCGCCGCCCTGATCGGATTGCGTAGCTCGATTCTGCTGGTGGCCATCGGTGGCGCTGCCCTGGCCGGGTGCGCGGGCATCCTCGGAATGTGGGCCCACGCGGGTTCACGCCGGGAGCTGGTAGCTCCGCCCGATGCCGCCTCGGGCCGATCCGCCGACCCCGCGTCGGTATCGACGCGTGAGTTGGCGCGCGCCCGAATGTAGGCCAATTCACACCGAGGCCTTGACGGGGACGCCTGTAGCCATGTGTGATGACGAGGTCCAGACCGCTATGCCGGTCGGGGATGCCGTCTTCAATCGGTGGAGGCGGAGCCACATTCCCGAACGGAAATCCGTGAGACGCCTGCTATCAGTCGTCCGTACTCGGCGCGGTCGCAACACACCGAAGGGAAAACTCCATGGCTGAAGTGCAATATGTAGAGGCCACTCGTCTCTATCCGGGCAACCCGGTCGCTGCTGTCAACCGGCTCAACCTCGATGTCGCAGATGGTGAGTTCATGGTCCTCGTCGGACCGTCCGGTTCCGGAAAATCCACCGCGTTGCGCATGCTGGCCGGCCTGGAAGACGTCAATGAGGGCGAGATCCGGATCGGCGGCAATGACGTCTCGCAGAAGCCGCCGAAGGATCGCGATATCGCGATGGTCTTCCAGAACTACGCCTTGTACCCGCACATGTCGGTGGGCGAGAACATGGGCTTCGCGCTGAAGTTGAAGGGTGTCGGCAAGGAAGAGCGGGCGGCCAAGGTGCTGGCCGCGGCCAAGCTGCTGGACCTGGAAAAGTACCTCGAGCGCAAGCCGAAGGCACTGTCCGGTGGTCAGCGTCAGCGGGTTGCCATGGGCCGCGCCATCGTGCGGGAGCCCAGCGTGTTCCTGATGGACGAACCGCTGTCGAACCTCGACGCGAAACTGCGGGTAGAGACGCGGGCCAACATCGCCGCCCTGCAGGCCCGGCTGGGCACCACCACCCTGTACGTCACCCACGACCAGGTCGAGGCCATGACCATGGGTGACCGGGTGGCGCTGCTCAAGGACGGCATCCTGCAGCAGGTCGACAC
>JAVEEN010000247.1 GCA_030840445.1 Pseudonocardiales bacterium
GGCGCGCCTGTCGACTAGAAGCGCACGCATTTCGGCTTCCCCATACGTGCGGCCGGCCGCAATGTCTTCCTCGGACTGCGCCAACGACTCCCGAATGCCCACCACCGACAACCAATACTCCGTCTCGTCCTCACCGGTCACGTTTCCCATTGTGCCGGAGCGATGCCGGCCATCGCCATCTCGGAAACGCAGCGGCGTCAAAAAAATGGGACGTCATCCCTGCCCTGGAAATCGCCGCGCGCCGCCGACAGCCGAAGACAAACGACGAATTCCCGCATCTTACGAACCAATGTGGCTCAGGTGGTGGACTGCGTCCCAAGCATCGGCATACGTTCAGCCCCATGCGAGATCACTTACAAAACGTGGCGATTCGTCGCAAGGGTATGACGTCGGTCAGGACAGCGCCACTTGTTCGTTTCAGCCTTGAGGTGGCAGCTAATGCCCACCCGCGACTCGATGCCATCCCTTCCTAGCCGATGAGCTGGAAGGCCCTCGACTGGGCGACTGATATCGACGTCGGCTCGCCGACGATGAGGCTCATCCTCATTCTCCTTGCAAACAAAGCAGATGAGCAGTTTTCTTGCTACCCGTCAGTCCGAACGCTCATGGCAGAGTCCTGCGCCGCGCGAAGCACAGTCCTCAAAGCCCTAAACCGGCTTGAGCACGAAGGGCTTGTCACGCGAGTCGCTCAGTATCACGAATCAGGGGCCCAGCGATGCAGTCGCTACTTCCTCAATCATCCAGATGCGCCTCACCTCGAGGCCGGTCCAGATCCTGGACCCCCCGGTCCGCAGGCGGGACGGGCGGGGTCTCGCCCCGAGATCGGGCGGGTCCACGATCTGGACCCCCCGGGGGTCCGACGTCCGGACGCCTTGAATCCTCCAGAAGAATCCCCATCCGAACCGTCGTGCTTGCTGCGATCCATGCCAGAGCCTTGGCGGCTCAGCGACCGGGAAGCAACGAAGCTCTCGCCGGCAATTGAGCGCGCTCTGGGCTCGGGATGGACCGCGCAGAGTCTCAAGGCTCACCTGTCACGAAGTCCAGAGGGAGTGCGGTACCCCGCCGCAGTCCTTGCACGGCGCCTTGCTGAGCTCCCGACGCCACCGAGCACGTCGCTCCGACGTGGCATGCGTTGGTGCGGCGAGTGCGAAGACGATCAGTCGCGGACCATCACCATCACACTTCCCGACGGAACCGAGGCGGCGGCATTCTGCCCCCGCTGCAGTCCTCAAATGCGGCCACCATCGGTCGGCCGGAACGTATCCGCTTTCAACTCAATAGGGGGTGAAACAATTGGAGAACAACGTCTTTGACCAACTACCACTACTGCTTGCGGTACCCCGGGCTGCGGCCATCCTAGGCATCAGTCGCGCGGCGGCGTATCGCCTCGCCGCTTCGGGCGAACTGCCGGTGCGCAGGCTGGGAGGTCGTGTCTACGTCGTCACCGCTGAGCTTCGAGAGCTGGTCGCATCATGAAAGGGTCTGCCTCCCTGGGAACCCACTATCGGGGGATGGTCGGACTTCTGCTCGGAACATACGACCACCGCGGATCAGTCGTGAAGCGCCTCGGAGCAGCAATGCCGACCATCGTCTGAGTGTGGCCGCCGCCGCGCGGCAGGAGTTGCCGCCGCGGGTTTGGGACCCCGCGAGAACCTAGTAGGAGAGCAAATGACCGCCGACGACGAAACAAAGTCCAAGCGCACCCGACGCGCCGAGCCGATCACCCGACGCAACGCGAAAAACGGTGCGATCACATACACGTTCCAAGTAGACATCGGCGCTCGACCTGACGGCTCGCGTGAGAGGCAGCGCTTTACCTTCCCGACGCTTGCCGAAGCTCGACGTGAGTACCGGCGAATCACGACTGAGGTCGCGGCAGGAACATTCGTCAAGCGGGACCGCACGACCGTTGCCGAATACCTGACTAACTGGCTCGATAGTCGACGCGATGTGCGGACCAATACCCTTGCCGGGTACCGGCATTCGCTCAAGCCGATTATCGACCACCTCGGTGCTATGGCACTGCAGCAACTACGGACGGCCGACATCGACGCTCTGGTGACGTTGCGGCTCAACGGCACGCCGGTGGCCCAGCGCGACAAACGAGGCCGCCGCGCAGCTGAGGTGTTGGCGTTGTTGCGACAACACTCCAATGGGGCGCAGTACGCCGAGATCTTCGCCGCCTTAGGCAATCCTGGCATCAGGGCCCTCGATCGCCTGGTGGCCTCTGGCGAGGTCCTGCGACCCCACCGCGGCCATTACGTCGCAGCCCACCCGAGCGACCCCGACCGCCCCAAGGTTCCCGGCAGTGTCAGGGCCCGCACGGTCGTGACGATGCTCGTGGTGTTGTCATCCGCACTCGATGACGCGATGAGGGAGGGACTGGTGGCCCGTAACGTCGCCCGTTTGGTCAAGCGCCCGACGGTGGAGCACCAGGAGATGGCCAGCTGGACACCGGAACAGGCCGGCCAGTTCCGCTGGCATCTGCGCGACGAGCGGCTGATCGCCTGCTGGCTACTGACATTGGCTGGGCTGCGCCGGTCGGAAGTTCTCGGACTGCGGTGGTCCGATGTCGACTTCGATGCCGGTACCGTCTCGGTCGCTCAGGGCCGCGTCGTGGTCGAGGGGCAAGGCACCGTGACCGGCGATCCGAAGTCGAAACGGTCCCGGCGGGCGTTGCCGATGCCTGCCGACGTTCTCGCCGCGCTTCGGGCCTTTAAGGTCCAGCAGGCGAGCGAGCGCCTGGCTCTCGGCGAGCGATACCCCGACACCGGCTTCGTCGCCGTCAACGAAGACGGCTCCCCCATCCGGCCGGAGACCTATTCGACCGAATTCGTCCGGCTGGCGAAAGCCGCTGGCGTGCCCGCGATTCGGCTGCACGACGTCCGGCACACCGCTGCCACCATGCTCCTCGACGGCGGCACCACACCGTCGGCTACGGCCAAGTGGTTGGGTCACGACCCGGCGATCACGCTGCGGGTGTATGGGCACGTCTACGACGACGCGCTGGCGGCGGCGGGCGATGCGCTGCTCGGCCGGTCGAGGGCCAACGGAGACCGGTGACCCAAAACGCGCGGGCAGGCTGGCTGGTCCAGCGATGTCGATAGTCGTCAAACGATTGCGGATATGTCTGCTTCGTTACCTGGCGACGAGCCCGATGGAACTCCAACCTCGACACAGGCACGGGTCCGGGGACCGAACGCAAATTTGAAGCCGGATGCGTCAGGCGGCTACACCGCAACGACGTCGATCAGGTTGTCGAGCCCCTGGAAGTCCTCAGCGTTGCGGGTGTAAAGCCGCGCAGAGTGTGCGTGTGCAGTAGCTGCGATCAGGAGGTCCATTGACCGTGCTCGTGGCTGGCGCCCCGCGTCGACGACGGCGGCAGTCACCTGGCCGTAGCTGGCCGCCACGGCATCATCCAGGGGCAGGGCGTCGAAGGTGCGCCGGAGCACCAGCAGCCGTCGTAGCCGCTCAGCGCGCACCTTCCGCCTTTTCGCGACGAGAACGCTGAAGTGCAGCTCGGCCAAGGTGACTGCGCTTATGGCCATCTCACCATCAAGAGTCCCTATGTCGGAGGCGATGACGACGCTGGTATCCAGGAGCGCTCTCACTTCGCCGTCCATGGGTCGCGCAGATCGTGAGCAACTTCTTCACGGTCAACGTCCCAAGCGGGATCTGCGAGGCCGCCGGCGAACAGTTCGGCCACGTCAGTCCATCGCCTCCAAGTGCGAGGTGCCGCCGGTACCAGCCTCGCGCCAGGCCGGCCGGCCACGGTGATCGTGATCTCTTCGCCCTCCTCAACACGCCGGACGAGATCGGAGGCGTTCTGGCGCAACTCGCGCAATCCCACAGTTTCCACACCACAGGCATAGCACATGTGCTACGAGGGCGGATGCACGGGTAGGCGAGACCAAAGGTTGTCCGCAACAGGTACGAATTGGCGTACCGCGTCAAGGGAATTACGGAGGACGGAGCATTGGTGACAACGACGCCCACACATCGGGAGCTTGGCCCCGGAACCCGATCGCGCAAGCATCCACCCACACCCGAACCCGAACGCCGCTATCCCAGCACCAGACACCCTGATGCGAGCACTGACCGGCGACCCGAATTCCACCTGATGGGGCAGCGACCCGGGCGACCCGAAGCGGCACCGCTGCCTCCGCAGAGCGAATAAGCTGCTGGCACATTCTTGGCACAGCGTGGGGTGGCACGTTGGCCGCCATATAGCGATCTACCTGGGAAGACTAGGGTGGGCGCGGACGGTATCGAACCGCCGACCGCTGGTGTGTAAAACCAGAGCTCTACCACTGAGCTACGCGCCCGTGCTCGGGCAGGCTACACGCCGACG
>JAVEEN010000253.1 GCA_030840445.1 Pseudonocardiales bacterium
ATGGACTCACGGTCGTCTGCGAGCCCAAGCGGTTCGAGTACATGGTCGGTGCAGCACCCGACGGGCTTCCACCGAAGCTGGGCTGAGCGATGCGCAACGTCGCTGTCACCGTCGACCAAGACTCCCCCGCTAGGCTGCTCGGGTTGTACGAGGGAGTTCCGCTGACGGCGCGGACGTCGAACTACTCGGCAGTAATGCGGGACCGGATCACGATCTTCCGGCAGGCGATCTGCGCCATCCGCCGGAGCGGGACGAGGTCGTCGAGCAGGTGCGTCGCACCGTGATCCACGAGGTCGGCCACCACTTCGGGATCGATGACGAGCGACTGCATGAACTCGGCCGGTGAGCCCAGCAGGCACCGGCGCCGACAAACTGCCCCGATCCCGCCGCAACAACCTGCTAACTCTCGCCCTTGTCTGCGCGGGAAGCCCTCGGGTCGCTGGCCAGACCGACCGGAGCGATCTAGCCCCATATTCGCCCTATCTTCGGGGCACGTAGCGGGCACGGCCACTGAGAAAAGCAATAGAGGCCCCGTATTTCGGGACCTCCGATGGTGGGCGATACTGGGATCGAACCAGTGACCCCTGCCGTGTGAAGGCAGTGCTCTCCCGCTGAGCTAATCGCCCGCAATGTGCTGCGGTAAACCTGAGGTAGCTTACATGGCTGCTGAGGAGCGGCGGATCAGCTCACCAGACGTAGCGCCAGAGCAAGTAGAGCACTGCGGCCAAGAACGCCACGCCCACCAGGCCGAGCAGCGCCTGGACGATCAACGACTGGCGCTTCGCCCAATGAGTCCAGCCGCGCAAGATCCGCCGAGCCCTGAGAAGCAACCGCTGCGCCCAGACGAATTCGGTCGCCCAGACGGCCAAGCCGAGGAACACGATCGCCCAGCCGGGTCCGGGTAGCGGCACGAGCAACAAGCCGAGCGCCACGACGGCGGCACCGATGACACTGATGACGATCTTCCAGATCAGCCGTCCGCCGGGAAACCGGTGCACCCAGTCCCGGATCGGCCGCAGCCAGCGCGGCGGCGACGGCTCGAATTCGGATCCGTCTGCGGAGGACTGAAGGGCTGAGGTCTTGTCCGCCACCGTCGCTCCACTCCCCGACCGGCCGACGCGTATCGCATCCTGCCGGGCCGTCATCTGGTCAGTGCGATCACTGGACCGCCTCATCTGCCAGACCAACGCCGGAACTGCTCGGAACAGTTCCCATCCACCATCGGGCTGCCGCCCAGCCGCATCTCAGCCTGCCCCAAGCTACGGTCGTACCGCCAGGCTGAAGTCGCCGAACCACGAGATCTTGTCGACCCGGACATACGCCCCGGTGTCCGGCGCATCGAGCATGTAGCCCGCGCCGAGATACATCCCGACGTGATGCAGGCCCGAGCCGAACAACACCAGGTCACCGGGCAGCAACTGGTTCGGCTGCACGCGAACGCCCTGGACGGCCTGGCTGCCGGTGTAGTGCGTCAGGTTCACACCGGCCTTGGCCCACGCCCACTGGGTAAGTCCCGAGCAGTCGAAGGTGGTTGGTCCCGCCGCCGCCCAGACGTAGGGGTCGCCGATGCGGGCCAGGGCCGCATCGAGGGCGACCTCGGCGCGGAGTTTGACGTAGCCGGCCGGGTACGCCGGCAGCGTCGGATGCACCGTCTTGCCATTGGCGGCGAGCACAGCCGCCGCGCCGAGAATGCCGACACCCGCAGCGCCGGAGGGCGTCCAACCGTCACTGGCGTAGCTCTGCAACGAGCGCGCCACACCGCTTCGGCCGCCCTTCTTGACGGCCGGGTAGGTCCCGAGCACTGGCTTGGTGCCCATCACGGCTTGCTCGTCCACGACCTTGGTCGGGCCGGCCGCGGTAAAGGCCGGCAGTCCCTTCACGGCGGGTGGCCGCGCACCACGCCCGGTGGCCTGATGGAGCAATGCCCTCGTCGCGATCGCGATCCGCGACGCCGAATTGGCTGAAGCCGGAAAGTTGGACGCCTTCGCGGCGCCGGACTTGATGGCCTGGGCCTGGATCGCGGCCGCAGCCGTCGCCGTGGTCGAGACGTTGAGCGAGGCCGGATCACCGACCGGTCTGATGGTGATCACCCGGCACGGCAGGATGGTATTGCCCCCGGCGCCGGCGTTGACGGCCACCGCGCAGATCTGGTAATTGCCGGGCGCCACCGGGGCGGCCATGGTGTAGGCAAAACCGTGGTTGGCGCCGTAAAGCCGGTAGAGCTTGGCCACGTCAGGGCGTGCCACACCGGCCACCGCCGAACCGAGTGACTGGCCGTCCACCATCAAATCCACGTAGATCGGCTTGGGCGTATCGGGGTCCAGGGCCCAGCCTCGTACCGACAGGGTGTGACTGCCCACGCTGTAGTAGAACCAGTCGAAGGCCCCGATCGGCTTCTTGGTCGATTTCGCCGAGGCTGTGGACTCGCCGGCAATCTTCGGCACGGTGAACGTCTTGCAACCAAGGCGGGTGTCGGAACCCACCCCCAGATCTCCGGCCGTAAGACAGACCGTGTGCTTGCCCGCCGCCAAGGCCAAGGACCCCGAGAAACCGCGCCGAGGCCCGTACTTCGGGTACACCTTGGCCACGTCCGCCCGTAGCTGATTGGCCAGGGTCGAGGACACCGGTGTCGAGTCGAGCGAGACCACCACCCGGACCGTGCCACTCATATCCGGGTCGGCAACCCACCCCGCGAACGATGCCGTGCTGCCCTTGAGGACGAGGGAATCGAGTGCGCCACGAGGATCGTGGGCGGAGGCTGCGCCCGCGGGCGTGGACTCAGCCATGACGCCGACAGTCACCGCGGCGACCAGGGTCGCGCTGAGGGCGGCGGCACAACAGGAGGGACGCAGGGCAGTCAGCAAACGGTGCATCGGGTACAACTCTCATCAGGAACGGTGTCGAATCACGAGGTGTCGTTTCGCTCGCCGCGGTCCCCCACCGCCACTCACTTAACAGAGGTTAAACAAAAAGATGCGGATAGTACAGTTCTGGCGCTTGACATCCCGGATATAGGCGTGCGACACGCCGACACGGAGTCTCGCCGACCGGAGAACTCGTGAAGCGCCGGACGGCACGCGCCCTGGGTCTGCTGATCGGCGTAGCACTGGACGCAGCCCTCGGCGATCCACGCCAAGGTCATCCCGTCGCGCTCTTCGGCACTGCGGCCGGACGGCTGGAGAACCGGATCTGGGCCGACAACCGCACCCGGGGTCTCGGCTACCTCTCTCTGTGCGTGATCCCGGTGGCCGGCGTGGGCGCGGCATTGCAGCGCATAGGCCGGCGGCATCGGATCGCCGACACCGGCCTGGTCGCCCTGTCGACCTGGGTCGCACTGGGAGGCACCAGCCTCCGCCGGGAAGCCGCCGCGGTCGAGCGTCAACTCGATGACGGTGACCTTGCCGCGGCCCGGCAGCAACTGACCCATCTCGTCGGCCGGAACCCGTCTGACCTCGACGCTGGCGAGATCGCCCGCGCCGCGGTGGAGTCGGTGGCCGAGAACACCTCCGACGCCGTGGTCGCGCCACTTTTCTGGGGAGCCGTCGCCGGTGTGCCGGGCCTGCTCGGCTACCGGGCCATCAACACCTTGGACGCCATGGTCGGGCACCATTCGAGCCGTTACGAGCGTTTCGGTTGGGCGTCCGCCCGGCTGGACGACGCGCTGAATCTGGTACCGGCCCGGCTCACCATGGCGTTGACGGCCCTGTGCGCCCCGCTGATCGGGACCCCGGCCCGCGAGGTGCTGAGCATCGCTCTCCGCGATGGCGCCCGACACCCGAGTCCGAACGCCGGCCGATGTGAGGCCGCCTTCGCCGGCGCGCTCGGCGTCACGCTCGGTGGTCGTAACACCTACGGCGCCCGCACGGAATTCCGTCCGCTGCTCGGCCATGGCCGCGCCGTCTCGCAGGCGGACCTGGGCCGGGCCAACCGACTGAACCGAGCGGTATGCGCTGCCGCGGTCGTCGCGGCCAGCGGCCTGGCTATGCTCACCCGAGACCGTTTGCCCCGAGGCAGCAAGGAAAAACGATGACCCGCGGATCGTTGCTGGTGGCCGGCACCACCTCGGATGCCGGCAAGAGCGTGCTGACCGCCGGGATCTGTCGCTGGCTGGCTCGCCAGGGCGTGCGGGTAGCTCCGTTCAAGGCGCAGAACATGTCGCTCAATTCGATGGTCACCGCCGACGGCAGCGAGATCGGCCGCGCCCAGGCCATGCAGGCCGCGGCCTGCGGCATCGAACCGGAAGCCGCGATGAACCCGGTGCTGCTCAAGCCGGGCAGCGAACGCTCCTCGCAGGTGGTCCTGATGGGTCGACCGGTCGGGGACGCCGATGCGATCTCCTACCAGGACCTCAAGCCCCGCCTCGAGAAAACGGTGCACGAAGCGTTCGCCGAACTCCGCTCGCGTTTCGACGTCGTGATCTGCGAAGGCGCAGGCAGTCCGGCCGAGATCAACCTACGCAGCCGTGACCTTGCCAACCTTGGGTTGGCCCGGGCCTTCGAGCTGCCGGTTCTCGTCGTCGGTGACATCGACCGCGGCGGCGTGTTCGCCTCCATGTTCGGTACCCTGGCCGTCCTGTCTCCGCAGGATCAGGCGCTGATCGCCGGCTTCGTGATCAACAAGTTCCGCGGCGACTCCCGCTTGCTCGCCTCCGGCCTCGACCTGCTCTACACGATGACCGGACGCCGGGTACTCGGCACCATCCCGTGGCTTGACGGGATGTGGCTGGACGTGGAGGATTCCCTCGATCTGCAGAGCCGCCCGCACAGCACAGTGCCTCCGCTGGGGCCGGAGCTGCTCCGGATCGCGGCGATCGGACTCCCCCGGCTGTCCAACGTCACCGACATCGACGCCCTCGCGGCCGAGCCCGGCGTTCAGGTCCGGTTGGTCAGCCGTCCTGACGAGCTGGGCGAAGCCGATCTCATAGTGCTGCCGGGAACCCGCGCCACCGTCGCCGATCTCGCCTGGCTGCGCAAGACCGGCCTGGCCGCGGCGATAGTAGCCCGCGCCGCGGCCGGATCACCGGTGCTCGGCATCTGCGGCGGATACCAGATGCTCGCCCGCACGATCACCGATGACGTCGAGAGCGGCGCCGGTACGGTGCCCGGCTTGGACCTGTTACCGGCATCGGTGCACTTCGCCCGCCGCAAGAGTCTCGGGCGGCCGACCGGAACCGCCCTCGGCGAACCGGTCATCGGCTACGAGATCCACCACGGAGTGGTGAGCGTCGAGGGCGGGACCGGGTTCCTGGACGGCTGCGCGGCCGGCAGCGTCCGAGGTACCACCTGGCACGGCATCTTCGAGAACGACAGCTTTCGGCGGGCCTTTCTGACCGATGTGGCGGCGACCGCCGGGCGGCGATTCGTGGTCTCGCCGGACACCAGTTTCGCCGGCCTGCGCCAGGCGCGGCTGGACGCCCTCGGAGATGCGGTGGCCGACAACCTTGACACCGATGCGCTGCTCCGGCTCATCGACGGAGGGGTCCCGGACGGCTTGCCGACTGTGACCATCGGACTGTCCTGACAAGCGCTAGATCCGCGAGCGCGAGGTTCAGGTGCGCCGGAGCAGGTAGGTGTCCATGATCCAGCCCTTGTCGGCGCGTAACTGCCGCTTGCGACGGCCGATCTCATCGGCGACCTCGCTGAGCCGGCCCGAGATCAGCACCTCACTCGTGGTGCCCAGGTACGCACCCCAGTACACGTCGATCCGTTCGGCATCCGGCAACTGACCGGCGGCGAAACCGGCATCGAGCATCACCACGATGTTGTCGAAGCCATCGGGCAGTCCCTCGGCCAGCCGGCGCCCGGTCGTGATGTGGATGGGCTCCCCGATCCGGTTCAACGGCAGCCGATGCCGGGCCACCAGAACCTGAATCGCGCTGATACCGGGAATGACCTCGTGCTCGAACGGCACCTCGCCACGGGCGACGAGCGCGTCAATGATCCGGATCGTCCCGTCGTACAAGGTGGGATCGCCCCAGACCAGAAAGGCTCCGGTGTCCTCGGGACCGAGTTCGGTGGCGATGGCAGCCTCGAACAGGGCGGCTCGACGATCGAGCCAGTCCTGCACGGCCCCCTCGTAGCCGGCGGCCTCCCGGTCGCGCGGCGGTTCGTCGATCGTGACGAAGCGATAGCCGTCGCCGGCGATGAAACGCTGGCAGATATCGCGTCGGACGGCGATCAACTCGCCCTTGACATCGCCCTTGTCGATCAAGAAGAACACGTCGACGCGGTTGAGCGCGGTGATGGCCTGCTGCGTGACGAAGTCCGGGTCCCCGGCTCCGATGCCGATCAGAAGTAGCTTTCGCACTATCGGGACTCCAGATCGCCCTCGGTGTCGAGGTACACCTGCTTCAACGCCTGCAGGGTTTCCGGATTCGGTGATTCCCACATGTTGCGGTCGGCCGCTTCGAGCAGTCGCTCCGCGATACCGTGCAGCGCCCATGGGTTGGACTGCTCCATGAACTTGCGGTTTTCCGGGTCCAGCACGTACTGCTCGGTGACCTTCTCATACATCCAGTCCTCGACGACGCCGGCTGTGGCGTCGTAACCGAAGAGGTAATCCACCGTCGCGGCAAGCTCGAACGCTCCCTTGTAGCCGTGCCGTTGCATGGCGCTGATCCACCTTGGGTTGACGACCCGAGCGCGGAAGATGCGCGCCGTCTCCTCGCTCAGGGACCGCGTTCTGACCGTCTCCGGACGCGTCGAGTCACCGATGTAGGCCCGCGGCGCCTGGCCGGTCAGCGCCCGCACGGTGGCGATCATGCCGCCGTGGTACTGGAAGTAGTCGTCGGAGTCGATGATGTCGTGCTCGAGGGTGTCGGTGTTCTTCGCGGCCACATTGATTCGCTGGTATGCGGTTTCCATATCCGGCCGGGCCTGGCGGCCGTTCAGCCCGCGGCCGTAGGCGAACCCGCCCCAGGTCGCATACACCTCGGCGAGGTCGGCATCGTCGCGCCAGTTACGAGCGTCCATCAGCGGCAGCAGGCCCGCCCCGTACGAGCCGGGCTTGGACCCGAAGATCCGAGTGGTGGCCCGCCGCAAGTCACCGTGCACGGCGTGATCGAGCGCGACGTGGGCACGGACGTAATTCTGCTCCGCGGTTTCCTCCAGGCCTGCGACCAGCGTCACCGCGTCATCGAGCATCGACACCACATGTGGGAATGCGTCGCGGAAGAATCCACTGATCCGCACTGTGACATCGATCCGCGGCCGGCCGAGTTCGCCCAGCTCGATCGGTTCGAGTGAGCTGACCCGGCGTGAAGCCTCGTCCCACACCGGACGGACACCGAGCAATGCCAGCACCTCGGCGATGTCGTCACCGGACGTGCGCATGGCCGAGGTGCCCCAGACCGACAGCCCAACCGACCTCGGATACTCGCCGGTGTCCGCCAGATACCGGACAACCAGCGAATCCGCCAGGGCTTGACCGGTCTCCCAGGCCAACTGGGACGGCACGGCACGGGGGTCGACCGAATAGAAATTCCGGCCGGTCGGCAGCACATTGATCAATCCCCGCAACGGGGAACCACTCGGGCCGGCCGGGATGTAGCCACCGTTGAGCGCGTGCAGCGTATGGGTAATCTCGTCCGTCGTGGCCGCGAGCCGCGGCACGATCTCCGAGGCAGCGAAGTCGAGGATCCGCCCGGCCAAGTCGTTCGGTCGATCCAGGACCTGCTTGACCACCTCTGCGCCGGAGGAGGCCCAGCCGCGATCGTCCATGGCCTGGACCAGGGCGCGGGCCTGCTGCTCGAACTCGTCGGTGACCGACATGCTCTCGCCGCCTTCGACATGACCGAGCGCTTCCCGCAGACCGGGCAACGCCTGCGCCTCCCCGGCCCACATCTGCCGCGCCCGCAGCATGGCCAGGACCAGGTTGACCCGGGCCTCGCCGGTTGGAGCCGAGCCGAGAACGTGCAAGCCATCGCGGATCTGCGCGTCCTTGATCTCGCACAACCAGCCGTCGACATGCAGTACCAGATCATCGAACTCCGCATCGTGCGGGCGGTCGGTCAACCCGAGATCGGAATCGAGCTTCGCCGCCTGCAGCAGCGTCCAGATCTGAGCCCGGATGGCTGGCAGTTTGGCCGGATCCATCGCAGCAATCTGGGCGTGTTCGTCGAGCAGTTGCTCCAGCCGGGCGATGTCACCGTAGCTTTCGGCGCGAGCCATCGGTGGCACCAGGTGATCGATCAGAGTGGCATGCACCCGACGCTTGGCCTGGGTGCCCTCGCCCGGATCGTTGACCAGGAAGGGATACACCAGCGGCAGATTCCCGATCGCCGCGTCCGGGCCGCAGGAGGCGGACAGACCGGCATTCTTACCCGGCAGCCATTCCAGGTTGCCGTGCTTGCCGACGTGGACCATGGCGTCGGCACCGAACCCGTGTTCGGTGTCGGCGAGCCAGTGGTACGCGGCCAGGTAGTGATGACTCGGCGGCAGGTCCGGATCGTGGTAGATCGCGATCGGGTTCGCCCCGAAGCCCCGAGGCGGCTGAACCATGATCACCACATTGCCGGCGCGCAATCCGGCCAGCACGATCTCACCGTCCGGCAGCCGGCTTCGGTCGACGAAGAGTTCACCCGGAGCGGGGCCCCAATGTTCGATGATCTGCTCGCGCAGGTCGGCAGGCAGCGTGCCGAAGAACGCCTGGTAGCTCGCAGCCGACAGCCGTACCGGATTGCCGGCGAACTGCTCCTCGGTAAGCCAGTTCTCGTCCTGACCGCCGGCTGCGATGAGGGCGTGGATCAGCGCGTCACCGTCGCTGGCGGCCACGCCGGGCAGTGCATCCGGGCCCTCCTGCGGGCCGATGTCGTAACCGGCGGCACGCATCGCGTGCAAGAGCGCGACCGTGGAGGCGGGGGTGTCCAGGCCGACCGCATTGCCGATCCGGGCGTGTTTGGTCGGATAGGCCGAGAGCATCAGCACAATCCGTCGCTCCGCGACCGGCACCGAACGCAACCGAGCATGCTTGACCGCTATGCCGGCTACCCGGGCCGCCCGCTCTGGATCGGCCACGTAGGATGTCAGCCCGTCCTGATCGATCTCCTTGAAGGAGAACGGCACTGTTATCAAGCGCCCGTCGAATTCCGGAATGGCGATCTGGGTCGCGGCATCCAGCGGCGAAAGCCCTTCGTCGCTCTCATTCCACGCCTCGCGGGACGAGGTGAGGCACAGGCCCTGCAGTATCGGCACATCCAGCTCGGCCAACGCGCCGACGTCCCAGTCCTCATCGGTGCCCCCGGCGCCCACCTCGGCCGGCCTGCTGCCACCGGCGGCCAGCACCGTGACGACCAGCGCGTCGGCCAGGGCCAGGGTGCGCATCAGTTCCGGTTCGGCCACCCGCAGCGAGGAACAGTAGATCGGCAGCGCCCGGCCACCCGCCGCTTCGATGGCGTCGGACAGGGCGTGTACGAACCGGGTGTTGCCGGCGAGCTGGTGGGCACGGTAGAAGAGCACCGCGACCGTGGGACGGGCACCGGCAGCGGCGCCGTTACCAGCTGCGGACGGTGCGGACGGCGTGGAGCTGCCGGGCCGCTCCAGGTGCCCCCAGGTCGGCATCTGGGCTGGCGGTTCGAACCCGTATCCGGTGAGCAGGAGGGCGTCGGACAGGAAGCTGTAAAGGTGGCGCAGATTGTCCGAACCGCCCTGAGCGAGGTAGACGTGTGCCTCAGCGACCACCCCGCCGGGCACCGTGGAAAGCTCCATCAGCTCGGCATCCGCAGCCTGTTCGCCACCGAGCACGACTACCGGACGCCCGCTGGCCAGTACCTGGTCCAGCCCGTCCTCCCAAGCCCGGCGGCCGCCGAGGATGCGTACCACCACGATGTCGGCGCCGTCCAGCAGCGCAGGCAGGGCGTCCAGCCTTGTTCGAGCCGGGTTTGCCAATCGGAAGTCGGCGCCGCTTTCGCGCGCGGACAGCAGGTCGGTATCGGACGTCGACAACAGCAGAATCACGCAGGCTCCATGCTCTCGCGGGGTCCTCGCCCCGATGAGTGGGTTGCCGCGTCAGACAGTTCCTGGCTGGGAGGTTTTGACCCTCCGGTCACAGTGGCGGGACCGCACCGGACTTGCACCGGTTTCCTGCACCTGACGCCGCATCGTTGCCTCCTAGGGTCGCACACTCCGATTCCCGGTGCGCCGTACGATCCACCACATGCCCATTCCGGTCGCGTCCGAAGCGGTTGCCCGCTCTCGCGCGGATGCGTGTCCGGGCGCGCTCAGCGTGCACGTGGCAGCCGACGGTGGCCTGGCCCGGGTCCGGCTGCCGGGCGGCGTGGTCTCGGGGGCGGCCATGCTCGCGCTGGCAGCGGCTGCCGCCGATCTCGGCCGGGGTGATCTCGAACTCACCTCGCGGGCCAACGTCCAGGTCCGGGGTTTGGCGACCGGTGCCGAGCTCGAGTTGGGTCTCCGGATCGCGGCCGTAGGACTGCTGCCCTCGGCCTCCCACGAGCGGGTCCGCAACCTGGTGGCCTCGCCGCTGTCCGGGATCGATGACGCCGGAGTGGTTGACGTCAGCCCGCTGGCGCCCGAACTCGACCGGCAGTTGTGCGCGCGTCCGGTTCTAGCCGATCTGCCGGGACGTTTCCTGTTCGGCCTAGATGACGGCCGTGGCGACCTCGGGCGGCTGTCCCCCGACCTCACGGCAGTGGCTCGGGCCGTAGATCGCTTCGAGATCCATCCCGGCGGGTTCACCGTCGACCGCTCCCAGGTCGTGCCCGTGCTGTTGGCTGCGGCCGAGGCCTTCCTCAGTGAACGCGAGTCGCTCCGTTCGGGCGCTGCATCGGCCGAGGCAGCGGGCGGCACCTCGGGCGGCGGTGCTGCCTCGGGTGGCGCCTCGGGTGAATGGCGAATCAGCGAACTGCCCGACGCCGGGCAAGGCCTCCTGCAACGGGTAGCCCGTCAGTTCAGGGGCGCCCCGGCCAGCGGTTCGGCCGGCGAGCACAGCCTGCCGGCTCCCCCGCCCGAGCCGGTCGGCGTCATCGGGCAGGCCGACGGCCGCGCGGCCCTGGTCGTACTCGCGCCACTCGGGCGGCTCACCGTCGAGCAGGCCAGTTTCCTAGCCCGGCACGCCGGTGTCCGCGGTCTGCGGATAACTCCCTGGCGCAGCGTGGTGCTGCCCGATCTGATCGAGGTGACCTCGGTCGCGAAGCAGGCGTCGGCGCTGGGGCTGGGCATCGACGAGCAGTCGCCCTGGTACCGGGTCAGCGCTTGCACCGGCCGTCCGGGTTGCGCCAAGGCGCTGGCCGATGTGCGCGCGGACGCGTTGTCCGAGGTGTTCAATCACGGCGCGCCGCCACACACCGTGCGGTGGAGCGGCTGCGAGCGCCGCTGCGGGCGTCCCCACGATGTCCAGATCGACCTGATCGCGACCGGCAACGGTTACCGAAGAACGGAAAACGGAACTACGTGATCGATTATGTCCGCGACGGGGCGGAGATCTACCGCCAGTCCTTCGCCACCATTCGCCGAGAGGCAGACCTGACCGGTCTGCCCCCCGACGTCGCGCCCATCGTGGTCCGGATGATTCACGCCTGCGGCATGGTCGATCTATCCGCCGACGTCGGATACTCCGCAGGAGTGGTGGACTCGGCACGGACCGCCCTGCACGCCGGCGCCCCGATCCTCTGCGACGCCAAGATGGTGGCCAGCGGCATCACCCGATCCCGGTTGCCCGCCTCCAACGACATCATCTGCACCCTCGACGATCCCGCGGTTTCGGAGTTGGCTCGGCGCAGCGGTACGACGCGTTCGGCCGCGGCCATGGACCTGTGGGGTGATCGACTCGCCGGCGCTGTCGTGGCCATCGGTAACGCTCCTACCGCTTTGTTCCACCTGTTCGAGCTTCTCGAGTCGGGGGCGGGTAAACCGGCCGCCGTGATCGGCATTCCGGTCGGTTTCATCGGGGCCGCTGAGTCGAAGCTGGCGTTGGAGCGCAACAGCCTGGGGCTGGAGTATCTGGTCGTCCGCGGCCGCCGCGGTGGCAGCGCCATTACGGTGGCCGCTGTGAATGCCCTGGCCAGCACAGATGAGTGAGCAGGCCGGCCGGCTCTACGGTGTCGGGCTGGGTCCGGGAGATCCGGAACTGGTCACGATCAAGGCGGTCCGTTTGATCGCTCAGGCCGATGTCATCGCCTACCACTCGGCCCGCCACGGCCGATCGATCGCTCGCAGTATCGCCGAACCGTATCTGCCGGGCGGCCAGATCGAGGAGCAGTTGGTCTATCCGGTCACGACCGAATCGACCGATCACCCAGGTGGTTACGCCGGCGCGATGGCCGACTTCTACAGCGAGGCCGCTCGCCGATTAGCCGTCCACCTGGACGCGGGCCGGGATGTCGTGCTGCTGGCCGAGGGTGATCCGCTGTTCTTCTCCTCCTACATGCACATGCACAAGCGGCTGGCCGGACGTTTCGAGACGTACATCGTTCCGGGCGTCACGTCGGTCAGCGCGGCCAGCGCCGCCGCCGGCACGCCACTGGTCGAAGGCGATGAAGTGCTGACCGTACTGCCGGGCACCCTGCCGCCCGACGTCCTCGCCGAACGACTTGCCTCGACCGACGCTGCCGCCATCATGAAGGTGAGCCGCGGTTTCGCAGGTATCCAAACGGCGTTGCGACAAG
Organism: Pseudonocardiales bacterium; assembly: GCA_030840445.1. Lineage (GTDB taxonomy): Bacteria > Actinomycetota > Actinomycetes > Mycobacteriales > Jatrophihabitantaceae > Jatrophihabitans_A. Next base: position 12,620 of record JAVEEN010000253.1, read on the forward strand.
CCGGGCGGCTCGGCGATGCCATCTACGTCGAACGCGCGTCAACTCCGGGGGAACGGACGGCCCCGGCGGCCGACGTCGATCCGGCGGGCGTGCCCTACATGGGCATCGTCATCGTGCCCGGCCCTGTTGCCGCTGCCGGGCCGACGATCCATTCGACCGCCTCGGAAACGGCGACCACACCGTTCGAGCCTGTCGGTGCGCCTACCGCAGGTGCCGGACGCGTCGATGTGGTCGGCCTGGGTCCCGCGGGCCGGGACTGGCTTACGCCACAGGCCTCCAAGGTGCTGTCGGCCGCCGAACACATCGTCGGCTATGGACCGTACGTCGACCGGGTGCCGGCCAACAGCCGGCAGCAGCGGCATTCCAGCGACAACAAGGTGGAATCGGAACGCGCGGAATTCGCCCTGGATCTGGCCCGGCGCGGGGCGCGGGTGGCGGTGGTGTCCTCCGGCGATCCGGGTGTCTTCGCCATGGCCAGCGCGGTCATCGAGGTGGCTACCCAGCCCGAATACTCCGACGTGGACGTCCGGATCGTGCCCGGCCTCACCGCGGCCCAGGCCGTGGCCAGCCAGGTCGGCGCTCCGCTCGGTCATGATTTCTGCATACTGTCCTTGTCCGATCGGCTCAAACCGTGGTCAGTGGTGGCCCAGCGCCTCGAGGCGGCCGCCGGGGCGGACCTGGTCATCGCGCTCTACAACCCGGCCTCGAAGACCCGCCGCCAGCAGATCAGCGACACGAAGGATCTGTTGCTGAAGTATCGCGATCCGCAGACGCCAGTCGTGATCGGCCGGGCGGTCGGCTCACCGGAGCAGCAGATTTCGGTGGTCACGCTGGCCGAACTGGACCCTCACGAGATCGACATGCGGTGTCTGCTCATCATCGGGTCCTCACAGACCCGGGCCGTACCCGGGCCGGACGGTCGGCCGCGGGTTTTCACCCCACGCCGCTATCCGTCCTAGCCCGCAGCCGTCCTAGCCCGCAGCCGTCCTGGCCTGCAGCCACCCAGCCGCGGCCTGCACCGAACCCGCCGTCTCGGTGCCGGGCGGTACCGGCGGTCGATCGACCATGATGACCGGCAACCGCAGTTCGCGGGCCGCCGTGAGCTTGGCCACCGTCATGTGCCCACCGCTGTCCTTGGTCACAACGGCCTGAATCCGGTGCTCCGACATCAGTTGCCGCTCGCCGGAGACCGTGTACGGACCGCGGCTCAGCAACAGGGTCATCTGCTCAGGAACGGGCCCGGACGGCGGATCGACCGTGCGCACCACGAACCGGTGTCGACGGTCCGCGGCGAACGCGACCAGGTCGCGGCGGCCGGTTGTCAGCAGAACCCGCTCGACCGGCAGCGCCGAGACCGCGGTTGCCGCCTCGGCGATATCGGCGACCCGATGCCAATCGTCACCGGCAGCTGCCGTCCAACCCGGGCGACGCAACACCAGCAGTGGCAGGCGCAGGGCCTGGCACGCTCGAACCGCATTGGCCGTGATGGTCGCCGCGAACGGATGGGTGGCGTCGATCACAACGTCGAAAGCCTGTTCCTGGAGCAAACGTGTGAGCCCGTCAATTCCGCCGAAGCCACCGATGCGCACCTTCCCGACAGGTAACGCAGGGTTGCTGACCCGGCCGGCCAACGAGGATTCGAGCTCGACGTCCGTGCGCTGATGCAGCTCGGCCGCCAGCGACCGCGCCTCGCCGGTACCGCCGAGCAGCAGGACCCTCATATCGGTTCAGTGTGCCGTTCGGTCGCGGCTCGACGAGTACAGGTAACTGTCCGGAAAGCCCGCTGCGGCCAGCACCTTGCCGACCACGATGACCGCCGTGCGGCTGATTCCGGCTTGTTGAACCTGGTCGTCGATATCGGCCAGGGTGCCGCGCAGGATCACCTCGTCTGGGCGGCTGGCGTAGGCGACAACCGCCACCGGGCAGTCGGATCCATAGTGCGGGACGAGTTCGGCCACCACGGCCGCGGTTCGTTGCACGGTCAGGTGCAGCACCAGCGTCGCGCCCGAAGCACCTAGCGTCCTGAGATCCTCGCCGGCTGGCATCGCGGTGGCACGTTCGGCCGTGCGGGTCAACACCACGCTCTGGCTCACACCGGGCACGGTCAGCTCCCGGTTGAGCGCCGCCGCCGCCGCCGCGAAAGCCGGTACACCGGGCGTGACGTCGTAGGCCACCCCTGCTGCGTCAAGCCGCCGCATCTGCTCAGCCATCGCGCTGAAGATGGCTGGATCGCCACTGCACAACCGCGCCACGTCCTGGCCCGCCCGGTCGGCCGCCACCAGTTCGGCCAGGATCTCGTCGAGGCTGAGGCCCGCGGTATCTACCAGCCGCGCATCTGGTGGGCAGTGCGAGAGCACTTGCGGCGGCACCAGGCTGCCGGCGTACAGGCAGACCGGCGACGCGGCCAGGATCGCCTGCGCCCGTAAGGTGATCAGGTCCGGCGCTCCCGGCCCGGCGCCGATGAAATGGATCGTCATCCGCGCTGCCCCGCATTCCGCTCAGCCGACTGGCCGGCCCGGTCGGTGAGCCATGGCTTGCGGTAGGTCCATTGAGTCACCGGCATCGCCGGGCGCCAACCTGTGAAACCTCCGATGGGCGCCGCCCGCTGCACGGCCACTCTGATCAGGTTTCCCCCGTGCTCGGCATGCCAACGGGCCAGCACGGTCTCGGTCTCGAGCGTGACGCCATTGGCGACGAGCCGCCCACCGGGACGGAGCGCGGCGTGGCAAGCCTCGATGACCCCGGGCACCGACACTGCCCCGCCGACGAAGATCGCGTCCGGGGTGGGCAGCCCGGACAACGCTTCCGGTGCGCGGCCGGAAATGACCTGCAGGCCCGGAACACCGAGCGCGTCGGCATTGTCGCGAATGCGGGCGAGCCGATCCGCCCGCGGTTCGACGGCGATGGTGCGACAAGTCCGATGGCTGCGCATCCACTCGATGCCGACGCTGCCCGAACCGGCTCCCACATCCCACAGCAGTTGACCGTCGATCGGTGCCAGGGACGCGATGGTCAAAGCCCGGATTTCGGACTTGGTGAGCTGCCCGTCGGAGTCGAACAACTCGTCCGGCAGGCCACCGACCCGCGGGATCGGTGTGCGGTCGTCAGCGAGCCGGAGTTCGATGGCCAGCACGGCCAGCCGATCATGAGAAGCCGTGCCCCACAGCTCGGCAGACGTGCGCTGTATCGACTCGGCTGGGCCACCGAGCTGGCTCAACACGATGATCTCGCTAGCACCGAACCCGCTGGCGCATAACAACCGACAGATCTCCGTGGTGGCATCGTCGGAGCCGAGCAGCACCAGCAGCCGGCGCGCGGGTTGCAGCGCAACCTGCAAGGCGGCCACCGGACGTCCGAGCACGCTGTAGACCTCGACCTCCTCCAGCGGCCAGGCCAGCCGCGCGCAGGCCAAACTCACCGATGAAACCTGGGGTAGCACCCGCACCGAATCGGGGCCGTAGCGCCGGGCCAACGTCCCGCCGATGCCGTAGTACATCGGGTCGCCGCTGGCCAGGATCGCGATGTCAGACTTCTCGCGTTCTGCCATCAACGCCGGTAAGGCCGGCAGTAGTGGCGACGGCCAGACCCGGAGCTGAGCGGCCAGTTCAGGTGGGATGAGCTCGAGTTGACGGGCATCTCCGATGATGACGTCGGCTTGGGTCAAAGCATCGCGGGCTGCGGGCGAGAGTCCCGGCCACCCGTCCACCCCGATGCCGACCACCATGATCGGATTTCCCTCTGCCACGCTGTGCAGTCTGCCGCACTCCGATTGACCCAAAGCACGCCGGTCACTAGGGTGAGGGCGCGTCAGGGTGACAGGAAGCTGGTGAAATTCCAGCACGGTCGCGCCACTGTGAACGGATCCGGTTCATTTACCGGCATTCAAGTCAGACACTTCGCCATGACGACGCCCGACGACAAGGGACGCAGAATCCCTGAAAGAGGCTCCTCATGAGAACCAGCATGTGCCGCATCAGCTGCGGCCATCTCCGGCGCCCGGACCGAAGACCGACGAGCCGGGATGGCACGGGTAGCGTGAGTGCCGAGCCCGTACCGGAATCGGTCTGATCCGCCAGAGCCCGTGCGCCTTCTCGCCCCGCGTCTGTCCACGGCAGGTGCTCCGCATCTCATCAGGAGTCTTTCCGAGTGTCGCAGTTTCCCTTCACCGCCGTGGTCGGCATGGACGATTTGCGGTTGTCCCTGCTGCTGAACGCGGTATCGCCGGCCATCGGTGGCGTGCTGGTCCGGGGCGAGAAGGGCACCGCGAAGTCCACTGCTGTGCGGGCGCTTGCCGCGGTGCTCCCCCGGCTCTCGGTGGTCGAAGGCTGCCGCTTTCAATGCGACCCGACCGATCCCGACCCGAACTGCCCGGACGGACCGCACTCGGTCGATCAGCCTGCGGAGATCCGTCCGGCCCGGCTGGTGGAGTTACCGGTCGGGGCCAGCGAGGACCGGTTGGTCGGATCTCTGGACATCGAACGCGCACTCACTGATGGGGTGAAATCGTTCGAGCCGGGCCTGCTGGCGACCGCCCACCGCGGCGTGCTCTACGTCGACGAGGTCAACCTGTTGCATGACCATCTCGTCGATCTCCTACTCGATGCCGCCGCGCTCGGTACCTCCTACGTCGAACGCGAGGGGGTTTCGATTCGGCACGCATCCCGGTTCCTGCTCGTCGGCACCATGAACCCGGAGGAAGGCGAACTCCGGCCACAACTGCTGGACCGTTTCGGCCTGACCGTCGAGGTGGCCGCTCCCCGCAATCCAGCTGTCCGGGCCGACGTAGTCCGTCGTCGGCTTGCCTTCGACGCTGATGCGATCGAGTTCACAGAGCGGTTCGCCGTCGAGGAGCGAGACCTGAGCGCCCGCATCGTCGGGGCCCGGCGGCTGCTGCCCGAGGTTGTCCTGTCCGATGAGGCCCTGCAGCAGATCACCGCTGTATGCGCATCGTTCAATGTCGACGGTCTGCGCGCGGATATCGTCACGGCCCGCACCGCCGCTGCGCACGCCGCGTGGCACGGCCGGACCGATATCACCGAAGACGATATCCGGGTCGCGGCTCGGTTGAGCTTGCCGCATCGGCGTCGGCGTAATCCCTTCGACGCTCCCGGCCTGGATGAGGCGCAGCTGGAACAAGCGCTGGCCGACTCCCGGCCCCCAGACCCGGATGGCCCAGACCCGGATGGCCCAGATTCGGATGGCCCAGATTCGGATGGCCCAGACCCGGATGGCCCAGGACCGGATAGCTCGGGCCATTCAGCTGATACCGACGCCTTGTCCGATCCGGATGCCACCGATCCGTCCACTTCGGACCGCACTCGTGAGGCGGCCGCTGACCAAGCCGCTGACCAAGCCGCTGACCAAGCGCCTGAGCACTCAACGGGATCCTCAGGCGATCGGGTAGCAGCACCGTCGGCTGCATTCCGGGCCCGGCGGCTGGAGGTGCCCGGACTCGGGGCCGGAGCCGCTGGCCGGCGTTCGCGCGCTGAGACCGAATACGGCCGGACGACCCGGGTCGAGCGGCCGGTTGAGCCGGTTCGGCACGTCCACCTGACGGCGACGATGATTGCCGCGGCACCTCATCAACGAAGCCGGGGTCGCACGGGTCGGGGGCTGCTGATCCGCAAGGACGATCTGCGGCAGTCAGTTCGAGAGGGACGGGAGGGCAATCTGATTCTCTTCCTCGTCGATGCCAGCGGTTCGATGGCCGCTCGGTCCCGGATGAGTGCGGTGAAGGGCGCGGTGCTGTCACTGTTGCTCGATGCCTACCAGCGGCGGGACAAAGTAGGACTGATCTCGTTCCGGGGCCACGACGCCGAGCTGGTGTTGCCGCCCACGTCGTCGGTCGACACGGCCGCGGCCCGGCTGGAGGTATTGGCCACCGGTGGCCGGACTCCATTGACTGCTGGCCTGCTGCGGGCTTCGGAAACGTTGCGGGTGGAACGGATGCGCGACCCGTTACGGCGACCGTTGCTGGTAGTGGTCACCGATGGGCGGCATACGGCCGGCGAGGACCCCACGCGGGCGGCGGCCCTGTTGGCCCGGCAGCAGATCGCCAGCGTCGTCGTGGACTGCGAATCGGGACCGGTCCGGTTGAACATGGCGGGCACGTTGGCCCAGACTCTGGCCGGGTCATGCTTGCAACTGTCCGAACTGGCCGCGGGATCGCTGGCCGACACCGTGCGGCTGTTCAAGGACGCAGCGTGAGTATCGAAGGCATGGCCTGATGCCCAAGGGAATCCCGGAAGCGGTGCCGGCGGACGGCCTGACCACGCGGCAACGACGTAACCGCGCCCTGACGATCGTGCATACCGGTGCCATGAAGGGTAAGTCCACGGCCGCCTTCGGGCTGGCCCTGCGCGGGTGGAACCAGGGTTGGTCCATCGGGATCTTCCAGTTCGTCAAGAGCGCCAAGTGGAAGGTCGGCGAGGAGGCGGCGTTCCGCGCGCTCGGTCGACTGCACGACGAAACCGGCGAGGGCGGGGCGGTCAGCTGGCACAAGATGGGCGACGGCTGGTCGTGGATTCAGCGCGGGCCTGAGGAGGATCATGCGGCCGCGGCGGTGCAAGGCTGGGAACAGATCAAGCGGGATCTGGCCTCCGAAACGTACCGCTGCTACGTACTGGATGAGTTCACCTACCCGATGAAATGGGGTTGGGTCGACGTCGACGATGTGGTCGCTACCCTGGCCCAGCGACCCGGCCAGCAACACGTGATCATCACCGGGCGCGATGCCGCGCCGGCCCTCATCGAGGCCGCCGACCTGGTCGTCGAGATGACCAAGATCAAGCACCCGATGGATGCCGGCCAGAAAGGCCAGCGAGGCATCGAGTGGTGAGTGAGCATCGCAGCGAGCGTCAGCGAGCGAGGAGCGGAGCG
>JAVEEN010000276.1 GCA_030840445.1 Pseudonocardiales bacterium
GCTACCGACACGCTGAGCCGCACGGGACCGTCCGGGCGGAGATAAACCTCGTAGCTACCTTCCTGCAGCTGGCCGAAGACCGCCGAGTACTGCATCCGGTTGTCGACGGGTCGGCCCACGACACCCACGTGCACCGGGTGCGGCTCGTCGGGTCCGTGAGATCCGACCGGCCGGACCTCGATCTCGCACCCCTCCAGCGCGGTCGGCATCATGAGCACCAAGGCGCCGATATCGTCGCCGATGTCGAGCAGCACCGAGCCCTGGCCGGCATGGCTGTTGTTTTCCGTCATAGCGCTGATCCCCTTACGTGGCCGGCGTGCCAGGCAGGGTCTGGTACCCACCGGCTGGCGTGCCGAGATACGGAAGCGCTGGAAGATAAGGGGAATTGGTGTTGGAGGTGCCGTCGTTCAGGCCGGCCGAGGCTGGGTCCGGCTTGTAGGACGGGTCGACCAACGGGATCGTGGCGCCGGCTATGGCCCGCAGCTCGATGGCTACGACGTCGTCGATCACGCGGCGGCCGTTGGGGAATCCAGCGAAGTCGCCTCCCAGGATGCCTAGCACGCTCGGCTTGGTCGCCGGTGGCACCGCGAGATTGAGCCGCAGCATGTCTGCCAACACCGGTCCGGTGTAGTTCTGAAACACCTTCAACACCGGGGTTGGTATTCCGGTCAGCAGGATCGCCTGCAGGTCGGCGCGAGGCTTGCCGTACTCGGCCAGGTTGGGAAAGACGCCCGGGTACAGCACCGGAAGCAGGCCTGCCAGTTCTGGCTTCGTGACGTACTTGGCGAACGAACCGTCCGAGTGCGGTTCCAGGGCGTTCCAGCGGTCCTTGTCCGCCATCGGCACGATCACTTCGTTGAACAAAGGATTTCCCAACCGGGACACCTGCTGATACGGACCGAAACCATGTGTTTGGCCGCTGCGGGAATCAAAGATTCGGGACTTGCGCCGGCTCGCGGCCGCCCAGACACCGATGACCGATCCGGCGTCCAACACGTTGTGTGGGGTCTTGCCGCCACGGGCCACATCGCTGATCGGGACCTGGATCGCGATGCTGTGCACGTTCAGGCCCTGGGTTCCGTTCACGCCTACTGCGGTGGCCGACGGGATCAGATGTGCCATCTGGAACGGGCGGAGCGCCCCGAGATCGAAGATACTGCCCAGGTCGACGTGGAAACCCTCTGCGCGCTGGCCGGCGAACACCCGCCGACCGCTACCGATGTCGTGAACGGCCGCCTGGGTGAAAGTCCCCGCGTAGTTCGGCGTACTGCGGATCCCGACGTTCACCGGCGGCACGGTCAGGTCCTGGGCCAGCACTTTGGCCTTACCGCCGCCTGCCCTGCTTAGCCGGGTCACCGAGTAGAACTGCGGCCGGTTCCACGTCTTGGCGGTGATCGAGGCGATCGGACCGGTGTTGTAGAGAAAGGTCTTCTTGTTGCGAATCTCGGTGTGGAATCGGAACTGGTAGGTGATGTCGGCGCGTGCATCCCCTGCGTTCGACACATGGATCTCGTACAACACGTCGTCGCCGAACTCGAAGAAGTTAGGTCCACCGTCCGGTTGCTGCAACGGAATGAAGTTGGCGATCAGCGTGACGGTGTCCCGGCGGTCCGGGCTCACGAACGCGTACACGTCGGTGTTGTCGGCCACCGGGTCCTTGGAGATCTCCGGTGCTTCGCGATGTGAGGACATGACTCACACCCCCTGCCTGAACAGCGGCGAGGCGGCACGAGTCAGCCTGGCCACCAGGTCGTGGTCATGCACGACGACTTCCCGGTTACCGACCAGCAGGCAGACCTCACCGGTATCGGGGTCACTGATGTGGGCGACGAGCGGCTCGGCATCGGCCGGCTTGGTCAGCGGTTTCTGGGCGGACGAGTTGGCGCTCGCCGAGGCCGAGACGGGGATCGCCGCGGCGACGCCGGCCGCAGCTGCTCCGGCTCCGGTGGCGATCAGGAAGTTCCTTCGGGTGGCATCTGACATCGTGCAGGCCTTTCTGTGCGCAAAGGAGGAACTGACCCATGCTATTCGTGGCCGACGTCACCGCGGATCGTGTGATTTTTGTGATTTTCACTAGGAACGGACGACAAAAAGCCCCTGAGCCGCAATAGCGACTCAGGGGCTGTATCAATCGCGGGAGGAACCGCGCAGAAGCTAGATCAGACCGAGTTCGGAGACCGCGTCCCGCTCGCCGACCAGTTCAGCCACCGACGCATCGATCCGGCCACGGGCGAAGTCGCCGATCTCCAGGCCTTGGACGATCTCCCAGGCACCGTTGACCGAGCGCGCGGGGAAGCCGGCAATGAGGCCCGCCGGGATGCCGTACGAGCCGTCCGAAACCAGGCCGACCGACGTCCAGTCCCCCTTCGGAGTTCCGTTCACCCAGTCGTAGACATGGTCGATGGCGGCATTCGCGGCCGACGCGGCCGATGAGGCGCCGCGGGCCTCGATGATCGCCGCGCCCCGCTTGGCGACCGTGGGGATGAACTGGGACTCGACCCACGCCTGGTCGTTGACGACCTCGGCGGCGTTCTTGCCGTTGATCTCAGCGTGCAAAATGTCCGGGTACTGGGTGGCCGAGTGGTTACCCCAGATCGTGACCTTCGAGATGTCGTTCACCGTCGTGCCGGTTCGGGTTGCCAGCTGCGACAGTGCCCGGTTGTGGTCCAGCCGCATCATCGCGGTGAACCGCTCGGCCGGGATGTCCGGGGCGTGCGAGGCCGCGATCAGCGCGTTGGTGTTGGCCGGGTTGCCGACTACCAGCACCCGCACATCGTCGGCCGCACCGGCGTTGATGGCTTCACCCTGGGGCTTGAAGATGCCGCCGTTGGCCGAGAGCAGGTCACCGCGCTCCATACCGGCGGTCCGCGGTCGAGCGCCCACCAGCAGTGCGATGTTCACGCCGTCGAAGGCCTTCGTGGCGTCGTCGGTGATGTCGATGCCCGTCAGCAGCGGGAAGGCGCAGTCGTCCAGTTCCATCGCGGTGCCCTCGGCGGACTTGAGTGCCGGCGTGATCTCGAGCAACCGCAGTCGCACGGGCACGTCCGGGCCGAGCAGTTGACCGGAGGCGATCCGGAACAGCAGGGCATAACCGATCTGACCGGCTGCACCGGTCACTGTGACATTCACGGGAGTCGTCATGCCTGCGAGGTTACCGCCGATGCCGAGCGCGTGATCAGCTGAGGGCGAGAACGAGAGCACGCTCACGCGCAGGCAGAACAGGCCGTCGAGCGCACGACATCACCGCTCGGACAACCGCAACGCGAAGGCCAGCGCCAGGCCAGCGAACGTCCAATAACAAGCAACATCGAAGGAACGCCGACGGACCCGCAGCAGGCCGGATTGGACGTCACTGAGCAGCAGCCGGAACAAGCCTGCCGCGACCAGTCCGATGGTCATCGTCGCCACCGCCCGGAGCCAGTGCTGGGGCGCGGCCAGGACCGAGCCCACGGCCGCCGTCTCCACCAACAGGACCAGGAGAAACGGAATCTCCTTCAGGTCCTGGCTGTGGATCCACTTGACCATGCGGCGTCGCTCAGCTCGCGACCGGCCGGGCGGCAACCGGCAGGCCGGCGGCCCGCTCGGACGCCACCACCACGTTGTTCAGCAGCATGGCCCGGGTCATCGGACCCACCCCACCGGGATTGGGCGCGACGAAACCGGCCACCGCCGTGACCTCCGCGGCAACGTCTCCGGCGATCTTGCCGTCGACCCGGCTCACGCCCACGTCGAGCACCGCGGCCCCGGGCTTGACCATGTCGGCAGTGATCAGGTTCGGCACACCGGCCGCGGCGACCACGATGTCCGCCTGCCGGATCAAACCCGCAAGATTGCGGGTACCGGTGTGGCACAGGGTCACGGTGGCATTTTCGCTACGGCGGGTCAGCAACAACCCCAGCGGGCGCCCCACGGTCAGGCCACGACCCACTATCACGGCATGGGCCCCGGCGATCGGGATGTCGTAACGGCGCAACAGTTCGATGATGCCCAGCGGCGTGCACGGCAACGGGGCGGGTGCGCCGAGAACCAGCGATCCGAGATTCACCGGATGCAGGCCGTCCACATCCTTGGTCGGGTCGACTCGGCTGAGGATCGCGAATTCGTCCAGGCCGGTAGGCTGCTGGACGAGAAACGCGGTGCAGGACGGGTCGGCGTTGAGCTCGTCGACCACGGCCTCCACCTCGGCCTGGCTGCTGCCGGACGGGAGCTCACGCTGGATGCTGGCGATGCCGATCTCGGCACAGTCCCGGTGCTTGGCTGCGACATACCACCGGCTGCCCGGGTCGTCGCCCACGAGCACGGTGCCCAGCCCGGGGACGATACCTCGCTCGGCCAGCGCCGCCACCCGCTGCTTCAACTCGGCCTTGATCGTCGCCAGGGTGGCTTTGCCATCGAGAATCGTCGCGGTCACGGGCCCATCTTGCCAGTTCCGTGGCCTCGAACGTCGTCGCGCCCCTCGAACAACCCGGTGCCCGGCTAGGGTCAGCCCATGTCCGATGCATTCGCATTGCCAACGTGTTCGGTCAGCCTTTCCGCGACGATAACCTCGGGCGCGCAATGGCATCAGCAACGTCCGACCTGGGTGTATCAGGCCTTCGGCGCAGGCAGCATCACTGACCACAGCGAGCGGGGGGCCGAACCTCACCCGGTGAGCACGGTGACGCTCGGCTCCATCCCGTTGCCGGACGGACGGCTCGTGGCCTGTGATCCCTACCTCGCCGACTCCGACGAGAAGCCATTTCTGCGACCCGTGCCGGCGGGAGTACATCCGGTGTCGGTTGCCGTCGCCACCATCGACGCCGACCACGCCCGGGTCATGGCGGCGCTCATCTCGTTCGATGCTCTGGCGGAACCACCGGCGCCGATCGTCGAGTGGGAACTCGGGCGGACCGACCCGGAAGCGACCGGGCCCATGGGAATCGGCGAGTTCGTCGGTTACGCCGTGGAAGCCGGCACCGGATGCTTCGCCAGTCCGGCCGCGATCGGCGATCTCAGCGTCGCGATGCGTTCGGACGACGGCATGCTGGAGGACCCGGTGTCCGAGGCAATCGACTCCACGCCCTTCGAGGCGGCCGTAGCGAGTCCGCGCGAGGGTGGCCCGGCGCTCGCGGCCTTCCGGGCCGGTTGGGGGGACGGGACCTACCCCACCTGGTTCGGGCTATCGGCCGACGGCTCCGCCTCAGTGGCGCTGACCGATTTTCTGCTGTTCGCCGATCCGTGGCAGCCGGGCGACGCGCCGGCTGAGACCGCTCTCGCGCCACAGCTCCCGGCGACCCATGGTCTTGAATGCAGCCCGGTGCCCTCCGATCGCGGGCCCGAGGCGCACGGCGATTACGCCGGGCGGATCACCGCCGAGGAGACGGCCGCAGCCCTGCAGCGAGCGACCCGTCGGAAGCCGGGATTCTGGGCCAGGCTGTTCGGCCGGTCCTGAGGCGATTCTCAGCCGATCCGGATGCCGAAATATTGCGCGAGGCCGATGGCCTGCGCTACCTCGACCCGGGCTCCGGTGAGGTCAACCACCCGCGGATCCAGGCCCTCGATCAGCGCTCCCCGCAGGTCGGCGTCCCGAAGCGAGGCATCCCGCCAGCGCGCGCCGGTCAGGTTGGCCCGGGTGAACACCGATCGATCCAGCTTCGCGCCGACCAGGTTGGCCCCGACGAGCTTCACATCGGAGAAGTCGAGGCCGCGCAGGTCGATGCCGGCCAACGACACGGCGCTCCAGTCACCGCCGCTGATGGTCATGGTGCGCAACGTCGTGTCGGTGAAGACCGACCCCGAGAACTTGCAGTCCGTCACGGTAGCTCGCGCGAAACCGGTGCGGTTGAAGGAGCATGCCACGAACGCCGTCCGCAGCTGCGACGAGTCGAGGAGTTCGGCCCGGTCGAAGGAACAATCGGTGAAAGAGCAACCCTCGGTCACCGACTCGGCGAGCACTGCCTCTTCGAAGGAACAGCGGACGAAGGACACCCGGTTCAGCCGGACGCCCTGCAGATCCACTCCCGCGAAGTCCTCGTCGTGAACCTCGGGCATCGGTCGGACGTCCGCCGGGGCATCCGGATCGAGAGGTTGCGCCGCACGGATCAGCGCGTCGAACCAGTCCGGTGCGCCCGTCGCCCCGACTCGGTTCATCGACTCAGTGGGCGAAGTGCCGGGTGCCGGTGAAGTACATCGTCACGCCGGCAGCATTCGCGGCATCGATCACCAGGTTGTCCCGGATCGACCCACCGGGCTGGACGATGGCCGAGACGCCCGCGTCGATCAGCACCTGGAGGCCGTCGGGAAACGGGAAGTAGGCATCCGAGGCGCCGACGGACCCGGCGGCCCGTTCACCGGCGCGCGCCACCGCCAGCTTCGCCGAATCCACCCGGTTAACCTGACCCATCCCGACCCCGACCGAGGCGCCACCGTGCGCGAGCAGGATCGCATTGGACTTCACCGCTCGCACCGCCCGCCAGGCGAATTCCAGGTCGGCCAGTCCGGCCTCGTCCAAGGCGGCTCCGGCAGCGAGAGTCCAGTTCGACGGATCATCACCGGACGCATCGATCGCGTCGGCATCCTGGATCAGGACACCACCGGAGATCGGGCGCACCTCAGGCCCGGACGGACGCGCGCCGGCCGCAACCAGCAACCGCAAATTTGCCTTCTTGCTCAACACGGCGAGCGCTGCCTCGTCAAAGGCCGGAGCGATGATCACCTCGGTGAAGATGTCCTTGACCTGCTCCGCCATGGTCTCGGTAACAGCGCGGTTGGTGGCGATCACACCGCCATATGCCGACACCGGATCACAGGCATGCGCCTTGAGATGAGCCTCGGCGATGTCTGCCCCGATCGCGATACCACAAGGATTGGCGTGCTTGATGATGGCCACGCACGGCTCGGAAAAGTCGTAGGCCGCCCGATAGGCAGCGTCGCCGTCGACGTAGTTGTTGAAGCTCATCGCCTTGCCGTGCAATTGCTCAGCCTGGGCGATGCCGGCCTCCACACCCTGCTGGACGTACAGTGCCGCGGCCTGGTGCGGGTTCTCCCCATAGCGCAACACCTCGGCCCGCTCGAGAGCCTGGCCGACGTACGGTGGCCAATGGGTCTCGTCCTCGAACCCGGTCTGATCGGCCTTGCCGGCGGCGATGGTCTGCGCCCCGAACCAGTTGGCCACCGATGCGTCGTAGGCGGCGGTGTGTGCATAGGCTTTGCCGGCCAACCGTTGCCGCTCGGCGAGCTCGAATCCGCCCGACGCCACCGCGGCCAGCACCTCCGGGTAGGACGATGGGCTCACGACGACGGCGACCGAGCCATGGTTCTTCGCCGATGCGCGCACCATCGCGGGCCCACCGATGTCGATCTTTTCCACGATCTCAGCCGGCGCCGCACCCGAGGCGACGGTCTCGCGAAACGGGTACAGGTTGACCACCACGAGCTGGAAGGTGTCGATACCCAACCCCTCGACGGTGGCCAAGTGCTCAGGATTGCCTTGGTCGGCGAGCAGACCGGCGTGCACATGGGGGTGCAGGGTCTTCACCCGTCCCCCCAGGATCTCCGGGAAGCCCGTCACCGAGTCGACCGGCGTCACCGGCACGCCGAGCCCGGAGATCGTGGCCGCAGTCGAGCCTGTTGAGACGATCTCGATGCCCGCAGCGTGCAGCCCACGAGCCAGATCCTCCAGTCCGGTCTTGTCGTACACGCTTACCAAGGCACGTCGGACGGGGATACGACTCACTCGCGGGACTCCTCAATCGATATGCATAACTGTCGGATTGTGCTGATGAACAATGGCTTTTCCGCATCCTGGATGCGTGCACGAAGGCTGTCTTCGGTGTCCGAATCCAGTACCGGCACCGCGACCTGGGCCAGGATCGGACCGGAGTCCAGCCCGGCGTCGACCCGATGGACCGTGACACCAGTGACCTTCACCCCGTGCGCAAGCGCGTCCGATATCGCATGGGCGCCGGGAAACGACGGCAGCAGGGACGGGTGTGTGTTGACCATCGGGAACCGTTGCACCGTTTCGCCGGCGATGACCCGCATGAACCCAGCCAGCACCACCAGGTCCGGCTCGAATTCGGTGATCGACGCGAAAAGGGCATCATCCCAAGCAGCCCGGGAACCGAAGTCCGCGAGCGCCAGCGAGAAGGTCGGCACCCCAGCATCGGCCCCGCGTTTCATGGCCGCGCAACCGGGGCGATCGGTGCCGGCCGCGACCACTGTCGCCGGAAAGTCCGCCTCAGCCGCGGCATCCAACACGGCCTGCAGAGTGGTGCCCGAACCGGACGCGAGAACCACCAGCCGGACGGGCACGGGGAGAAATCTACCCGGTGCTGCGCAGCCGCCGTTCCTCCCGGTCCGGTCCGGAGCTGTCGGCTCGCCCGCTGCTCTCACTCGGAGCCGACCCTGCCACCTGTCGCAACCGGGGAGCCGCCGGCGCTTGGACCGGGGCTTCAACTCCCGCCCCCCGGTGTCGCAACCGGTCGATGCCGACCCAGATCGCGGAGGCGGCCGAGGCCAACGCCACGGTAGCCACTCCGACCCGCCATCCCGTTGCACCGATATGGCTGAGCGATCCGCTACCCACGCCCCCCGCCGCGAGGGTGCTGAGCACGGCCAGCAGCACCCCTGCGCCCAGGGCGGCCAGCAGCACATCGATTCCGATGTCTGCTACCGGCCGGCCCGATGGCCGGGAGCTCCCGGATACCAGCCGGACCGCGAGCCAGCCCGCCACGAGTGCGGTGAGCACCCCGACCCCTGCTCCCAGGGCCGTGGCCGGACGACCTGAGGGCACGCCCGCCAGCAGCGGGAACACCGGTAGCTGACCGTGCACGACGGCGAACATCGACACCGAGGTATGGCTGCCGACCTCGAATCCGGGCCCGGTGAGGTAGCCGACTCCGCTTAGCACCGCGTTCGGCGTCGCCGCGATGCCGAGGAGAGCGACCGGTAGACCGGCCGCTCCTCCCGCGAGGACACCCTGTAACCGTGCCGCTTCATGCAGGTGGGTGGCGAGCACGCCGGCAGCCAACAGCGCGGCTGCCATCACGTATACCGCGCAGATCCCGGCCGCAGCCTTGCCGACCTGACACCAGCGCTCGGGCAGCCGGTTCCAGTACACCGGGCCGAACCTCGCGGCGCCACCGACCAACAGGACGAAACAACAGGCGGCCAGGGCCGACGCGGCCACCGGAACCCGGGTGGCACCCAATTGCGACCAATGCGCGGCCATGGCGGTCGCCACGGTGTACCCGGTGACCAGGCCGGCGAACCCGGTGGCGGAGTCCGGGCCACGGGCTTGACCGACCACCAGCCAGCCGAGCAGCAAGCTGACCAGCAGCGGCGGCAAGCTCACCGGTGTGCCGTTGAGCACGACACCGCCCTGGTTGCCGGAGATCGCTACGACCATGGCAGCTTTGAGCGCCCGTCCGGCCGACGTCGAGTCCGCGCCCGGCGCCAGCCAGGCCAGGAAGGTGGGGATGGCCGTGAGTACCACAGCCAGGACGAAGAGGAGCACACCGCCGACGGCACCACGCCGGAACTGGGTCAGCCAGCCCGCCGGGTACTCCTCGGCATTCGCCATCATCCCAGGCTCGCAAAGCCGACCGGCATTGCCGATCAGGCGCGCCGTCCGAGGAGCCGTCGGGTTGGGCGCTACCCCCGATCGGGCGCCGACCCGCCGTAATACCCAGGTGGCGGGTACTGCGGTGGGTACCCGCCGGACGATTGCTGATCAGGCGCGTGCTGCTGCTCCTGCGGTGGCGGCGGGTATTGCTGCTGTGAGTATTCGCCTTGCGGGTACTGGGCCTGCGGGTATTGAGAGGGCGGGTATTGGCCCTGCGGGTATTGAGAGGGCGGGTACTGGCCCTGCGGGTATTGACCTTGCGGATATTGCGGTGCCGGATACTGCGGTGACGGGTATTGGGTTTGTGGATACCCGCCGGGGCCGTACTGGGGTCTGGCCGCTCGTCCCGCGCCGGCCTGGTCCGCGGCATCCTGCTGGGCGACCAGCGCGGCGACCCGGGCAGCGTTGACCGCCTTGCCACTGCCCTTGACCCAGCCGACGGTCAGGGTGGTGGCCTGGCTGATTGCGGTGAGCAGGCCGGCCACGGCGCCCGCCCCGATGGTCGCGCTGTCTGGTTTCGCGACGAGGCCGCCGAGAATGACGATGGCTGCAGACCCGGCCAGCAGAACCGCCACCGGTGGCGCGCTGTTCGTATGCGCCTTGCCTGCGAGCACTAGATTCAAGGTCAGGGCGGACGCTGCCAGGACCAAGCTGATGCCGGCCGCGCCTGTCCCGCCGAAGAAGCCGGGCACCCCGCCTCCGGTGTCACCGACCGTGCCGAACCAGCCGAAGAATCCCCACAGCAACATCGGACCGCCGAGCGCGGCGCCGATCACATCCCAGGGCCGAGCTCTGACCAGCGCGGCTCCCGCGAGTTGATCCAGGCGGTCCAGGGCGCGTCGCTCGGCCTGGCCGCGCTCGGGCTGGCGGTACTCGCTCGACGTGGTCACGACTTCAGACTAAGCGAGGAGCCTGCTCAGGCCCGCTTGCCCGGCAACTTTCCGCCGGTCTGCTGGAAGCGCACGAACGCCAGTCCGGTTCCGGCGAGCAGGACGAGCAGGCTCAGCCAGTAGCCGAAGCTGTGGCCCTTGTCGATCTTGACGCCGAATGCCCCGGCGCCTCCGGTGTTGCCCGGCACGACGACCAGAGCCAACAGGGCGCACAGCAAGGCGAGCGCGAAGCCGCCGAGCACCACCAGGCGTACCGGCACCGGCAGGCTGAGCTTCGCGATCAGGTGCGCGGCCAGCAACGCCGCCGCCGCGAAGGCGACGATCGCGGCGAACCAGCCGAAGAATCCGTGCCAGGCGCTGACTGAAGCACTGCTGGACTGGCTGATGCCGAGAGCCGACAACTTGAGCGAGTACTTGTAATAGCTGGTGAACGAGAAGATCAAGGCCAGCAGGCCCGCCGCAATGATGCCCCAGTCCAACGGATTCACCGTCTTGGGATCGAAATTCTGCAGATTCGCCGAGTCGAAGCCCCCGAACGCGTTCTGTTGGCCGGGAACGGGGGCCGTCCACGGCTGGGCGTTCTCGGCGATCGGCGGGTAGGTCTGGGCCGGCGGGACGTTCGGCGGGGGCGCGTAGACAGGCGGGGGCGCGTAGACAGGCGGCGAGTAGTCAGGGGACGCCGGCGGCGGGGTCGCCGGCGGCGGATAGCTCTGCGCCGGCGGATACTGCTCGGGCGCTGGTGGCACGTTGGGATCGTTGTCCCCACCGGAGTTCTCGGTCATGGCAGTCCCTTTCGAAGAGCAGTTGGGAGCAGTTGAAGCCTCAGCCGTCTCACACCTGATTCACGCAGTGCATGACGTTATACCTCGCTGTTTCATAGAAATAGAGGGCGCGCGGGTGGCTTTGATACCCGATCGAGGCGCCTGACATCATGGCTGGCGTGACATCCCCGGGAAACGCGACGCGTATCTCGGTGCCACCGCAGGTCCTGGTATTGGGCGGCGTGAGCTCCGTCCAGTTCGGATCCGCCTTTGCCAACAAGCTGTTCGCGCAGGCCGGCCCGTCCGGTGTGGTGTTCATGCGGCTGGTCTTCGGAGCCATCGTGCTGATGGTGCTGGTGCGGCCGCGGGTCACCGGACGCAGCCGGTCCGATTGGCGAACGGCGGTCCTGTTCGGTGCGATGCTCGCTGGAATGAACTGGAGCTTCTACGAGGCGCTGGCTCGCCTGCCGCTCGGTCCGGCCGTAACCATCGAATTTCTGGGCCCCCTCACTGTGGCGGTGCTGGGATCTCGGCGGAGGCTCGACGTGGTGTGGGTCGTGCTGGCAGGCGGCGGCGTGGCGCTGCTCGGCTTGGGCGGATCACACGCCGGCGGAGGCAGGCTCAGCACCGCCGGCATCGTGCTGGCGTTGCTGGCCGGCACTTTCTGGGCCGGCTACATCGTCATGTCCAAGCGAATCGGCTCGGTGTTCGCCGGGCTCGACGGGCTGGCCACCGCCCTGGTGATCGGCGGGGTGTTACTCATCCCCGCCGGCGTGTCCCAGGGCGGCCACGCGCTGCTGGAACCGCGCGTGCTCGCCGGTGGCCTGGCCGTCGCGCTGCTGTCCTCGGTGATCCCGTACTCGCTGGAACTCACCGCCCTGCGCCGGATGTCGGCTGCGGCCTTCGGGCTACTGATGAGCCTGGAGCCGGCCGTCGCCGCCCTGGCCGGAGTACTCGTGCTCGGTCAGGCCCTACGCCTGAACACCACCATCGCCCTGATCATGGTGGTACTGGCCAGCGCCGGCAGCACGCTGACCGCGCGGCGCTCCGCGGTCCCGTTGGACGCCTGAAACTGCCCTTTTCCGATTGGGAGACTACGCGGACAGGAGACTACGCGGACAGGAGCCAGCCGGACAGAACCTAGGCCGACAGGACCTGGCGCATCAGGCGCGCGGTTTCGCTCGGCGTCTTGCCGACCTGCACACCAGCCGCCTCCAACGCCTGCTTCTTGGCCTCCGCGGTGCCCGAGGAACCCGAGACGATGGCACCGGCGTGGCCCATCGTCTTGCCTTCTGGTGCGGTGAAACCGGCCACGTAACCCACGACCGGTTTGGTCACGTGCTCGGCGATGTACGCCGCGGCCCGTTCCTCGGCGTCGCCACCGATCTCGCCGATCATCACGATCGCCGCGGTCTCCGGGTCGGCCTCGAACGCCGCCAGGGCATCGATGTGGGTCGTGCCGATGACCGGGTCGCCGCCGATGCCGATCGCGGTGGAGAAGCCGAGATCACGCAGCTCGAACATCATCTGGTAGGTCAGGGTGCCGGATTTCGAGACCAACCCGATCTTGCCCGGGCCGGTGATGTTGGCCGGGATGATGCCGGCGTTGGACAGTCCGGGGCTGATCAGTCCTGGGCAGTTGGGGCCGATGATCCGGGTCTTGGACCCTTTCGCGACGTTGTACGCCCAGGCCTCGGTGGAATCGTGCACCGGCACGCCCTCGGTGATCACCACGGCGAGCGGGATCTCGGCGTCGATGGCCTCGATCATCGCGGCCTTGGTGAACGGTGGCGGGACGAACAGGACGCTCACGTCGGCGCCGGTCTTCTCGATGGCATCGGCCACGGTGCCGAACACCGGCACGTTGGTCCCGTCCACGTCGACCGTCTCGCCGGCCTTGCGGGGGTTCACGCCCCCGACGACGGTAGTGCCCGAGGCGAGCATCCGTCGGGTGTGCTTCATGCCCTCGGAACCGGTCATGCCCTGGACGATGACCTTGGAGTCCGCGGTCAGGAAAATAGCCATGTAGTTGTCAGACTCCCTTAGTTGGCGCTGTGCGCGAGTTGGGCGGCCTTGTCGGCGCCGTCGTCCATGGTGTCGGCCTGGGTCACCAGCGGGTGAGCGGCGTCGTTGAGGATCCGCCGGCCCTCCTCCACGTTGTTCCCGTCCAGGCGGACGACGAGGGGCTTGGTCGCGGCGGCACCGAGCATCCCGAGTGCGGTCACGATGCCGTTGGCCACCGCATCGCACGAGGTGATTCCGCCAAAGACGTTGACGAAAACCGACTTGACCGACGGGTCACCGAGGATGATGTCCAGGCCGTTGGCCATCACCTCGGCCGAGGCACCGCCACCGATGTCGAGGAAGTTGGCCGGCTTGACGCCGCCGTGGGCCTCGCCGGCGTAGGCCACCACGTCCAGGGTCGACATGACCAACCCGGCCCCGTTTCCGATGATGCCGACCTCGCCGTCGAGTTTGACGTAGTTGAGGTGCTTCGCCTTGGCCTTGGCCTCGAGCGGATCCGCGGCGTCCTTGTCCTCGAGGTCCTCGTTGCCGGCCTGCCGGAAGTTGGCGTTCTCGTCCAGGGATACCTTGCCGTCGAGCGCGAGGACATCGCCGGACGCGACGCGGGCCAGCGGATTGATTTCGACCAGGGTGGCATCCTGCTGGACGAAGGTCTCCCACAACTTGACCACAGTGTCGGCCGTCGAAGCGATGACCTCGGCCGGGAAGTTGGCCTGTCTGAGGATCTCCGTGGCCTTGGCCAAATCGACGCCCACCGTGGCGTCGATCGGCACCCGGGCCAGCGCCTCCGGACGTTCGACTGCGAGTTCCTCGATCTCCATGCCGCCCTCGGCTGAGGCCATGGCCAGGAAGGTCCGGTTGGAACGGTCGAGCAGGAAGGAGAAGTAGTACTCCTCCTCAATCTGGGCGCCGGGATCGACGAGCACCCGATGCACCGTGTGACCCTTGATGTCCATGCCGAGAATCGCCTTGGCGTGCTCATAGGCTTCGGCCGGCGTCTTGGCTACCTTCACTCCACCGGCCTTGCCGCGCCCGCCGGCCTTGACCTGAGCCTTGACCACGGTCACGCCACCGATGCGCTCCGCGACGGCCTGCGCCTGCTCGGGGGTGTCGGCGACTTCGCCCAGGCCCACCGGGACACCGTGAGCCGCGAAAAGTTGCTTCGCCTGATACTCGAACAGATCCACGAGTCATTCCGTTCTGTTGACAGAATTTCGCCGGACCGAAGCGCAGCGGATGTGCGCGCAACGGAAACCAGCACCGAAAAACAGGCTAGCCCGAACGGACGGCCCGCCGAAGGGTTTGCGAACGTGACGTTCGCCAACCTCCGCTATCGGCGCCGCTACGGCCGCTATCGGCGCCGCTAGGGCGAAGCGGGCACGTTCATCGACACCCAGTCCACGATCTCGACCATGGTGGCGCCGGGGGTGAACACCTTGGCCACACCCAGCTTCTCGAGTTCGGGCACGTCAGCCTCTGGAATGATGCCGCCTCCGAACACCACCACGTCCCTGGCGTCCCGCTCGGTAAGCAGTTCCAACAGCCGGGCGAACAGCGTCATGTGCGCCCCGGACAGCACCGACAGCCCGACACAGTCGGCGTCCTCCTGGATCACGGTCTCGACGATCTGTTCCGGCGTCTGGTGCAGGCCGGTGTAGATCACCTCCATACCCGCATCACGCAGAGCTCGGGCCACCACCTTGGCCCCGCGGTCATGTCCGTCCAGACCTGGCTTGGCCACCACCACGCGAATCGGGTTCATGGCCGCGATATTACTAGGACGTCCTAACAACTGGTGTCGTGATCCCGCCGGGTCGCCGACGAGGTTGCCCGCGATGTGCCAAGGTGATTGACATGTCCGTTTGCGAGAGGGTGGCGAACATCGAGCCGCCCGCTGCCCTGCACCTGGCGCGTCCGGCAGCCGAGGGTGCCGCCGACCTCATCGCAGGCGTTCCGGCGTTGGCCCGAAAAGCGCCCGTCGTCGCGTGCAGGCACGCCATCAGCGCGATCAAGGAGTTGGCCTGGCTGGCGGCACATGTGGCCTTGTACCCGGCCGGCGTGATAGCCGAACGGCACGAGATCCACGATCCGCGGCACCGGCTCGACCCGCTCTCCCCTGCCACCCGCGGTCTGCTGCTGGCCGACATCGCCGCTTCCGGTACGCCGATCGTGTTGCTGCACGGCATCGTGGACAACCGCTCCGCTTTCGCCGTTCTGCGGCGGACCTTGCGCCGCAGGGGATACGGCCGGATCACCACCGTGAACTACTCCATGCTGACCTCCGATGTCCGGACGGCCGCCGCGGCTCTGTCCCGGCATGTCGAACGGGTGTGTTCCCAGACGGGCTACGAGCAGGTATTTCTCGTCGGGCACTCGCTCGGTGGCATCATCGCTCGCTACTACGTGCAGCGACTCGGCGGCGACGAGCGCGTCAACACCGTCATCACCCTCGGCTCGCCGCACGCCGGCACCCACACTGCCCGGCTGCTGCCCCTGAAGGTGGCCCGACAGCTCCGCCCAGGATCCGATCTGATGGCCGAGCTCGCAATGCCCACCAGCTGCACGAGCCGATTCGTAGCCATCTACTCCGATCGTGACGAGGTCGTGCTGCCTAACCGGAGCGCCAGTTTGGAACATCCCGACCTGGTGGTGACCCGGGTTCGAGTGCACGGCGTCGGGCATCTCTCGCTGCTCGTCGACCGTGACGTCGTTCACACCGTCGCTGACGCGCTGACCGAACGGATGGCTGCTGATCTGGCCGGTGCGCAGCAGATTGACGCCACCTCGGCCTCGTCTCACAGCTGAATCAGAAGTTTGCCTCGCGCCGAGCGCTAGGTTACGGTTCTGCAACGCCTCCCCCAGTAACGCGCTGTCACGGTTTGCATGCCCACCGTGGACGGAGGGCATGTTGACGAGGAGGTTGGGTGGGACGCCACAATGCCTCGCGGGTCGGCCGCGAGCATTCGGATCCCGCGATCCCGCCACCCCTCTCAGCCGCCCTAGCCAGTGCAGCCACTTCGGCCGGTGCAGCCAGGTCGACCAGTGCACCCACCTCGACCAGTGCGGCCACCTCGACCAGTGCAGCCACCTCGACCAGTGCAGCCACCTCGACCAGTGCGGCCACCTCGACCAGTGCGGCCAGGTCGACCGGTGCGGCCAGGTCGACCACCGCCGCCCCCACTACCGCTGCCCCCTTCTCGGCGGCGGAGTTCCTCGCCAGCAGATCAGCCAAGACGGGTAAGCCGCGCCACCGGCGGTCGGCCGAGCGCACCGTCCAAGCCCGCCCCATGTGGCGGCGTTCGCCGGCCATCCCCGCTCTGGCTGCAGCCCTGGCCGTCTGGGGATCGGCTGACGGCTATCAACTGGTCGCCGCTCGGGTTGCCGGTGCGCAGGCCGGAACCGCCCACCACACCGCTGCCGGCGTCGCGACCGACCTGAGCGCGCTGGCCACGGGCAGCCAACCCGGTGAGTACGACGGGCTCACCGCCGGAACGGAACGGGTATCGCGAGGTAGTCGAACCCGGCTGACCGGCCAAGGTTTGGCAGCGTCGGCATCGGTGCTACCGGCCCGGCCGAGTCTGCCCGAGATCCAGGACGGCAAGACAGTGCTTGGAACCTGGGTCCGCCCGAGCGCCGGCGGAATGTCCTCCTGTTTCTGCATGCGCTGGGGCGTAATGCATGAGGGCATCGACCTGGCAGGCCCGCTCGGCTCGCCAATCGTTGCGGCCGGTGACGGTGTCGTCCTGGAGGCAGGCCCAGCCGCGGGATTCGGGCACTGGATCGTGATCCAGCACAGCAATGGCGACCTGTCGATCTATGGCCACATGTACAGCGTGCTCGTCAGCCAAGGCGAGCACGTGGTGGCTGGGCAGCACATCGCCGATATCGGCGCCGACGGTGAATCGACCGGCCCGCACCTGCACTTCGGAGTCAGGCAAGGCGGCATGACGGGGCCTTACCTCGACCCGGTGCCGTGGCTGAAGTCGCGCGGCATTGACGTTGGTGCCTACAACCCCAACGCATAATCAGCGGGGACGGCCCGGACGAGGCCACAGTATCGAGGGGTAACCGCGCCATGACCGGCTCTGCGGGCAAGACAGCGACGGGCACCGGCCCGACGCGGCCCGGTGGCGGAGCATCGCGCTGGCAGTTGCCGCTACCGGAGACCATCATCGCCGGTGGGCGGTCCGCGATCGTCGTGCGGTGGTTACTCTCCCGTGCGCTGACGTTGTCCATTCTGGTTTTCGCCCATGAAGGCGATGTCGCCGGCGACGTTCGCTATTACGGTCGCAGCCTGCACCAGTTGTTCGCCGGCGGCGCACTCCGAGACACCTTGCAGGAGTATCCGCTGCCGGTCCTCGGACTGCTGGTCCCCCAGTTCCTGCTGGGATTGCTGAACCAGGTCGCGTTCATGATCCTGTTCGTACTGTCGATGCTTGCGATCGATGCCGCGTTCACCGCAGTGCTCTGGAGATCGGATGGCCGGCATCGCGGTGACTCCACCAACCTGTGGCTGTGGTTCGTCCCGGCCATCGGACCACTGGCCTACTTCCGCTTCGACCTGGTGCCCGCGGTACTGGCCGGCGGAGCCGTCCTGGTCGCGGTCAGACGACCTGCCCTTGCCGGCGCCCTGACGGCCCTCGGGGCCTCCCTCAAACTCTGGCCGGCCGTGATGCTGCCGACCTTCCTCATCCGGCGCGACGACCGCAAGGCGGTGTTGGCCGGCTTCCTCGGTACCGGATTCGCGCTCGCCGGTCTGTCCCTGGCAATCGGCGGGATCAGCCGGACATTCTCGCCCCTGCACTGGCAAACCGCGCGTGGCCTGCAGATCGAGGCGGTGAGCGCCACGCCCCTCATGCTGGCACGGATATTCGACTCGGGCCGATGGCCGGTGGGACTGTCGCGGTACAAGGCCTTCGAGATCTCCGGCCCCGGCGTCCACCTGTTCGGCCAACTGTCCAGTGCCCTCACCGTGCTCGGTGGGTTGTTGTTGGTCACGCTGTGGTGGCGGGCACACAAACATCCGCAGGCCACAGCGGAAACGCTCGGCTGGCTGTTCCTCGCGACAGCCTTGATCGTGACCGTTACCAACAAGACCCTGAGCCCGCAGTACCTGCTCTGGCTGGGCGGCCCGATTGCAGCGTTGGCCGTGCGGGCGCCCGGCGATCCAACGGTTCGCGGATTCGGTCGGTGGGCGCTCATCGCAGCAGTCCTGACGCAGCTGGAATATCCCGTGGGATACAACGCAATCGTCAAGGCGCAGGCGACCATGCCGTTGTGGATGACGGTGCTGACCTTGCGCAACATTCTGCTGGTCTGGCTGACCTGGCTCGCGGTACGCCAGGTCTGGCGCCTGACCCGGCCGCAGGCATGACGGCGGCTGTCGCGAGCGAGCGCAAGTCCCGCCGGATGCGGTGGCTGGGCTACCACCGCGAGCGCTGGCCACTCTGGGTCCTGTGCGTCAGCGCGTTCGGGGTGTACGCCCTCACCGCCCTGCTACGCCATCGGCAGTTCGGCACGGCTGGTTACGATCTCGGCATCTTCGACCAGGCGATCCGCCGGTACGCCCATTTCCAGGCTCCGATCGTCCCCCTCAAGGGCCCGGGGTACAACATCTTCGGCGACCACTTCCATCCGATCATTGCCCTGGCCGCGCCGATCTACTGGGTGTGGGACGACCCGCGGGCACTGCTCGTCCTGCAGGCCGCACTGATCGCGGCATCCATTCCCGTGGTCTACCGCTTTGCCCGGCGGCGCACCTCCAGCCGCGTCTCGATCGCCATCGGCTTCGCCTACGCCTTCAGTTGGGCGTTCCAGACGATGGTCAATTTCCAGTTCCACGAGGTCGCGTTCGGGGTGCCGATCCTCGCATTGGTCATCGATGCCCTGGACCGCCGCGACGATCGGCAGCTGGTGGTTTTCGCCCTGTTGCTGTTGCTGGTTCGCGAGGACATGGGCATCGTGGTGTTGCTGGTCGGATTCCTGCGATGTTTTCGGCGGCCACGCTGGCTCGGCTTCGCGATCATGGGCGCCGGCGTACTCATGTACGAACTGACGACCGCCGTGATCTTGCCGCATTTCGCACCGAACGGGGCGTTCGCCTATTGGCAGTACGGTCCCACCCTCGGACCGAACCTTTCCTCGGCTATCACGAATACCCTGACCAGGCCCTGGCACACCATCAGTCTGTTCTTCTCGCCCTTCGTCAAGACCAGGACGCTGCTGTTACTGGTGGCGCCGTTGGCGTTTCTGCCGTTCCGGTCACGCTATTCTCTGCTCGCCCTGCCCCTGCTGGCACAGCGTTTCTTCGAGCCGGCCGAACGTCATCGGCTGTGGGAACCTGGTTATCACTACAACGCGCTGCCGTGGGTGATCCTGGTCCTGGCCATGATCGACGGAGCCGACCGGCTGCGGCTCTGGCCCCGGCCCCGGGTCACGGCGACATTGGCGGTGTTCCTGGTGGCCTGCCCCGTCGTGATCACCGCCGCCAATCGAAATGTCGCCGTGTTGCACGACCTGTTCACCGGCAAGCTCTTCACCCTCGACGCCGAGATGCGAGCCCAGGCCGCCACCGTGGCCCGTATCCCGAGCGATGTGTGTGTGGAGGCCGATGATCGGATCGCGGGACATCTGACCAGGCGGGACTACGTGACCATCGCGGGCCTGGCTGGCCTGCGGTCGGACTTCGTAGTGCTGGATCTGTCCCAGCCCGATGTCGGGGGCAACGCCGGTCCGAAACCACGCACGGTCTTCGATCAGGCGGTGACGAAGGGGTACCGGGTGGTGTTCAGCGAGGGGGACCTGCGGCTGTTGCAATCGCCGACCTATGCGGGCCCCTCGGCCCGCTGCGGTCCGCTCGGATCAGGCCCGCAGCCACGCTAGAGCTTTTCCAGCGGGGCGAAGCGCAGTACCAGCCATTTGGGGCCCATGGTGCCGAAGTCGACCTCGGCCTGCGCCTTTTCGGCCGCACCGCGCAGCGCAACCACCGTGCCGAGACCGAAGGTGTCATGGCTGACCCGGTCCCCGACCTGGAGGCTGGGCACCGGTCGGTCGAGCTTCTTGGCGCCGAAGGTGGACACCGAACGGACCGGCGCCCCGTTGGGCTTGGCCCGGTAGCCGTGATCGCTGTACTGCCCACTTGAACGGTCCTCGTCGGCGTAGCCGATGAACGGTTCACGATCGATGGCGCCGGTCCAGGTCACCAGCTCGGTCGGTACCTCATCGAGGAACCGCGACGGCGGGTTGTACTGCGGAGTGCCCCATGACGATCGGGCCAGCGACCGGCTCAGGTACAGCCGGCCCTCGGCGCGCGTGATGCCCACATAGGCCAGTCGCCGCTCCTCGGCCAGCTCGCTCATGTCACCGAAGGTGCGCTGGTGCGGGAAGATGCCGTCTTCCATGCCCGTCAGGAACACCACCGGGAATTCCAGTCCCTTGGCGGTGTGCAGGGTCATGAGGGTGACCACGCCACCGGACTGGTCCGGGATCGAATCGGCATCGGCCACCAGCGAAACGTGCTCGAGGAACGCTTCGAGATCTGCCGGGGCCGGCACCACCGTGCCGTCGACCGCGTCGATGTCCTCCGAGCCGCCGGCGGCGGTGACTGCGTCGATATCGGTGTCGGGCACGACCAGCGAGATCTGAGCGCGCTGTTCCTCGAACTCCGCCGCTACGCTGACCAGTTCCCGGAGGTTGTCCACCCGGCCCTCGTCCTGAGGGTCGTGGCTGGCCTCGAGCTCGGCCAAGTAACCGGTCCTGTTCAGCACCTCCTCGATGATGTTGCTGGGCGAGCCGTGCTCCTCGCTGGCCGCGATCCGCCGCAGTTCGCCGAGCAGCTTGACGAACTCGGCGATGGCATTGGCCGAGCGGGATGCCAGGCCGGGTATGAGATCGGCGCGGATCAGTGCCTCGGCAAAGGGGATTCGCTCTTGCTCCGCATACGTCTCCAGGAAAAGCTCAGCCCGGTCACCGATGCCACGACGCGGCGTGTTGAGAATCCGCCGGACGCTGACCAGATCCAGCGGGTTGGCGATCACCCGCAGGTAGGCCAGGATGTCCCGGACCTCCTTGCGCTCGTAGAACCGGACGCCACCGACGACCTTGTAGGGCAGCCCCAGCCTGATGAAGATGTCCTCGAAGACTCGCGATTGGGCGTTGGTCCGATAGAACACCGCGACGTCGGACGGTTTGGTCTCACCGGCATCGGAGAGCGCATCGATACGCTCGGCCACCCAGCGCGCCTCGTCGTGTTCGTTCTCGGCGACATAGCCTTCGATCTGGTTGCCGTGGCCGGCCTCGGACCACAGATTCTTGGGTCGGCGATCGGGATTGCGCGCGATCACCGCATTGGCCGCGCTGAGAATCGTCTGGGTGGAGCGGTAATTCTGCTCGAGCAGGATGGTCGAGGCATCGGGGTAGTCACGCTCGAACTCGTCGATATTGCGGATCGTCGCGCCTCGGAAGGCGTAGATGGACTGATCGGCATCGCCGACCACACACAACTCGGCGGCCTCGAGTCCGATATCCGGCATCGCCTTGCACAGCTCGGCCACCAGCACGTACTGGGCGCGGTTGGTGTCCTGGTACTCGTCGACCATCACATGCCGAAACCGTCGCCGGTAGTGCTCGGCCACGTCCGAATTCGTCTGCAGCAACCGCACCGTGGTCATGATGAGGTCGTCGAAATCCATCGCCTGGGCCTCGACGAGGCGGCGCTGGTACCGCTCGTAGACCTCGGCCACGATCTTCTCGTGAGCATTACTGGCCTGTTCGGCGAATTCGGCCGGGCCGATCAGTTCGTTCTTGAGGTTCGAGATCTGCACCGAGATGGCCCGCGGCAGGTACCGCTTCGGATCGAGGTTGAGTTCCCTGATCACCATGGTGATCAACCGGCGCGCATCGTCAGCGTCATAGATGGAGAAGGACGACTTCATGCCGAGCTGCTTGGCCTGTGCGCGCAGGATCCGCACGCACATCGAGTGGAACGTCGACACCCACATGGCGTTGGCCCTTGGCCCGACGAGAGCCGCCACCCGCTGCTTCATTTCACCGGCAGCCTTGTTGGTGAAGGTGATTGCCAGGATCTGTCCCGGCTTGGCGCGGCCGGTGGCCAGCAAGTAACCGATCCGATGCGTGAGCACCCGGGTCTTGCCCGATCCGGCGCCGGCGACGATCAGCAGGGGCTGGCCGGCGTGCGTGACCGCCGCCCGCTGCTGGGCGTTCAGTCCGGCCAGCAGAGCGAGCGCTTCCGGCGAGTCCGCCCCCCGCTCGGCGCCCGACCTCGTCCGTGCTGATCCGGCAGCTGACCGGCCTGCGGTGGTCTGAACTTCGAACAGACCCAAAGCACCTGACCGCGTGGACCCGGTCGCTGGATCAGGCGCTGAACCGGGGGCAGATTCGGAGGCAGCGTGGGGTGTCGGATTCACAGTCATCTCGACTTCCAGGGTACGTGCGGCGTCCGACAGTCCAGCACAATGAGACGACACTTGCCGTAACTGGGACGATCATGCGACTATCGATGGGTGAACATCGCTGGCCACGTCTTTTTTTATGGGTACCGCTACGCGGCACCCACCGTGGCCGGTTGATCTGATTCAACCGTCAACGCCCTGGGCCGCAGTCGAGCCCGGGGCGTTTCGCGTGTCTGGGGTCGAAAGCGTCGGGCGTGGCGGCCACCGCAAAGTACGAGCCAGGGCAGCACTCAGCCCCAGCCATTCGAGAGGAAGACCCGTGAATACCCAGATCGATCCCGCACCGACCACTGACGACGAGCTCGCAGGAATAACCGTGGACGCGACCGCCGACAGCGCAATGATCATCGAGACCCTGCGGGGTCAGATCGACGCCCTGGATACCGCCATCTCGCGCCTGGTGTCCGAGCGGGCCCAGTTGTCACGCCGGATCCAAGCCGCCCGCATGAACGCAGGCGGCACTCGAATCGAACTGGGTCGCGAGCGAGCCATCATCGACCATTACCGCAAGGCGCTGGGGTCCGAGGGTTCGGCCGTCGGCGAGGCCGTGCTGCGCGCCTGCCGCGGCGCCCGCTGACTACCCGATCGTGTAACACTGACCCTCTCCAGCGAGGTCTGTGTTACACGATCGGGGTTTTCACACGATGCGGCGGTCGGCGGCCCACCGGGTGAGCTGATGTCTGGAGGACAACTGAAGCTTGCGGAGCACGTTGGAGGCATGGGTCTCCACCGTCTTGATGGAGATGAACAGTTCGGCGCCGATCTCCCGGTAGGAGTAGCCGCGGGCCAGCAATCTCAACACTTCCTGCTCCCGCGGCGTGAGTTGATCCAGCTCCGGATCCGCTGAGGGAACCGGGCCGATATCGGAGTCACGGAAAGCGTCCAACACGAATCCCGCCAGTCGCGGCGAGAAGACCACATCGCCCTCGGCGACGCGGCGGATCGCGTCGGTCAGATCGGCTCCGGAGATGGTCTTGGTGACGTAGCCGCGCGCTCCCGAGCGGATCACCGAGATCACGTCCTCGGCCGCATCCGACACGGACAGGGCCAGGAAGTGGGTATCCGGCGCCTGGGCCCGCACCGCCGCCAGCACCGCCGGCCCTCCCCCGTCCGGCAGGTGAACATCGAGCAGTACGACGGACGGTTTCAGGTGCGCGATCGTCGCGACGGCCTCCGCCACGGTCGAGGCCTCCCCGACGATGTCCACGGATTGGCCGATTTCGGCGCGCACTCCGGCGCGAAACATCGCGTGGTCGTCGACCAGGACCACGGTCGGACGTCCGGCGGGTTCGTGGCTGGTCATGAGAACTCCATCTTCAGTGCTACTTCGGTGCCTTCTCCAGGCTTGGACTTGATGGTGGCGGTGCCCCGGTTGCGCTCGAGCCGTCCGATGATCGAGCCGCGGACGCCTTGCCGATCGGGCCCGATGGCGTCCTGATCGAATCCGGCGCCGCGGTCGCGCACGAACACCAGGGCTTCGGTCTCGCTGACCTCGGCGTACAGCGACACCGAGGTGATCCCGGCGTGCTTGGCCGCGTTGATCATGGCTTCCCGGGCGGCGGCGACCATCGCCTCCAGGCGGGCGTCCAAGGCGGCGTCGCCGACCAGCACCACATCGATCGTCACGGCGTAGGTGTCCTCGATCTCAGCGGCTACCGCATGTAACGCCGCGCCGAACTGGCCGTTCGGCACGCCCGCGCCGTACAGCTTGGTCCGCAGTTCCCGCTCCTGGCTGCGGGCCAACCGCGCGACCTCCCGCGGCGAGCTTGCGTTGCGCTGGATCAAGGCGAGGGTCTGCAGCACGGAGTCGTGCAGGTGGGCGGCAATATCGGCCCGTTCCTCACTGCGAATCCGCTCCCGGCGCTCCTCGGACAGTTCGTGCACCAGCTTCAGCCACCACGGCCCGGTGATCAGGCCGATACCCGCCACCGTCACCAGCATGGCAACCAAGCCCACACCAACGGCCGAGATACCCGCCTG
Organism: Pseudonocardiales bacterium; assembly: GCA_030840445.1. Lineage (GTDB taxonomy): Bacteria > Actinomycetota > Actinomycetes > Mycobacteriales > Jatrophihabitantaceae > Jatrophihabitans_A. Next base: position 24,731 of record JAVEEN010000276.1, read on the forward strand.
GGCCAGGATGAACACGCCGCCGGCGAGCACCAGCGTCACGCCGGCCACCATCCGCAGCAGCCCGACCCGGTCGAAGGCGCCGGCCGTCAAGGAGGTGCGCGACAACCGCCGCCACCGGTCCCGCTCGGTCTCCGAAGCCTGTCGCCACAGCAGGGCCGCACCGAAGCAGGCCAGCAGGGACGGCAGGAACCACCAACCCAGCGGCAAGGTGCGGGCATTGGCCAACAACACGATGGCACCCGCCGCGAGGGCGACCACGTACTCGATCGCGGCCCGGCGCGGGTTTTCCCGTTCACCCGGCCGGACCTTGAGCACGATCCAGAAGGCGCCGTACAGCAGCACGCCCATGCCACTGGCGAAGGACAGCAGGATGAAGCCGAGCCGGACGACCCAGCGCGGCAGGTGTAGATAGTCGGCCAGGCCGGCGGCGACGCCTCCGAGCCGGCGACCGTTGACCGCCCGGTATAGCCGGGGCACGCCGGGCGGCGCCGACACCGGATCTCTCGGTGGTGGCGGCGGGAAGGGCCGGCTGGCAGTCATTGTGGTACCCATTCTTGCGGTCCGGCAAAGATATCGGCATCAGGCGCCACCCCGATCTGTCAGACCGGGCAGAATCAGGGCCAGGTCGGGGTGCTCCCCGATACCGCTGGCGCGGTGAACACCGCACGCTGATGGGTATGACGACGACAACCGACAACTCCGGTACCAACGGTACCAACGGCACCAACGGTACCAACGGCACCAACGGCACCAACGGCCCCGGCACCAGCGGCCCCGATGGCCCTGGCACCGACGGTCCCGGCACCGATGGCCCCGGCCCGTCCGCTCCACCGCCGGGTCCGCCGTGGCCGACGCGCCCTGCACTTCGCCGAAGCCGAAGCGACCGGATGGTCACCGGTGTGGCCGGTGGCCTCGGCGAATACTTCGGCGTCGACCCAGTCATCTTCCGGGTGCTGTTCGCCGTGCTGTCGTTCTTCGGCGGCGTCGGACTGCTGCTCTATCTAGCCTGCTGGCTGCTGATACCCGAGCGGGACATCCAGGTTTCGGCCCTGGACCGCGCCATCGCCCAGCTGCGTCAGCGGCACGTCCCACCTTGGCTGGTCATCGGCGCGGGTGCCTTGGTGTTGTGGCTGGGTTGGTTCTCGTGGTGGGCTCCGGGCCCGACGTTTCCAGCCCTGGCCCTGATCGCCGTGCTGCTGATCGTCCTCGTCCGGCGGATCTCGACGCCGGCGATGCCGCCGGGCTGGGTCCGCGACCCCCGGCCGCATGCGCCCTATCCGTGGCAGACCGCGCAAGGCCAGAATGCCGCCCAATGGCAGCCGACACAAGCGGCACAGGCGGCACAGCCGCAGCCCGTGTGGCCCGACGGTCAACCTCTGATGGGCGACGGTGGCAGCGAGACCGAGCCGCTGGTACCGCCGCTGAATGACTTCCGCCGGTCGATGAGCGATTGGTACAACGAGGCCCGGGAGGCCAAGAAGCAGCGGCAGGCCCGCCGGCGGCCGATCAAGATCGCGGTCGGGCTCGTCCTGCTGGCCGGGCTCGCCGTCATCGGGATCGCGGACGCACTAAACCGGGTCCAGTTCGGCGTGTACATCTGGTTCCTGGCCGGCGCGCTCACCGTCGGTTTCCTGATCAGCCTGGTCGCTCGCCGTACCGTCTGGGGCCTCGGCCTGCTTGTGCTCCCGCTGATCCCGGCACTGATCGTCTTCGGCGGCACCAAGGCCAGCATCACCGACGGATCCGGCGAGACCGGTTGGGCGCCGACTGCCGTTACTCAGTTGCACAACGAGCAGCGCTTTGCCGGTGACACCACGCTGGACCTGACCAAGCTCGATCCCGCCTCGCTCAGGTCGAGCCCGGAGCGGACGATCTCGATCACCCAGGCCGCCGGACGGATCAGGCTGCGAATCCCGCAGAGCATGAACGTCGTCATCGACAGCTCCGTGCACATCGGCGACATCCAGGTCGGCAGCTCGCATGCGGTTGGCGATTACGTCGGTGGCCTGAACACCGGGCTCACCGTCTCGCCGCCCACGACGGCGACCGGATCAGCGTTGCATGTGAAGGTGAATCTGACGGTCGGGCATATCCAGATCGACCGGGTCTAGCGGAGCCGGCGGACACCCGGCGCTCAGGTGTGTACGCCCTGGATAGCGAACCGCTCGACCTGCTTCAGGTGACCACCGGTGCTTGCCACCACGGTGAGCACCCCTGATCCGGTGAACGAAGCGGACGCCTGCCATGGCCGGTCCTCGCCGCCCGCCGGGATCGAGCTGGGCATCCGCCCGACGATGCCGGAGGCCTGGGAGCGCACGGTGATCACGATCGCCTCGTCCACTCCGGTGATGTGTCCGCCCACGGTTATCGGGGACGACACCGTCGACCCGTAGCCCGGCTGCTCCAGGGAGAAGGTCGTGTCATCGCTGCCGACGACCTCCCACGGGGAGTCTGCATCGGTGCCGAAGCGGACCAGATGCAATACCGCAGAAGTGCGCAGGACCCCGTTCGGATCGAGGTAGCCGACCCCGATGTGGGCGCCGTCGGCGTCGACCGTGCTGGACGTGACCCGATCCTGTTCGGTGAATCCGAGGTAGCCACGGGTGAAAGCCAGCGCGGTTTGTCCGGCGTCCCGATGCCATGGCTGCGAACCGTTGCCCCGGTAGGCCTGCTGCCACACGGAGGCCTCGGCATAGGTGGCAAAGGGCCACAACGGCTGATACCCAAGCTCGAACGTCGGGGTGTCCGGTGGCAACGAAGCGGCCGATGATCCCGGCCCGGACGTGACCGGCCCTGACGTGACCGGCGGCGCCGAGGTGGCTGACGGCCCCGGCGTGGACGTGGTGGATCGAGTCGGAGCGGGTGCCGTCACGCTCGGATGCCCCACCGGAGCGTGGTGAGCACTGCGTGCGGAGTTGACGGCGAGGGTGGTGGCGACCGCCAGAGCGACCACAGCGGCAGCCGCGATCAGCGGCGCGCCCCACCGCCAGGACGTACCGGCCGGCCGCTGGGCGACGTTGCCCGACCGGGGCGCCTGAAGCTGGCGAAGGTCGGCTTCGGTCACCAGCTTCGCCTGAGCGGACAGCGCATTCTTGATCCGTCGGTCGAGGTCTTCGGCGCTCATCGTCCGCCTCCGAGCTGACTGGCGATCGCATTGCGACCACGGGATGCCGAGGATTTAACTGCGCCGACGGAGATACCGAGGGTCGCGGCGATCTCCGGTTCGGTGAGTTCGGACCAGTACCGCAACATGATGACCTCACGCTGCCGGTCGGGCAGGGATCGAATTGCCGTCAAGACCGCTCGATGTTCCTCGGCGAGCAAGGCCGGTGCGTCCGCGCCGTCGACCGTGACTCTGGCCGTATCCGGTTGCGGGTTCCGGCGGACCGTCCGGCGACGTCGCAGGACCGAACGCGCTCCGTTGATCACGCAGGTGCGCAGGTAGGCCACCGCCGCGTCTTGACTGTGCAGCGAATCCCATCGACGGTGCAGCGAGGTGAAGGCATCCTGAGTCACGTCCTCGGCGGTTTCCCGGTCATCGATCAGCAACACCGCGAGCCGGATCATGCCCAGCCGATGGCTGCGGAACAGCTGCTCGACTCCGGTGTCCGCGTCCAGATGGTCGAGATCACCCTGCCGCGACCGCGACCTGCTCAGGCGGGTGAGCCGCCCGCGATGTTCCGGCAGCCGGGCCACCGGTGGTTCGTCGGTCATCGCCGTCCTCATCGCCGCAATCCCTTTCCGGTCGGACCGCTGAAGGTGGTCTCAGCCAGAAAGACGCGCGACTACCGCAATGGTTGCAGCACAGGGTGCAGAGGGGCCAGGGCCGCCTGGTTAGGGGTAAGACCTCACGCAGATTTTATAATATTAGGCTGTGAGCGG
>JAVEEN010000314.1 GCA_030840445.1 Pseudonocardiales bacterium
TGCTCCGATCAGTAGCACGTCCGCCGAGATCAACTCAGCGAGCAACACCTCCTGTAGAGCTTCGGCCTGGGCCGGTGGTGTGGCGCCGGCTGGTCGTAACCTCGGCGGCCAGTGCAGTGCTGCGTCAGCCAGATGTGGAAGCGGATCACGATGCAGGTCCCGGTAGGTCACGGTGTGGTCGGGCCCGCATTCCCGCCAGGCATCGGCGAATGTGCGGGTGATCGCGCGTGACCGGGATCGGTGGGCGTCGGCCGAGGAGTCCAGGTGCAGCAAATGAGGCATGGAACTGATCTTGCCCGGCCGGCGTAGCGGCCGATCAACCCACCTACCCGACTTCGGCTTCGGCTTCGGCTCCGGGGTGTTCCAATAGCGGCATGAGCTGCTCCGATAGCGGCATGAGCACCGTGCGTTGCCAGCGTTGCGGGCTGGTCGGCAACGAATCCTCCGACAGCCCTATCCGGCTCACCTGGGTCATGGATCGCAACGCCGATCAGGTCCGGTGGACCTGCCCTCGGTGTGCCGGCGAGAACGTGCGTGCCATGGAGGCCAAGCTGGAACCGGAGTGGTGGTAGGGCGAGGCTGCTCGAGCATTGACATCACGCTTTGAAGCCGGGCTGCCACTCCTGGGCGATCTGCCGGTACGGCGCCGTTGCCCCGAGCTGGCAAAGCACGCCGATCGAACCGAGCGTGACCCGATGCAGCAGCAAGTACTCCGGTGGAAGGTTCAGCATCCGGCCCACCCGGGCGGCTTCGCTGCGTGGGTCCCCGATTCGCTGCGCCTGCTGCTGCATCCAGCTCCTGGTGAAACTGAATTCCGGTTTTGCCAATGGATCGAGGATGGGCCGCAGATAATCCAGCACCTTGGCGGCATCGATCTCGACACCGGGCCGGATGAAGTTCTCAGCGTGCAGGGCGTCTATGACCTCGTCGACGTTGCCCTCGAGGACCAGTCGGGTGATCCGGCCGAGCGGTTCAGGAGTGCCGTTGGGCAGCCGGGCCACGGCGCCGAAGTCCAGCACGCCGAGCCTCCCGTCCGGCAGCAGTCGGAAGTTGCCCGGGTGCGGGTCGGCGTGGAGCAGGCCGCAGCGCTGAGGGGCCGAGAAATGCAGCAGGGCCAGCCGTAGCCCCACCGCATCACGTTCGGCCTGGGTTCCCGAAGCAATGATCGTCGACAGGGGAGTGCCGTCCATCCATTCGCTGACGACGACGCGCGGGGCGCTCGCGACCACCCGCGGCACTCCGATGTCCGGATCGCCGTCGTAGGCCTCGGCGAACCTCCGCTGGGAGTCGGCCTCCAGGGTGTAGTCCAGCTCCTCGCTGACTCGGGCCTTGAGCTCGGCCAGCAGCGGCTTGACGTCGAGGCCGGGGGATATCCGCCCGAACAATCTCGCAAACCGGGACAGCTGGTTGAAGTCGGCCATCAGCGCCGGACCGGCTCCGGGGTACTGGATCTTCACCGCAACGTCGCGGCCGTCGGCCCACACCGCGCGATGCACCTGGCCGATGGACGCTGCCGCCGCCGGCTTGTCATCGAAAGAGGTGAACCGTGAGCGCCAGGACCGGCCGAACTGTTCGTCCAGAACCCGGTGCATGACAGCCGCGGCCATCGGGGGAGCAGCTTCCTGCAGTTTGGTCAGGGCGGCGCGATAGGGCGCAGCCGACTCCTCGGGCAGGGCTGCCTCGAATACCGAGAGCGCCTGACCGAACTTCATTGCGCCGCCCTTTAGCTGTCCGAGCACTGCGAACAACTGTTCGGCGGTTCGCTGGGCCAATTCCGTCTGGACGTCCTCGGCCGATCGACCTGCCAGTCGCTTACCCAGCCCCACTGTCGCTCGGCCGGCCACTCCGAGCGGGAGTCGGGCCAGCTGAGCCGATCTCGCGACGCCGCGCTGCGGAATGTCACTCATCGAAAGATCACGTTCCTATTCTGCCGTGCCCGGACCGATTCCGCCGAAGCGCCACAGTCACAACCGTGATGCGCGGGCCAGGTTCTGCGCCGAAGGCGCCAGTCCGGTAACTGCCACTCCAGGGTGCCGTCGATGGTCGCCGGCGGTTGCCGGTCTAGGTAGGCCACGGCCTGAGTGGCGGCCAGGCCGGCCGTCGCCACGCAGAGCCCGACATCGGACGCCGGCCGCCGCCTAGCTGAGCCGCTGAGTTGGACGGCCAGGGCCGGCCAGACCGGATCGCGGTCGCTTCGGTGCAGGTCGGCGCACCGTAGACAGCTCGAGACGCCGGGACGCACCAGCGGCCCGACGACGGCGCGCAGGCCGATTACAGAGACCGCCAGGTGGACCAGTCCGTCCAGATGCAGGCTGGACCGGACCGCCGAATCCACTGGACCCGGGTCGGTCAGGATCACCAGATCGGCGCTTCGGTCGTGCGGGATCGGCGTGGTATCCACATCCGGCGCCGCACGCCGCACCGCATCCGCCGCTGCGACGCCGAACCGGCGGCCCTCATCGGCAGGGGTGAGGCCGCCGGGGCAGGCATCGGCCGCGCTGACATCGCCGCCGTTGACCAGTTGTACCCAGCCCACGCCCGATGCGGCCAGCGTTGCCGCCACCGAAACCGCCAACCGGGTAGTGCCGTGCACCGCGACTGCGGTCTCCCGGCGGGCGCGGAGTATCCGCGAGGACTCGGCGCCGAATTCGCCGGCAAGGGCAACCAGATCCGACATCAGGTAAGCCGGTAGCGGCTGCTGCCGGTCTAACGATCGATCGCGGGCGCGTTCGCTCGACAGGAACCCGGACCGGTCCAGCACCTCACGCAACTGGTGCAGGTCGTCCTCAGTGGCGTTCGGTCTCTCGGGGTCGAGTTCGGCTCCGGGTCCGAGCCCCGTGACTCGGCGGGGCAGCAGGCTCACGAGCTGCTCCGATCCGACGTTCTCGATGATGATGCGGCGCGTTCCGAGCTCGAACTGCACTGTGTCGACCGAGCGCCACAGCACCGTGGCGGCCTCGTTCAGCCGCCGCTGCGGCCGGTCGGGATCATCGTTGGCTGGGCCGCGGCGCGCGGCAGTGGCTGCACGGGTGCGCTGCTCGGTCATCGATTCAGGCGGGCGCCGGGCGGGGCGTGGCGAGTTCATGACTGCAGACGCTGGCACAACCGCGGTGGTCGGCGGTGAGCTTTTCCACAGGACCCCGGGTAACCCTCAAGCCCACGTCCACACTTGTGGAACCTCCTGTGGATAACCTGCGGATGAGGGGCGCTCTGGGGCGGAAATAGGGTGGAAAACCTGTGGACAACGCTGTGGGTGCGCCACCGGCGGTCGGCGCCAATCATTCTGAGACACCCTCGCGCTGCGCGATCGGTCGGTGGGTTGTGCGCGAGTGTCGGCGGATCGCCTTAGGCTGCTTCCATGTCCGACGTGGCCCCGCTGTCCGCTGCCGGTTCGGTGGAGATCCGCCGAAGCGCGCGGCGGCGTCGCACCGTATCGGCCTACCGGGACGGCGACCGCATCGTCGTGTTGGTACCGGCACGTCTCAGCAAGTCTGAAGAGCGGCGTCTGGTGACAGAGATGGTGGAGCTGGTAACCAGTCGCGAGGCCGTCCTGGCCCGCCGGGGTCCGCGCGCCAGCGACGGCGCACTCGCTGAGCGCAGTGAGCGACTGTCTCGAGAGCATCTGGGCGGTCGGGCGAAGCCGACCAGCGTCCGGTGGGTGGCCAATATGGAGCACCGTTGGGGATCCTGCACCCCGGCGGACGGCACGATCCGCCTCTCACATCGGCTGCAGTCCATGCCGGCCTGGGTGATCGACTACGTGCTCGTCCATGAGCTGAGTCACCTGCTCGAACCGGGGCACGGCCCGGAATTCTGGGATCTGGTCGCGCGGTATCCGAGAACCGAACGGGCCCGCGGGTTCCTGGAAGGCGTAGCGGTGGCGGCTCAGCTGCCAGGCTTGTCCGACTGCGTCCCGTCTCCGGATGGTTCGTCTCCAGGGAGATTGTCGCCGGCGGGCCGTTCGCCCGAAGGCCGGTCGCCGGACGGTGATTCGCCCGACGGATTGCTTTTCTGAGCTGAGTTATCTGGTGCGGGATCGACGGTATCGGCCTCGGTGGCCAGGCGAGCCAGCTCGTCGAAGGTCGAGCGGTCCGCATCGGACAGCGTCGCGTAGCGAGCGGCGAACGAGTTGGGATCGTCAAGATCATCGGCCGTCGGGAGCAGGTCAGGGTGGTTCCACAGGCCGTCCCGGATACTCGCGCCGTGACGATCGGTCATAGCCAGCCAGAGAGCCGCTGCTTCGCGCAGCCGGCGCGGACGCAATTCCAGTCCGACCAGCGTGGCGAACGTCTGCTCGGCCGGACCGCCCGAGGCGCGTCGGCGCCGAACCGCCTCGGACAGCGCCTCTGCACCTTGCATACGGTCCCCGGCGGCCTGCATCACGATGTTGTCCACCCAGCCTTCGATCAACGCGAGCAGGGTTTCCAGGCGTCGCAGGGCCACGTTCTGGGCCTCGGTGTTCTGCGGCTCGAACAGGCCACCGGAGAGGGCGTTCTGCAACGACTCGGGGTTGCTGGGGTCGATCTCGTTGATCGCCGAGGATATTGCCTCGGGATCGATGGTGATTCCGCGTCCGTAGGCATCGACGGCTTCGATGAGTTGCTGACGCAGCCAGGGAACATGGCCGAACAACCGATGATGGGCAGCCTCACGTAGCGCCATGAACAGCCGGACCTCGTCCTGCGGGCGGTTCAAACCGGCGGTCAAAGACTCGAGGTTGGCGACCACGAGCGCGCCTGTTCCGGCCGGGCCGAGTGGCAGGCCGACGTCGGTCGCGGACACGACCTCACCGGCGAGTGCGGCCAGGCCCTGCCCGAGCTGCGCGCCGAACATCAGGCCACCGAGCTGGGACATCATCGGAGCCATCGGGCCGGCCTGAGCGGCGACCTCCGGTGGTAGTGCTGCCGACATCGCCGCGACGACCCGGCTGGCAACCGGATCACAGACTGCGGCCCAGGTGCCGATGGTCTTTTCGACCCAGTCGACTTGACTCCAGGCCTGGGCGTTCGTGATGCCCGACGGGAGGTCGGTGACATCGTCCAGCCAGAGGTCGGCCAGGCGCAAAGCGTCAGCCACGGCCGTGGTTTCGGCCGCGGTGACGCTGCGGTGGCCAGCGGCCAGGTTGGAGATCGCGAGTTGCCGAGCCAGATCCCAGTTGACCGGTCCACCATTGCCCGACAACAGTCGCTGGAGCTCGGCGAAGAGAGGGATTTTGCCGGCGATATCGTCCGGGTCACCGCCCGAACCAGGGCCGAATCCGAAGCCGAAGTTGCTCATTCCAGTCACGCTAGTGCTAACGACTCCGCCGTGCTTGTCGTGCCCGGGATCGAATCTGCCCTCAGCGAAATCTTGGCCCGTCGGCTGCACCGAGAGCCGGAACTGCGGCGCGCGTCCACGGCGAGTCCGGTGCGGAGATCTACGGTGTTGGCCATGGCATGGATGTGGTGGCTGCTGGCGCCGCTGCTGTCGACTGCGGCGGGAGCAGGGCTGTTGGGGTGGCGCGGCCGGGCCGAGGCGAGGTCGGGCACCCTGCGTCCCGGAAATGCCATCGTCGAACATCGGGCGATGCTCGACGCGCTGTCCCGGGTGGGCAGCAACGAACCGCTGCCAGTGAATCTGGTCCTTATTTCGGCTCCGGTCGAGGCGGTCGAGGTGGCCGGCAGTTAGGGTGACGGCAATGTCTCGACAGTTGCGAACCCTCTTGCTCGGCGCGGTGCTGGTCCTCGTCCTCGGACTGTCCGGCGCGGTCTTTCGGGTGCCTTATGTCGTGCTGAGTCCCGGACCGACGGTCAACACGCTGGGCCGGGACGGTAGCACCGACATCATCGCTATCAAGGGCCATCCGGTCTCGAAGACGACCGGAAACCTCAATCTCACGACGGTGTCGGTGGAAACCCAGGACACCACGGTCTACGGAGCCATCACGGGTTGGCTTGCCGGCGACGAGGCGGTCGTCCCGCATGACAGCGTGTACCCGCCCGGTCAGAGCGAGCAACAGACCAACGCCCGGGACAAGCAGGACTTCATCCAGTCACAGAATTCGGCCATCGTCGCGGCGTCATGCGAGTTGGGATACCCGACGGGTATCGGGGTGCTTGCAGTCAACCCCGACTCGCCCAACGTGTCGGTGCTCAAGGAGGGGGACAAGTTCGTCTCCTTCAACGGCGTCCCGGTGTCCGACGATGTGGCCCTGCGCAAGGTTCTGTCGTCCCTGCCCGTCGGCGCGAAAGTGCCGGTCGTCGTGAGTCGCGCCGGTGTCGATACGAAGGTCACGGTGACCCTTTCGGCGCCTGCATCCGGCAGCAAAATACCGCTCCTCGGCATCACCCTGCAACAGGGTTGCCTGCCCCCCTTCCAGGTCAGCCTGGCCCTGGCCGGGATCGGCGGCCCGTCGGCCGGACTGATGTTTGCCTTGGGAATCGTGGACAAGATAAGTACGAACGACCTGACTCATGGTCGCTTCATTGCCGGCACCGGGACAATCAACGCCGACGGCAGCGTTGGCCCGATCGGTGGCATTCAGCTGAAGATGCTGGCCGCCCGAAGGGCCGGCGCGACGGTGTTCCTGGCGCCGGCCGGCAACTGCAACGACGTCCGCGGCAGTACCCCGTCGGGACTGAACGTCATCAAGGTCTCGAGCCTGCACGATGCGATCACCGGCCTGAACGCGGTCAACACAGGCAGCGGGCAGGTCCCGCACTGCTGAGCGGTCGGGCGGGTGGGGCCGACGTGTCCACCGGTCGAACCGCTAGTCGGTAAGCGTCGCCGCCAGCGCGGCCACCAGGTTCGGAGCCAGGTCTCCTCCGGTGAGCAGATCGTCGCCGGCTCCGTCCGCGGCCCGCAGTCGCAGGATGCCGGCCGACCGGCCGTCGCGCAGGACTGCGACCACCAGACGGGCCTCGCGTCGGTCAGGGTGATCGGTCGCGACGCTCACCGCTGCATCCACCGCCAAGCTGTCCAGTTCGGCTTCTGCTGAGGGCGGCAGCATCACGATCTCCTGGCTGACGGCACAGCCGATGACCTCGTCCGGCCAGCCGATCTGGGCCAGGATCTCGTCGAGCGAACCCTCCGGAAGCGCGTCCTGCGCGACCGGGGTTATGGCCGAGTCGGCGATATCGTCCGGATCCAGTGGGCTGCCGTCGCCGGACAGCAGGGCTGCGGCAGATGGATCGGCAGCCAAGGCTTTGGTGGGCACCAGCGCGAACAGCGACGGTGCGGCGTCCCAACCGGCCAGTCCGGTGAAGGCCTCGATCTCGGCCGCGACCGCTTCGAGCATGATGAAGTCCGCGGTGTTGCGATCCGGGTCAGAAGTCATGACTAGATGGTGCCATCCGGCGGAACCGCCGTAGGGCTCGGTACGTTGCTGGTTCTAGGAGCGGTCTGCGCAATTGCGCAGGCCGGGAGTGGTTCAGCTGAAGCAGGCGGTACGCACCGCTTCCGACGGCGGGCCAGATGAGGAGAGCACTGTGGCCATGCGGCCTGAAATGCCCAGCATCCGGGTGTCGCGGCGCGGCAAGATCGTCATCGGGGTGTTGATCTCCCTCTTCATCCTGATATCCCTGTTGGGCTCGGTCGCGCGGGTCTACACGGACTGGTTGTGGTTCGGCGAGCTGCACTACCGGGGGGTGTACACCTCCATCTTCTGGACCCGAATTGTGTTGTTCCTGATCTTCGGCTTAGTTCTTGCTGTGATCGTCGGAGCAAACGTCTTCCTCGCCTACCGGATGCGGCCACCCTTCCGTCCTATCTCCCAGGAGCAGGAGAACCTCGAGCGCTACCGGGTCGCCCTGGAGCCCCGCAAACGGCCGATCTTCATCGGGCTGCTGCTGGTGCTCTTCGTGGGCGCGGGAGCATCGGCCCAGTCGAACTGGAAGACCTGGCAGCTCTGGCGGTTCGGTCAGCCCTTCAACGTCGATGACCCCCAATTCCACCGCGACATCTCCTTCTTCGCGTGGGATTACCCGGCCTACCGGGTGCTGCTGGGTTTCGGGTTCAACATCGTCATCTTCTCGCTGATCCTGAGTCTGGCCGTCCATTACGTCTTCGGAGCCTTCCGGATTGCCACACCGGGACCGAAACTGACGCTCTCCGCCCGACGTCACATCACCCTCCTGGTGTTCTTCTTCATCGTGCTGAAGGCCTGCGCGTACTGGCTGGATCGTTACGGCCTGGTGTTCTCCGACCGCGGCAAGACGACCGGTGCCTCCTACACCGATGTGCACGCGACGTTGCCGGCCAAGACGATCCTGTTCTGGGTGGCGGTGCTCATCGCGCTCGCCGTGCTGGCCAGCCTCTGGCTCAAGAGCGCGATGATCGCGACAGTCTCCTTCGCGGTGTTGCTGGTGCTTTCGATCGGGATCAACGGCATCTATCCCGCGCTGGTGCAGCAGATCAGCGTCAAGCCGAACGCGAGCGACAAGGAACAGCCATATATTTCACGCAACATTGCGGCTACTCGAGCCGCCTACGACATCCAGACCAGCACGGACGGAGGTCAGGTCACCTACACCGACTACGGCAGTGGCACCCAGTCCCCGCCTACGATCCTGAACACCGACAAGGCGACGGTTCCGAATATCCGGATCACCGACCCGAACGTGGTCAGTCCCACGTTCACCAACGCCCAGCAGCTACGCAACTACTACGGGTTCGCCGACAAGCTCGACATCGACCGTTACACCGTCGACGGAGCGACGTCGGACTATATCGTCGGGGTGCGTGAACTGAAGGCGGCCAACCTCACGGGAACCCAGACGAACTGGATCAACAAGCACACCGTGTTCACGCATGGATACGGGTTCGTAGCCGCCGCGGCCGACAAGGACGTCAACCAGCGAGCCGACTTCGCCGAGGGCAACATCCCGGTGACCGGCTTCCTGAAGATCGACAAACCGCAGATCTACTACGGCGAACTGGGAGTGGACTACTCGATCGTCGGCGCCACCGGAACCCGCGAGAACGATGCGAGCGACGCGCGCACGTCCTATCAGGGCAGCGGTGGGGTGTCGCTCGGCAACATCGTGAACCGGCTTGCCTTTGCTGTGAAATACCGGCAGGGAAACTTCGTGCTCAACGATGCGGTGTCGGCCAAAGGCGCCAAGGTCATCTTCGATCGCGATCCTAGGCAGCGGGTCCAGAAGGTCGCTCCGTTCTTGCAGGTCGACGGTGACCCGTACCCGGCAGTGATCAACGGTCGCGTTGTGTGGATGCTCGACGGTTACACAACGATGGCCAATTACCCGTACTCCGAAAGGCAATCGCTGGGCAACCTGACCACCGATTCGCTGTCCACGTCGAACCGAACCGCGGCGCAACCGAACAGCCAGATCAACTACATCCGCAATTCGGTCAAGGCGACGGTGGACGCCTACGACGGCACCGTCACCCTTTACCAGTGGGATACGGCCGACCCGGTGCTCAAGACCTGGATGAAGATCTTCCCGGGGATCGTCAAGCCGAAGTCCGATATCCCGCAGGGAGTTCTCGACCATATTCGCTACCCGCAGGACATGTTCGAAGTCCAGCGGTCGCTGCTGCAGCGCTACCACGTGACCGACCCGGTGCAGTTCTACAACGGCACGGACCAATGGACGGTTCCGGATGATCCGACGGCTTCGAGCGCGGTCGATCAGCCGCCGTATTACGTGCTGGCCGGCGCGAACGCTGGATCCGGGTCGGCTGAGTACCAGTTGACCTCGCCCATGAAGGTGAACAACCGGCCCAATATGGCCGCGTTCATATCGGTGAATTCCCAGGCCGGTACTGACTACGGCAAGTTCAATGTGTTGCGACTGCCTTCTGGTACCTCGATCCAAGGACCGCAACAGATCTATTCCCGGTTCAACTCAGAACCGGCGATCTCGTCCGACCTCTCGCTGCTGAGAACCGGGGGATCGAACATCATCGAGGGCAACCTGCTGTCGTTGCCGATCGGCGGAACCTTCCTGTACGTGGAGCCCCTTTATGTTCAGGGGTCGAGCGGAAACTCATTCCCGTTGCTGCAGCGGGTACTGGTGTCCTACGGGGACCTGATCGGCTATGGGACGAGCGTCAGTGACGCAATATCGAGGTTGTCGCCGGCCGGTCAGGTCCCGTCACTGCGCACCGGCCAGATTCCGTCGACGTCACCGCCGTCCGGTTCACCGCCTACATCGTCGGCGCCACCAACCGGAAGCGCCAGTCCGTCCACAGTTACGCCCGTACCTTCGGACATCAACGCGATCCTGACGCAGCTCGATGCCGCACTGAAGAACCTGCAGGACGCCTACAAATCGGGTGATTTCCAGAAGATCGGTAACGCGCAGGCCGAGGTGCAAAGGTTATCGAACCTGTACCTGGCACAGCGGTCTGCGAGTTCTAGCGCCACGCCGAAGAAATCAACGCCGAGGCCCACCGCATCGCCATCGAGTTCGCCTTCCTGAAGGGTTCTCAGCCAAATCGGGGCCGGTCTGCACCCAGACCGGCCCCGATTTGGAAGGCCGTGTACCGGCATGTAATGTGGTGTTTACCGACGCGGGGTGGAGCAGCTCGGTAGCTCGCTGGGCTCATAACCCAGAGGTCGCAGGTTCAAATCCTGTCCCCGCTACAACGCAAGTCCCGTAAATCAAGGGCTCGAGTGCCACGGCACTGGAGCCCTTGATCATTTGTCAACGAGCTGTCAACGAAACGCGACGCCTCGATCCACCCCGATCCGGCCTCGCGCGGTCTGATTCACCACGGATCGGCGTAAGTCCCTTGAAACGGATCAGTGTCGGACACGGCTCTGACGGGCCAAGAACTGATGGAATGGTGCCCTTCGTGTTGGTGGCCAGTGGAATTGCGGGCCCGCCGCCCGCAAGTGGGTACTTCCGGTTAGCACACGGAAGTGATGTAAGGCACGCCGCCGCTCGGAGTGCGATGCCGAATATCGCGGCCGATTCGACCACGCTGTCCATGCTGATATGCGCGCAG
>JAVEEN010000332.1 GCA_030840445.1 Pseudonocardiales bacterium
GCGGCACAGCAGCGCGTCCTTCCTGTCGCCAACTGCCATTGAGAAGATCACCGCTGACCAACCGGCAGCGGCTTGCGGGGAGAGCTCCCCGGTCGGAATTCATCGAGCTCGCGCGCGCTACCGGGCCTTGTGGGTACAGACTGGACAGCCCAAGCGGCGTGATGATGGGGAGACCGTCGCGACATGGAGGAGTGTCACATGACCGGTTCCATTGAGCTGCCGCTCATGCGCAGGGCTGTCGTGCATGCCGATCGGATCGAGGTCGTCACGGATGCGCCGGTCCCCTCGCCACGAACTGATGAGGTGCTGGTGCGCAGTGTTGTGGTCGGAGTGTGCGGCTCGGACACCCATGCCGCTCACGGTCGTCACCCCTTCATTCCGATCCCTTACCACCCCGGGCACGAAGTAGTCGGCGTGGTCGAGCAGGTTGGCCCAGGCGTAACGGCGGTTGAGGTCGGGCAGCGGATCACGGTCGAGCCCGACCTGCCGTGCTGGACGTGCAAGATGTGCACCACCGGACGGCAGAACCTTTGCGAGAACCTCCAGTTCTTCGGATGCGGATGGGAGCAGGGCGGCATGGCCGACCTATTCACCGTCCCCGCGGATCGCCTGCACGTCCTCCCTGACGATCTTGACGACATCACCGCCGCCCTGGTGGAACCGCTCTCGACCCCGGTGCATGCCGTCCGCCTCGCCGGCGAGGCGTTCGGCTCGGGCCTCGACGGTGTGCGCGGCAGGACTGCTGTCGTGCTCGGGGCCGGCACCATCGGGCTGCTGGTGCTGGCGGTGCTCAAGGCGCACGGCGTGGGCACGGTCGTGGTCACCGATGTGCAAGCCGCCAAGCGGGACAAGGCGATCTCGCTTGGCGCCGATGCCGTGGTCGATGCGGTCGCGGCGGACGTGGCGGACCAGGTCCGTGCCGCGCTCGGGCAGAGTGCAGATCTTGTTGTTGACTGTGTGGCGATTGAGCCGACCGTCCGCCTGAGCATCGGCCTGGCCAGCAAGGGCGGAACCGTCGTGGTGGTCGGTGTCCCGGCCGCGGATGTCACGATTCCTCTAGCGATCGTGCAGGACCACCAGATCCGCATCCAGGGAAGCGCGACCTACCTGCCTGAAGACTACGAAGAGAGCATCCGGCTTCTGCAGACCGGCGCGGTCCGAGCTTCCGACATCGTGACCGCCACGCTGCCCCTTGAACACGTCTCCGAGGCCTTCGACCTCTCCGCGTCCGGCGAACACATCAAAGTGCTCGTCAGCATCGGCGCGCCGAGCGTTCCCACCGCCTAGCAGGGCAGAACGGCGCCACAGGCTCGATAGGTGCAGACGCAACAGGGCCGTCGCGAAGAGCAGCCAAGCATGCGCGGCGCCGCCGACGGTACTGTCCGGCCTCCCGGCTTTCGGTCCACCTTCTGTGTGAGTCCTCGCTGAAACCGTAGAGACTTGAATTAGGTGGATCTTGCTCGTGGACGTGTCTTCGAGCCTGCTCCCGGCCGCTGCTGATCGGCGCAATGACGAGCAGCTCGGGCGGGGCCCTCACGCACCATGCTGTCGTGGTGCCGACTGCTCGGCGGTCTTCGCGAAATGTTCGTAGGCCGGACGCAACCGCTGCACCAGTGCCTCCCCACCGAGGGAGACGCCAGGCAAAGGCAGCTGGCGCAGCAGCAGGGCAGGGTCGACGTCCAGGACCGCCGGAGTCGGCGGCAGCGGCAGCGGTAGCCAGAAGCGGTCCACCTCGGACGCGGTCTCGCTGAGGCCCGCAAGTGCGAGCGCCGCCCCGGCGGTAGCCGGCCGGCTGCCGCGTTCAGTGGTCGCGGCGTTCGTGGCGGCGGGTTCGGAGCGCAGCTCGCGCAATCGGTTCAGCAGCTGCTCACGGTCTCGGCCGCGCCAGCGCAGGATGAGGAACGGGTCGGTGTCGAACGCTTCGGCGAGCAGGTAGAACGTGGCGGCGAGGTGCTTGCAGGGCACCTCCCAGTCTGGGCAGCTGCACCGCTGGTCGAGGTCGTTTACTGCGCGCGGGAACAGCGGCGCGCCGGCGTCGGCGAAGACCTGCTCCAGCTCCGGCGGCACGTCACCGGCGAGCAGCTTCGCACTCGACAGCGCCTGCTCCGACAGCGCGATCTCGGCCTTCGCCCAGACCAGCTCGCCGAACGGCGCCAGCCCGATCGTCACGCGATATGGGCGCGCCCGCGAGCCCTGCACGGCCGCGCGCACCTCTCCTGGTTTCACCTCCAGCGAGATGACCTGGCCCTTGCGCGCGTACGTACGGCCCCGGGTCAACCGGCTGCCCAGCGCGAAAGATTCGAGGACGTCGAGGAACCGGCGCGACCACCACGACGAGCCGATCGCCCCACGCGCACTGCGCGCCTTCAGGCCGTTCTCGACAGACCGCGGCCGCGATGGCGGGTACTGCTGCCAGTGGCTCATTCGACCACCGCTCCGGCTTCGAGGCGGAACAACTCGCGCAGCTGGCCGGTGGACAGCTCGGTGAGCCACTGCTCGCTGCTGCCGACGATACGGGCGGCCAGCCCGCGCTTGTCGCGGATCATCGCGGCGATCTTCTCCTCGATCGTCCCGGCAGAGACGAATTTGCGCACCTGTACGGCGCGTCGCTGCCCGATCCGGAACGCCCGGTCGGTCGCCTGATCTTCGACGGCCGGGTTCCACCAGCGATCGA
>JAVEEN010000392.1 GCA_030840445.1 Pseudonocardiales bacterium
CAGCCATTGGTCCTCCGTGAGCCACGGGGGCGACAGTCGCAGCTGGTCCAGGTCGGTCTTCATGAACCACCTGCTTTCGTACGGCGGAACGACGAGTGGCGAACTATGCCCCTTCTTCTGGACGCACGTCAAGTCGTTCGGACAAACAAAAGGTTGCAATAAATAACCATTGACGGAGTGACGGCAAGACGTGATGATCCAAGTCAGGGGCTCCGTGACCGATGAATGGCTTTGAACCGGAAGTTTCAGATGATCGAGTGAGCAGCCATGGTTGTTCTTGCCCGAGTTGGGCCAGCGAACCGATGCTGAGCGGACTACCGTTTATCAACTGGGCATCGGTCTTCGTCGGCGCCAGCAGTAGCCAAACCAGGGGCATGAGCCAGCAGTAGCCAAACCAGGGGCATGAGGCAGTACACCGCGAACCCGATCAGGGCCCGGAGTTGGTTCAACGCCAAGCGACGGCTGACCGCGCTGCGCGCGGCCGCGCTGATCGCCCGACCGGACCTGGTGCCGCGAACGTTCGACGCCGATCACTGGAAGGCAACCCACCACTTGGTCTTTCCGGACGTCTACGACTGGGCCGGCGAGTTCCGGACGGTGAACATCGGCAAGGCGGGCCACAACTTCATCCATCCCCTTTCCGCGAGGGCAGGGGGCGCAGCCAACGGATCCAGACCGAGCACGCCGGCCATCTGCTCGACTGGCACCGGATCACTCCAGACGAGCAGAACCTCGTCATGGCACAGGCTTTCGCCGCTGATCTTGGTGTACTGACCGGACAGGTTGGTCAATGATCTAGTGCCGCTGCACGACCGCTTGAGCGAGCTGTGCTCCGCGCCACCTGGCTGCTTACGTCCGCGAAGATCCGAACGCGTTGATCTTCATTGGGCCTAGCGGCCGTCCGACGCAGTAACTTCAACGACCCGATGGAAGCGATGGGGCACGACACGATGCGTGCTGCTCTGATCTATCAGCACAGCCCCCGGGATGCCGGGCGCCGCATCACCGATGCGTCGCAGGCCGAAATGGAGCGCGACGAGTCGTCCGCTAAGCGTCATGATGTCGGACGGCCGGGTAACGGCACGCCGGGCCGGCCGGCTCGCAAATTCGGCCTGACGCCCCGGCGTCCCGGAATCCATGCCATTCAGGTATCGTCGCAGCCGTTCGCGGGTGTAGTTCAATGGCAGAACATCAGCTTCCCAAGCTGACAGTGCGAGTTCGATTCTCGTCACCCGCTCCACGCTGCAGGCCCCGCTTTCGGACGCTCGACGCGCATGCTGGCTTTTGCCCGAAACCCTTGAATCTCCCTGGCTGATGACCGTTGGGCCGCTGCAGGACTCAGGTTTCGGATCGGCGAACCCGTGACCAAACCACTACGGTGGAAAACGCGTTTAGGGTCTGGCGAGTTGCAATCAGCCGGAGAGCTTCAGCTTTTCGCTTGCGCTGCGGCACTTCGAGCGCCACAATTGTGGCTATGACTACTGAGGCGTTGCGGAGCGTGCGGGATCACCTCAGCGAGGTGGTCGACCGGGTTGAGCACCATCACGAGCGCGTCGTGGTGACGCGTAACGGCCATGCCGCTGCGGTGCTCATCAGCCCTGAGGATCTGGAGCAGTTAGAAGAGACGATCTCGGTGCTCAGCGACCCGACGGCACTGGCGGACATTCGCGAGGCCGATGCGGCGTATGTGCGTGGGGAGGTCGTTCGCGGCGTCGACGCCGTCCGGCGCTTGCGTTCGTGACCGATAGCGACAGCTACGACCTTGCCGTCGCACCACCAGCGCGGAGAGCGATCGCCGAGGAACTACCCGAGGCTGTCGCGGCGGCAGTCATCGACTTCATCACCTCCGCGCTGATTGCCAATCCGCAGCGAGTGGGCAAACCGTTGCGGGACGACCTGGCCGGCGTCTGGTCAGCTCGACGGGGGACGTACCGCGTCCTCTACCGAATCCATGAAACGAAGCACGAGGTACTAGTCCTCCGAATCGACCACCGGCGAGCGGCCTACCGTCAGCTTTAACCGTCGCGGGTCACGCCGCTCTCGGCCTTCGCGCCGAAGGCTGCTGCGCGGGCCACGCACGGGCCATGTCGAGCGGCGTCACGTGGCTCGAAGCGGGCACAGCCACGGTCAATGACCCAGAGCAGTTCAGCCCCAGGGCCCAGTAGGAATTGTCTTCCCAAGCTGACAGTGCGAGTTCGATTCTCGTCACCCGCTCCAAGCTCACAGCCCCGTCCCGCAGCCGTACCAGTCGGCGGACCGTCGTGACGCGGGTGTCAGCTGGGCGGGGCAAACGGGCCGTCGTGACGCGGCGCCGGCCGTGCTGGGGTGAGGGTTTCGTCGGGGCGCGGCGCCGGCCGCTGCTCCCAGGCCACCGTTCCCGAAGGGGACTCCGAACGCCACCCGGGCGCCTCCCGGGCTGACGCGTGACTCGGGTTCGGAGGCGCGGTTAGCGACAGCTCGGCCCGGCGCCGGCGCTCAGCCAGCACCGTGATCAGTAGCACCGGGGTCGGCAGCGGCCAAGGCGGCGGCGGGGCGGTGGCCGCGAGCACCCGCCACCGGAACTCCTCACCCAGGGCGTGCCGAGCCGACGGTGACATCGCCGAGGCGCGCTGCACGAACTGGCGCAGGCCGAAGGCCAGACCGTCGTCCAGCCGGGTCAGGTCCAGTGAGTTGGCCCAGGGCTGCAGGTCATACCGCACCTCCAGGCGCACCGGGTCCAGGGAGCGCCGCGCACCAACACGTTCGGACAGGACGAAGGTGCCGGCCAGGAAATCGCCGATCCGCTTGTTCGACTCACTGAACGCCAGCACACCGGCCCCGACCGCCGTCCCCAGCGGGAAGATCAGCCCCGGCTTCTCGATGAGCAGGCCCGCCAAGCCGCGAACCAGCGCCTGCCGAAACCCGATCGGCCCGCCATCGTCACGGACCACCCGCAGGCCCATCGCGAGCTTGCCGAGCGTCCGACCACGACTCAGCCATTCGAACACGATCGGGTAACCGCCGAAGATCAGCACCACTTCGACGATCGCCACCGCGGTCAGCACGGCGTCGTCGCCGCCGCCGAAGCGCGAGTCCAGCACGATCACGCCGATAAGAGCGGCCAACTGCACGAGACCATCGAGCGCTGCGGCCACCAGGCGTGACCCGAGTCCGGCACGCTGCAAGTCGAGGGCCACCGCCTCGCCGGACACCATCGACGTCACGTGCCCAGTGTGTCCCACCGCAGCGATGTTCGCCCTAAGCTGCCGGATGTGGACGTCGACGCCTTTCTAGCGGCGCACTCCGGTGAATGGGCTCGCCTCGAGGTGTTGGCCCGACGGCGTCGCCTGACCGGTGCCGAGGCCGACGAACTCGTGGCGCTCTACCGGCGGACGGCGACTCACCTCTCGCTGATCCAGTCCCGGGCACACGACCCGGCCATCGTGGCCCGGCTGTCCGGCCTGCTGGCCCGTTCGCGGGGCGCGGCCGTCGCCGGTGGTCCGGTCAGTGGGTGGTCGGCCCTCGGCCGGGCGCTGTGGACCGACTTCCCGGTCGCGGTCTACCGGGCCTGGCGGTGGTGGGTATCCGTGGCTGCGGCGAGCGTGGCTCTGGCCGCGATCATGATGCTCTATGTCCGCGACCACCCCGAAAAGCTTCGGCTGTTGCTCTCCGACGACCGGATCCGCCAGTTGGTCGACCACGACTTCGCCAACTACTACTCCGAGCATCCCGCGCAGTCCTTTGCTGCACAGGTGTGGACGAACAACGCGCTGGTGACCGCCTTCTGCCTGTTCCTCGGTGTGACCGTGATCGGCCCGCTCTATCTGATGTTCACCAATGTGCTCAACCTGGGAATCACCGGCGGCGCCATGCTGGGCGCGGGCAAGGCCGGGGTGTTCTTCGGACTGATCCTCCCGCACGGCCTGCTTGAACTGACCTGTGTCTTCATCGCCGGCGGCGTGGGATTGAAGACGGGCTGGTCATGGATCGCGCCCGGTGAGTTGCCTCGGGCCCGTGCCCTGGCCGAAGCCGGGCGTATCAGCGGAGTGGTCGCAATCGGCGTGGCCGCAGTGCTCATCGTGGCCGGTGCGCTGGAGGCCTTTGTGACCCCATCGGGTCTGCCGACCTGGACCCGGATCGGCATCGGGGCGCTGGCCGAACTGGTATTCCTCGGCTACATCGCAATCCTCGGCCGGCGCGGTGTCACGGCAGGTGCCACCGGTGACCTGCGCTTCGGCGAACGCGAGGACGTCGCGCCCGTCGCCTGACAAGCCTGATGGGGACGCCTGACAAGGACACTCAGAGGCGCCCGGCCGCCTTGAGATCCAGGTACGCGTCGGCGACCTTCGATGCGAACACCTCCGCTGAGGCGTCCACCACCTGCGCTCCGAGCCGGTTGAGCTGCTCGGCGACCAGTACGCGTTCAGCCAGCGCCAGTTCGGCCGCCGCCGCGGTGTAGACCTCGGCCGAGTCCGCGCGTCGGGCTGCTAGTTGGGCCAACCGCGGATCCCGGACCGACGCCACCATGACCTGATGCCGGGCGGCGAGCCGACGGACGGACGGCAGCAAACCCGAGTCTGCCGATGCAGCATCGAGCGCGCTGAACACCACCACCAGCGACCGCTTGGTAACTAGTTGGCCCACCTCGCCGGCCAGCAATTGCGGATCGCTTTCGATCAGCGCGGGTTCCAGTGCGGCTAGGGCGAGTACGAGCTTCGGCAGCACCTCCCCGCCGCTCAGCAACCCGAGGCGGGCGCGCACCACCACGTCGGCGGCGACCACAGCGACCCGGTCGCCGGCGCGGGCGGCCAGGGCACCCAGCAACAGGCACGCGTCCAGGGCGGCGTCGAGACGGGGTTCGTCGCCGATACGGGCGGCCGAGGTTCGTCCGGTGTCCACGGCTAGCACGATGTGCCGGTCCCGCTCGGGACGCCAGGTCCGCACCATGACGTCCGGCGCCCGAGCCGAGGCCCGCCAGTCGATCGCACGGATGTCGTCGCCGGCGACGTACTCCCGCAGCGAATCGAACTCCGAACCCTGGCCGCGTTGGCGGAGCAATACCGCGCCGTCGATCTGGCGCAAGCGGGCGAGCTTCTCGGGCAGGAACTTGCGCGAGGCGAACGCGGGCAGCACCCGGACGGAGCCCGCCACAACCAGCCGACGTTGGCGGCCCGCCAGCCCGAGCGGGCCATAGGAGCGAATGGTGAGGTGGGCGGCCGACCGTTCACCGCGGCGGGTGGGAGTCAAGGCGGTGGTCAGCTGCCGGGACTCGCCGGGGCCGATCGCGACCGGTTGCTCGCGCGGCGACGCGCCGGCCGATGGAACCCACGCGTCCCGGATCCGGCCACGCCAGCGACGGGTACCGGTATTGCTCACGAGCAGCGTGGAATCCCCCGACACCCCGAGACGCAGGGCCGGCGTCGGCTCCCGGTTGAACTGCAGCGCCGTGATCGGGGCTGCCCAGGCCAGATCGACCAGCGTCAGCAGCGCCAGGACTACCAGCCATCCGAGCAGAGCGGCCGTCCCGATCGGGGCGAGCAGCACGCCGAGGGCGGCGAGTGCGACCAGCCGGCCGGTGAGTGCCATCAGCGCGGGATTCTCATCGCGGCGCCGGTACGCCGGCCAGCACCGCCTCCAACACCTGCTCCACCGTCGTCCCTTCGATCTCGGCCTCGGGACGTAGTGAGATCCGGTGCCGGAAGGTGCTTCGGGCCAGCGCCTGAACGTCATCGGGGGTGACGAAATCCCGGCCGGACAGCCACGCCCAGGCGCGGGAGGTGGCCAGCAAAGCGGTTGCCCCACGGGGCGAGACGCCCAGCGCCGAGGCCGGGGCGTACCGGGTTGCCCGCGCCAACTCCACGATGTACGCCAGGATCTCCGGCGCCACCCGAACCTGGCGGACCGCTGCCGACGCGGCCGCGAGATCAGCAGCGGAGGCCACCGGGCGGACACCGGCCGCGGCGAGATCACGTGGGTCGAAGCCGTCCGCGTGCGCCGCGAGCACCCGGATCTCGGTATCGCGATCGGGCAGCGGCATCGTCACCTTGAGCAGGAAGCGGTCCAACTGCGCCTCGGGCAGCGGATAGGTGCCCTCG
>JAVEEN010000394.1 GCA_030840445.1 Pseudonocardiales bacterium
GATGACCGGTCATGCCTCGCCCAATATCCCGGTGACCGAAGCGGTGAACGGTGCCCGGGGAATCTCGGGGTCCTACACCGATACCAGCGGCTTCTTCCAAGTCGGTAACCACTGGGAGCCACAGGGATCGTCCCTGGTGCCGGGGGTATTCGCGATCGGTGGCTGGATCGCCGGGGAGAGCGGGGTCCTCGCCGCGGACATCGTCGTTGCCGGTATGGCCCTGCTGACGATCTACGCCCTCGGTCGTCGACTCCTCGGTCCGGCCTGGGCCCTGGTCCCGATGGCGGCGATGGCTACCTCGTTGCCGACGATCGCCTTCGGCCGTGGCGCGTACACCGAACTGACCGCCTTGATCTTGGGCTTGGGCGGCATCGTATTGCTGCGATCGGCCCTCACGGCCAGGCGCGCGTTGCCGGCCGTCGCCTCCGGTGTAGCGCTCGGCGCTACATTCCTGGCCCGGGTCGACGGCTTGCTGTTCGTGCTCGGCGCTACGGCCGCGCTCGGGCTGGCTGCCGGCGTCTCGCGCTCAGAACGTCGCCGGGTACAGCTACGCCACTCGCTGTTGTGGTTTCTGCTCGGCGCGTCGGCCAGCCTGGTCCTCGCGTTCGTCGATCTGGCTAGGAACAGTTCCGTCTACGAGATGACCTCATGGGGTCAGATCAAGCCCCTCACCGAGCTCACGATCGCGGTTGCCGTGACCGCCGTCCTCGCCGGCTTCGTCCCGAGCTTCAGCCCACGCCTGGGCCGCCTCGGATTGAAGTTGACCGATAGCGGCCGGCGTTGGGCACCGCGCGTCGCGGGAGGGATGTTGGTGCTGTTCCTCGCCCTTGCGTTCCGGCCGCTCTACTACGTCGCGCATGCGCAGGGCCGGGGCACCGACGCCATCGCGGTCCGCCAGGCCGCCGCCAATCTGCCGGTGGACGGCACCCGTACCTACGACGAGAACACTGTCAGTTGGCTGGCGTGGTACTTCTCCTGGCCCGTCGTGCTGCTCGGCGCCGTCGGTGTCGCGTTGTTACTGGTGCGAGCTTGGCGGCGACGAGATGCCTGGCTCGCGAGCATCCTGAGCATTCTGGGTGGGGCCTGCTTGGTGTACCTGAACCGGTCCTCGATCACCCCCGATCAGGTGTGGGCCATGCGGCGCTTCCTTCCGATCGTCATCCCGCTGGGTCTGATAGCGGCCGCCTCGGTGCTCCCCGTGATCTGCCGCAGGTATCCGCGGTGGCGGGTGGTCGTCGTGGTGGTCGGTGTCTTGATCGCGACGGTGCCCGTCATCACCTGGCCCGGCGTCTTTCGCGTCACTCAGTACGGCGGCGCGCGGAGCTTCGTGAACTCGGTCTGCGCGCGGGTCGGGCACGATCATGTGATCCTCGCTGACGACAGCGACGGGGGGCGCATCTTCCTGCCTACGCTCCGCGTCAGCTGCGGCGTAGAGGCGGTGCTGCTTTCGGAGTCATCACCGCAATCGATGCTCGCGGTGCGGGACAACTGGGCCGACGGCGTCCCGATCACCGTCATCGCCTTCGTGCCGGATGCCATTCCGTGGGCCTCCACAGCGCACCAGCCTGCCGTAGTAGGCAGCTTCACGGTCTGGCAGGAACCGCTCACGACCAGGCCCAAGGGTTCCGAAATACGGATCGTGTCCGCTTATATCGGCGATCTCCAACCGGACGGACTGGTTCGTCCCCGGAGCTAACGGCCCGGCGAAAACACGCGGCTTGTCCGGACGGGCCCCGGTTCGGCATGAGCCGTGCTCCCCGACGGATATCCTGTAGGGGCCCCGCAGTCCTCGTCCCACGTCTGGAGTCTTCTCGTGCCCTCGGACCGCAATGATTCCGTCGTCAGCCTCGCGAAGCGTCGTGGCTTCGTGTTCCCGGCTGCCGAGATCTACGGCGGCACCCGGTCGGCCTGGGACTACGGACCGCTGGGCGTCGAGCTCAAGGAGAACATCCGGCGGCAGTGGTGGCGGACCATGGTGAGCACCCGGGACGACGTGGTCGGCCTGGACTCCGCGGTGGTGTTGCCGCCGGCGGTGTGGGAGGCGTCGGGCCACGTCGCGACCTTCTCCGACCCGTTGACCGAATGCACCAACTGTCACAAGAGATTCCGTGCCGACGACCTCATTGACGAGTTCGAGGCGAAGAAAGGCCGCGTGCCCGAGAACGGCCTGGACGACATTGCGTGCCCGAACTGTGGCAATCGGCATATCTGGACCGAGCCTCGGGCCTTCTCCGGACTGATGAAGACCTATCTCGGCCCTGTCGAGGACGAGTCCGGCCTGGCGTATCTGCGTCCGGAGACCGCACAAGGCATCTTCCTCAACTTCAAGAACGTGATGACGACTGCCCGGAAGAAGCCGCCGTTCGGTATCGCACAGACCGGCAAGTCGTTCCGCAACGAGATCACCCCCGGCAACTTCATCTTCCGGACCCGCGAGTTCGAGCAGATGGAGATGGAGTTCTTCGTCCCGCCAGGTACGGATGAGCAATGGCACGAATACTGGCTCCAGGCTAGGTGGAACTGGTACCTGGACCTCGGTATCAACCCGGAAAATCTGCGCTTCCACGAGCACCCCAAGGAAAAGCTGTCCCACTACTCCAAGCGCACCGTCGATATCGAGTACCGGTTCCTTTTCGGCGGCACCGAATTCGCGGAATTGGAAGGCATCGCCAATCGGACCGACTTCGATCTGAAGACCCATTCGGAGCATTCCGGGACGGATCTGAGCTATCTGGATCCGGAGACCAACGAGCGGTACAGGCCGTTCGTCATCGAGCCGGCCGCCGGTTTGACCCGGGCGATGCTGGCCTTCCTGCTCGACGCCTACGCCGAGGACGAGGCCCCGAACACCAAGGGCGGGGTCGACAAGCGGACGGTGTTGCGCCTGGACAAGCGGCTGGCTCCGGTCAAGGTCGCGGTGTTGCCGCTGTCCCGCAACGCCGATCTGTCACCGAAAGCCAGGGACCTGGCCACCACCCTGCGTCGGCACTGGAACGTCGAGTTCGACGACGCGCAGGCGATCGGCAAGCGATACCGGCGCCAGGACGAGATCGGCACACCGTTCTGCGTAACGGTGGACTTCGACACCCTGGACGACCACGCCGTCACCGTCCGCGAGCGCGACACCATGACCCAGGAGCGGGTATCGCTGGACAAGATCGAGGGCTACCTGGCCGAACGGCTGCTCGGCTGCTGATGTCGTCCCTGGCGCAGGAGACCGTCGCGGCGCCGCTGCACCTGGGCGAGCGAATCTCCGTCGACCCGCCGGTGGTTCTGGCCCCGTTGGCCGGCATCACCAACGTCGCCTTCCGCCGGCTGTGCCGTGAGTACGGCGCCGGCCTGTACATCTGCGAGATGATCACCTCGCGGGCGCTGGTGGAGCGCAACCGCAAGACCATGCAGATGGTGTCCTTCGCCCCGGACGAGACACCCCGCTCGATGCAGCTCTACGGCGTCGACCCGGCGGTGGTGGCTCAGGCGGTCCGAATGATCGTCGAGGAGGACCTGGCCGACCACGTCGACCTGAACTTCGGCTGTCCGGTACCCAAGGTGACCCGACGCGGCGGCGGATCCGCCTTACCTTGGCGGATCAATCTCTTCGATGACCTGGTCACCGCAGCGGTGCGGGCGGCGGGCGGCCAGATTCCGGTCACGGTCAAGATGCGGCTCGGCGTCGATTCCGATCACCTGACCTACCGTGAGGCGGCACTGCGCGCCCAGGACGCGGGGGTCGCCTACGTGGCATTGCACGGCAGGACAGCCGCCGACTTCTACGGAGGCCAGGCCGACTGGGAGCCGATCGCCGAACTGGCAGCGCTGCTGGACATTCCGGTGCTGGGCAACGGTGACATCTGGGAGGCGGCCGACGCGGTGCGGATGGTCGCCGAGACCGGCTGCGCCGGGGTGGTGGTCGGACGGGGTTGCTTGGGCCGTCCGTGGCTGTTCGGCGATCTCGCGGCCGCGTTCGCGGGGGTGAAGGAGACCTCGATGCCGGATCTGGCCGAGGTGTCCAAGGCGATGTTCCGGCATGCCCAGTTGCTCGGCGAGTGGCTCGGCGAGGAGCGCGGCGTCATCGATTTCCGCAAGCACGTGGCCTGGTATCTAAAGGGATTCACCGTAGGCTCGGATTTGCGGCGATCGATGGCGATGGCCTCTGGCCTGGCCGAGCTGGACGACCTGCTGCACCAGATGGATCTGAACCAACCCTTTCCGGTGGAGGTCCTTGGTCGTCCCCGGGGCCGCACGTCAGGTGCCCGGGCGGTGAGCCTGCCCGACGGGTGGCTGGCTGACCGGACCTCGCGCGCCGTTCCCTTCGGAGCCGAACTCGCCGACTCCGGCGGCTGACGCCGACCGAGGCCCCATCCAGAGTGATTGTGTCGTTGGTGACAACTGGGGCGTCAGATCGATCATCAGGCAGACCGAAAAGGCTTACCAGAACTAGGCTCGATCGAACTCGCTTCTCGATCGAAACCCGGCGGTGCCTGCGATGACCAAGTTCGTATATGACTTTTCCGAAGGCAACAAGGACCTCAAGGACCTGCTCGGTGGCAAGGGTGCGAACCTGGCCGAGATGACCCGGATGGGGTTGCCTGTGCCACCGGGATTCACCATCACCAGCGAGGCCTGTCAGGCGTATCTGGCCAGTGGCCGGGAACCGTCGGAGATGGCAGCCGAGGTCGATGAGCACCTGGCCGAGCTCGAGGCGAAGATGGGCAAGAAGCTCGGCCAGTCCGATGATCCGTTGCTGGTCTCGGTTCGGTCGGGGGCGAAGTTCTCGATGCCGGGCATGATGGAAACCGTCCTGAATATCGGCTTGAACGACCAGTCGGTGCGCGGCCTGGCGGCCCAGGCCGGCAACGAGCGGTTTGCTTTCGACTCCTACCGACGGCTGATCCAGATGTTCGGTAAGACCGTGTTGGATATCGACGGCGAGCATTTCGAAGGCGCGCTGGATGAGGTGAAACGGGCAAAGGGCACCAAGAACGATCTGGATCTGGACGCCGACGATCTGCGCAGACTGGTCGAGACCTACAAGCAGGTCGTCGTAACCCATGCGGGACGGGAGTTCCCGCAGGATCCGAAGGAGCAGCTGACTCTCGCGATCCGGGCGGTGTTCGATTCGTGGAATGCGCCGCGGGCCATCCTGTACCGTCGCCAGGAGCGGATTCCCTCCGATCTCGGTACCGCGGTCAACATCTGCTCGATGGTCTTCGGCAATCTCGGCTCCGATTCGGGTACGGGTGTGGCCTTCACCCGTGATCCGGCCTCTGGCGCGAAGGGTGTCTACGGGGATTACCTGCAGAACGCTCAGGGCGAGGATGTGGTGGCCGGTATCCGCAACACCTTGTCGTTGGCGGATCTGGAGAACCTGGACAAGAAGTCCTATGACGAGCTGATGGGCATCATGAGCCAGCTCGAGGAGCATTACCGCGATCTGTGTGACATCGAGTTCACGATCGAGCGGGGCAAGTTGTGGATGTTGCAGACGCGGGTGGGCAAGCGCACCGCCGGCGCGGCGTTCCGGATCGCGACCCAGCTCATCGACGAGGGGCTGATCGACGAGAACGAGGCCTTGCAGCGGGTGACCGGTGCCCAGCTGGCGCAGTTGATGTTTCCGCACTTCGACGAGCGGGCGGCGACCCAGAAGATCGCCCAGGGCATGAACGCCTCGCCCGGGGCAGCGGTGGGCAAGGTGGTTTTCGACTCCTACACCGCGATCAAGTGGAGTCGCAGCGGTGAGAAGGTCATCCTGGTCCGGCGTGAGACGAACCCCGATGACCTGGACGGCATGATCGCCGCGCAGGGCATCCTGACCAGCCGCGGCGGCAAGACCAGCCATGCGGCCGTGGTCGCCCGCGGCATGGGCAAGACGTGCGTCTGCGGCGCCGAGCAACTCGAAGTAGACACCAAGGCGAAGAAGTTCAC
>JAVEEN010000399.1 GCA_030840445.1 Pseudonocardiales bacterium
GCGCTACAACGCCGTCGTCTACGCGATCGACACCCGGAGCGGCCGTCTGAAGGCGGCGATCCCGGTCGGCTCCGGCCCGCACGGATTGTGCGTCTGGCCGCAGCCGGGCCGGTACTCGCTCGGGCACACCGGCATCCTGCGCTGACCGCGCTTAGGTCGGGCCGGGCGACCCGTCGGCCAGAAGCGGTCGGCGCGGCTATGACCGGGTCACGGCGGCCATCTGGGTCGGGACATAGAGCCCCTCCCGCACGGCGCGCAGGCTGGCCGTGATCCGGTCCGGAACGGCGAGCTTGATCCGGACGCGTTCGAGGTGACCCTCCACGATCCCCACCGGGATGCCCCGGGCGACCGCGATGGACGCCGCCGTCGCACCTTCGACGAGCGCACCCAGGATCTCCAGTTCGGTTCCGATCAGCCCGCACAGGTCGCCCGGTGCGCTCACGGCGACCACGGCCCGCAGATGACGCGGGGGCCGACCATGGCACCCGAACAGAGTGATCCGGACATATCCAGCTTCGGCTGGCGGCCGGTCGTACGGGGCCAGGAACATGGCGTAGTCCGGTGTCCCGCCGAGGTGCGTGACCACCGCTGGAAGGACGGCCGAGTTCGCCTCCAGTAGCGGATGCGTGGGCAGCCCGGGAAGGGGCAGCGTCCCGCCGGACATGGTGAGCACCGTCGCCGCGGTCATCCCCCGGACGATCCGGGCCAGCACCGTTAGCGAGCGGAGCGGATCCACCGCGTACGCGATGGTGGGGGCCAGAATTTGCACCAGATTGCATGCGGCCGGGCTCGGGTATGCGGGAGTGTCGGTGTTGAGTCCCAGCAGGCCGACCCGGCGGCCGTCACGGGTGACCAGACCGACACCGAGACCTTCCCGGAATCCAGCCGGTCGGAACAGTTCCATCCAGCTTCGGATCTGCTCCGCGGCCACCGGAAGATCCTGGATACGTAGCGGCGCAGCCCCGTGCAGGCCTAGCGACTCGATTTCGTCGTAGTCCTGGGTAGTTCTGCCAATCGACGCCGGGCGGGGATGCTGCTGCGATAGAGGGTGAGACGAGGAGAGCAGATGTCACGACACGTGCGGTTCCGGCACCTGCCGGGGCGCCTCACCACCCCTGCTCATCGACGGGCTCGTCGACGACGAGTGCTGCGCCTGATGCCATGCGGATCTTCGACGACCGATGTGAGTACCCGATGAGGAGCGCAGTCGGATGACGGACGTAGCGGCCATTCTGAACGCCCATCCCCGCACGTTGCCGGGCATCGACGAGGACGCGCTGGTGATCGCCGTCCAGGAGTGCATCAACTGTGCGCAGAGCTGTACGTCTTGCGCGGACGCATGCATCGCGGATCCGTCCGCGGCGCACCTGGGCCGGTCCACCAGCGCGGCCCTCAACTGCGCCGACATGGTCACAGCGGTGGTGCGGGTGCTGTCCCGACCCACCGCCTACGACCGTACGGTGACCGAGGCGGTGCTGCGGGCGCTCATCGAGACCTGCCGCGTGGCCTACGAGGAGCACCGGAAACACGCCCCGGAGAACGAAGCCTGTGTGATCTGCGCCGAGGCCTGCCGCAAGTGCGGTCAGGCGTGCCGGCGTCTGCTGGGCTCGCTCGGCTGAGCCGGCGGCCCACGAAGGATCACGATGCGGGCGCCGGGGTGCCCGTACCGCAACAGAGGAGTCGACAAGAACTCGGAGGCGGACCATGACCGATACCTTGAACCCCACCCCCCATCAGCCAGCCGCGGACGACCGGTTGAGCACCATCGGCACGAATGTCCCCGCTGCTGACAGCCGGCCGGTCGGCGCAGATGACCGCGCGGTGATCGGCGTCTTCGCGGACCTCGACTCGGCGCAGGCGGCCGTGGAGCGGCTCGCCGCCGCCGGCTTTCCGATCGACCACATCTCGGTGGTCGGCAAGGACCTGCAGAGCGAGATCCGATTGAACGGGTACGTGACCACCGGGGACATCGCCGGCCCGAGTGCCGCGACCGGCGCCTGGGTGGGTGGGCTCTTCGGCCTGTTGGCGGGCAGCGCGCTGCTGTTCGTTCCCGGCGCAGGCCCGCTCATCGTGCTCGGTCCCCTGGCGGCCGCGGCGGTCGATGCCGCCCAGGGAGCGCTGGTCGCCGGGGGCGTCGGCGCGATCCTCGGCCACTTCGTCGCGAAGCGGCACGTTCCCAAATACGAGCAACTCGTCAAGGCCGGTAGCTACCTGGTGGTCGTGCACGGCGCGGAGCAGGACGTGGCACGGGCCCAGCAGGTCCTCACCGACGCCGGCGGCAGCGACGTCCAACGGCACGACAAGTACCGCGGCAGCGCGATCGGGCCGATCTCCCAGGTCGTGGAGGGGATGCGGGTTTTCGACGCGGCCGGCAAGGAGGTCGGCAAGGTCGAGTTCGTCAAGTTCGGCGATCGGGAGGCGGTCACCACGCTGGGCGAGGAGACGGACGACGGCGAGCCCCGGGTGGCGGGCGAACTGCGGGAGCGGCTTCTGCGTCTCGGCTTCATCAAGGTCGACCGCAAGGGTTTCCTCAAGTCCGACGGGTACGTCGCCGCGGACGAGATCGACCGTGTGCAGGACGATGCCGTCCACCTGACGGTCACCGACAAGGAAATGCTTTAGGAAGCCGACACCTGAGCCATGACCGTCGTATCCGACCCGCACGTCCTCATGATCCGCCGCGGTGTTCGTCATAGACGAGCACCGCGGCGA
>JAVEEN010000009.1 GCA_030840445.1 Pseudonocardiales bacterium
AGCGAGGTGCCGTTTCGTTTGCTCCAGCTCTCGAACGACGCGCTCGCGGTGGCGCTGCAGCACGATCAGCCGCTCGGCTTCGTTGCCTTCGGCGTCGGGACAGCTCAGCGAACTCGCGGATATCCGAGATCGACATGCCTGGACCCCGGAGCGCGCTCTAGGTCAAGTACTACCCGAACGGTCGGTGGTCTTTCGATCAGGGGATGAGAGCGAGCTTTCCGCCGGGGTGTTCGCTTTTCAGCAATTGGAGGGCGGCGATGGCGTCGGTGAGCGGGAAGGTGCGAGCCACCGGCACGACGAGAGCGCCGTCAGCAGTCAACTGAATCAGGTCCGATCGGATCGAATTCCGATAGGCGGCACTCGCCGGCATGGAGGCGCCAATCATGCGGAACCCGTGTTCGGCGGCCTGATTCGCGGCGGCGATCGTGACGATGCGGGCGAGATCACCGACGAGGGCGAGGGAGACCCGAACCGCCTCGTCGGTGCCAACAGTGTCGAGAGCGGCGTCGACGCCGCCTGGCGCCAGTTGCCGGACCCGCTGCAGAAGACCGTCACCGTAGGCGATGGGCTCGGCGCCGAAACGCTCGATGACAGAGAAGTTCTGCTCACTTGCGGTGCCGATCACTCGGGCGCCGAGGAGCTTCGCCTGCTGGATGACGCTGACACCGACCGCGCCGGATGCGCCGTGCACCAGGATCGTGTCGCCCGCCGCAACCGAGGTGACGTGCACCAGTTCGGATGCGGTCGCCCCGGCGAGCAGCAGGTTCGCGGCCGCCGCGAAGCTCAGGTTGGCCGGCTTGGCGAACACGTCCCGGGCTAGGACGGTCAGCGACGACGCGTATGCGCCCGAGACCCGGTACGCGAGCACCTCGTCGCCGATTGCCCCTTCCCCGGAGGCGATCCGGGTGTTCGGACCGACCGCCGTGATCACCCCGGCCACCTCGAAACCGATCGGCATCGGCAGCATCGAACGGTCGGAACCCAATGCGACGTACTTGTAGTCGGCGGGATTCATCCCCACCGCGCGCACCTCGATCGTGACCTCGCCTTCGCCCGGCGCCGGAACGTCGACCTCCGCGAAGTCGAAGACCTCAAGCCCGCCGAAGTCTGTTGCCACCCAGCGCATTGCCATGAAAACAACTCCCTTGTTCGAGTGGTGTGCACCGTCTTGGTACGCAGGTTGGGCCCTATCGGTAGTTCGCGTTCAACCGGCGAAGTGTCTGTTCGCCGGTTGAACGCGGGAACTTGGAGGTCGAGCCGGCGTTGGCCCGGGCTGTCCATGAGGTGCTGCGTGTTGTTCGCCGACTCCGTCACCCGATGCGCTGCTGCGGTCGTTGGACGGTCAGGCCAGGCCGATCTGCTGGTAGAAGGTGAGGTTGTCCCAGAAGAGGAATTCTTCGTCCATGACACCGGAGCGGTTCCAGATGCCGACGGTGGCCATGTTGATCGCGTAGGCCTTGCCGGTGGGTGGGATGTGGCCGCCCTTGCCGTCGGCCATGGGCCGGGTGAAGGTTCCGCGCATCACGCCTGTCACCGCAGTGAGGTTGTCTTTGGCGACGCGGAGCGGGTGTTCGAGGATGCGGGTGTCCGGGGCCCAGGCGAAGAGCGCGGCGAGGTCGGCAATGTGCTTGTCGAGGCCGTCGGTGAAGTGGCCGTCGGGCCAGTGGGCTCGAATGTTTTTGGCGTGGCTTTCGCCTAGCCGGCTCCACTCGGCGTGGGTGAAGACGTCGAAGTCGAGCTCATCGAACTTCACCAGGTGCGTGCGCTCCTCGTGGGTGAGCCCCTTCGGGTACGGCGGGTTCGGCACGACCGTGGTGGCCGGGTCGGGCAGCAGCGCGACCGAGGCCGGCTGGGGGG
Organism: Pseudonocardiales bacterium; assembly: GCA_030840445.1. Classification (GTDB taxonomy): domain Bacteria; phylum Actinomycetota; class Actinomycetes; order Mycobacteriales; family Jatrophihabitantaceae; genus Jatrophihabitans_A. The sequence continues at coordinate 1,858 of JAVEEN010000009.1, forward strand.
GCTCGGGCGAGCCGTCGGCGAAGGCGAGATCCGTGCCGGATGCCACGGCGTTCAGCGCAAGGGTGCCGAGGGCGGCGGCGCCGGTGAACTTCAACATTGAACGGCGGTCGATCATGACGAGCTCCTAACGGTGGTCGGTGGTCGGTGGTCGGTGGTCGGTGGTTGTTGGCTTCACGCTACAGTATCTAGAGGAAACCGCAATCCTTTAGTAACCGGTATGCGCCAGGTAGTGTCCGGGCCCCGCGGAACTTCGGGAGCCAGGGCAGCCTGGCGCACCCGGACGGCAGGCACTAAGGCGTGCTCAGCTCTACCGACGGGCTGTCCACCTCGAGCTCCGGTGCGGTCCGGTCACGGTCGTACGTCCCCGCTTTCAGACGCCCGTCGAAATGGTCCAGCAACTCGACTGGGATGGCCGACGCCTACCGCGTGCGTCGGGCGTTGCCGAGCGCCGTCGCGGCGAGCTCGGTGAAACCCGCCATGCGGTCGGCGGTGTCGGACGGAAACGGTTCTCGCAACGTCAGCGCGGTCACCACGCCATGCAGGCGGCCTTCGACGATGATCGGGCTCGCCACGATCGACCGGATCCCCAACTCCCGCAAGCCATCGCCGACCGAGTGCGAGATGCTGCTCCACCCGTCCTCGGATGTCGTGCGTGAACGCTAGGGTATCTACGGTAAACCGCAATGCTCGGGTAACCGGTGTGCGTCAGGTAACATCGGGGAGTGGCTCAGAACGGCGACGCGGTATATGGGGCGGAGAACGTACCCTTCGATGTCTTTTCACGGACGTGTCCCTCGCGTCCGGTGCTTGAACACGTCACCGGACGATGGGGCAGCCTGGTGCTCGCTGCGCTGCAGGACGGACCGGTCCGATTCAACGATCTTCGTCGCCGAGTCGACGGCGTCAGCCAGAAAGTCCTAGCGCAGACGCTGCAAGCCCTGGAGCGCGACGGGTTCGTGAGCCGCCATCAGATGACTATTTTTCCGCTCAGGGTCGAATACACGTTGACACCTTCAGGCCAGGACGTAACGGCAAAGCTGCTCGAGCTGATCGCGCAGGTTGAGGCGAGTATGGATTCGGTGCTGGCCTCTCGGCAACGCTACGACTCGAGCGGTGTCTCCTAGAACGAGCGTTACCGCGGCTGCTTAGTTCCGTCCTCAGCCGCTAGACGTCCATGCGTGGTGTTCGGGCGCTGCCTCAGGCTCGGGCGCCCCGAGTGCCGCGCCGCTGTCGTCGTGTCAGCTCTGTGATGGCCATCAGCAACGCCAGCAGCATGAACCCAGCCGCGCTCAGGACAGCGTCGGAGACCGCGCTCGAGTAGTCGCGGCCGCTGCGGGTGAGGACGTGGTAGAAGATCGTGGTGAGCGCCGCGGTGCCGATTGCCGCGCCGATCCGCTGCGCGGTCTGCGCCGCGCCACCCGCCGCGCCGGCCATCGACACCGGCACGTATTGCAGGGTGAGCGTCATATTGGGTGAGGTCACCATGCCGCCGCCAACCCCAGCCACCAGTAGCGGTCCGAGGATGGCCCAGGCCGCGGCATCTCCGGTGACGTGCCGCAGGATCACCGCGGCTGCCACCAGGCCGACGATCGTTGCGATGAGTCCGCAGACCGTCAGCCACCGCCCCAGCCGCGGCACGAGGCGCCCGGCGACCACGGCGGAGGCGGCCACGCCAAGCGCAAACGGAGTAACGGACAGGCCCGAGCGCAGCGGCGAATACCCCAACCCGTCCTGAAAGAACAGCGCGAGCACCAGCCAGATGCCGGTGAACCCTACGAAGTAGACCAAGCCGATGGCGGCGCCGGCCGGGTACCCGGGCGTGCTCGCCAGCCGCGGGTCCAGCAAGGGCTGCCGCCGGTGGCGACGCGTGCGGAGCTCCCACCAGCAGAACATGGCCAGCAGCAGCGCAGCCAATGGCCATAGCCACCACAGCCGCGTCAGCCCGCCGCTGTCGGCGTCGACCAGCGGCACCAGAAGGCTGAGCACGGCGCCGCCGAGCAGCAGCGCACCGATGATGTCCAGGTGCACGCTGCGCAAACCGCCGCCGGTGCTCGCTGGTACTAGTCGAGCCGCCAGCACAAGCGCCACCAGGCCGATCGGCACGTTCACATAGAACACCCAGCGCCAGGCATCGTGGCCGCTGACGAGGCCCAGAATCAGCCCGCCGATCACCGGACCCGCGGCGGTGGCCAGCCCCACCGTCGCCCCGAGTACGCCGAACGCTCGGCCACGCTCGGCTCCGCGGAACAGCTCCTGGATCAACCCAGTGTTCTGAGGAATCAGTAGGCCGCCAGCCACCCCTTGCAGGAGCCGTGCGCCGATCAGCACCTCCGGGTTCGGTGCCGCACCGGTCAATGAGCTGGTCACCACGAATGCGGCCAAGGCGACCAGAAACATCCGGCGCCGCCCGAGGGCGTCACCCAACCGGCCAGCAGACACCAGGGTCAGGCCCAAGGTCAGCGCGTAGCCGGACACCACCCACTGGGCGGTTGTCGCCGGCATACCGACCCCGCGCTCGATCGAGGGCAACGCTACGTTGACGATGCTGACGTCGAGCAGAACCATGAAGGCCGCGAGCTGGGTCACGGCCAACGCTTTCCACCGCCTCGGATCGGCACCGTCTTGGCCCGGGGCAGGTTGGCTTGGGAGAGCTACGGTCGCGACCGTCATCGCAGCCGACTCAGGACGCTCATTCATCTCCGACCAGTCCGTTAGGCAAGCGCAACCGGCATGCGAGATGCGGCGAGTTCGTCACGTCGTACCTCCGCGTACGGAATGGGCCAGGGCAACACAATCCAGGATCGATCACGCTGCTCGCCGCGTCATTGCAGCGAACGACCAGTTCGGCTTCCCGCCAGCAGGAATGCGTGTTCGTCATTACGCGCTCGACGTCATATCGCGCAACAACAAAGGAGGAGACCCACCATGACCACTCGAGTGTTCACCGGACCCAAGCCCCAGACCCTGCGGACCGTACTGGTCGTGGCGTGGTAGGCCGCATCGATCTCCGGGTTCGTCTCGGCTGTGGCAGACGCGAAGGCCACATCGCGCTCGATGCCTCCGCCGCGGATACGTCCGGTACCGCTGAACCTTGGCGCGCCGGAACCAGGGGTTTTCAGTGCCGTACACGGAGCGGACGTAGAGATCGCGATCAGCAACGCGTCAAGTGAGGATCGTGACCGACACGGATGAGCCGATCTACAGCACGCACCTCGATCAGTTGGCGACCGTGAATCGGCGACCGGTGTGCGCCGGCGTCTCGATCTCGTCCACGAGCGCGACGGCGAAGTCCTCGGCTGAGATCGAGTCGCCCGCGGGGGTGTCGTCGGCCACGACGTAGCTGCCGGTGCGCCGGCCTGGCTGGATGATTGGCGCAGGGGAGAGGTAGCTCCACTCACCGGCGGTGCTGAGTGTCCTGAGAGCGTCGAGTGAGGCCGCAGCGGCGAGGGCTTCGGTCTTGTAGATCTCGGGAAACTCCGCGGTATCGACCAACCGGACTCCTGGGGCGGCAAAGAGTGAACCCGCGCCGCCGACCACGATCAGCCGCGCGGCTGAGACAGCCGTCGCGAGTTCGACCAGTGTGTCGGCGAAGGCGGACGGGTCCCCGCCCGGCTCACGACTCGGGCCGATGGCCGACACGATGACGTGGTTGTTGGCGGCGAGGTCTTTGAGCGCAGCGAGGTCGGACGCTTCCGCTTTCAAAGGGGTGACTCTGTCCGACGGCGATGCGTCGCCCTTTCGGCTGATGGCGGTGACCTGATGGCCACGGGTAGCGGCCTCGGCCACGATGCGAGAGCCGACCATGCCGGTGCCCCCGATAACTGCGATCTTCATTGCGTCTCCTTGTTGAGGTTCTGGGGTACGCTCGTGACAGTAACCAGTGGTTACTGATGACTTCAACGTGACCCAGGTACCTATAGGTAACAATGGAAAGGACGCAGATGGAGGGCCTACCGCTGCGCGGTGACGTCTTCGATCCCGATTGTCCGACCCGAGTCGTGCTCGACCGGATCGGCGACAAATGGACAGTGCTGGTGGTCTCGGTCCTGTCAACCGGCACTCTGCGATTCACCGAACTGCGAGCCCGAGTGGGCGGCGTCGCGCCCAAAGTGCTCACCCAGACGCTGCGAGCACTCGAACGGGACGGCATTCTGATCCGGACGATCTACGCTCAGGTTCCGCCGCGGGTCGAATACCAACTGACCGATCTCGGTCGCTCGCTCGCCCAGCCGATCGCAGCGATCCAGGACTGGGCCGAGGGTCATGTGGGCTCAGTGCTCGCGGCCCGAAACAGCTACGACTCGTCCGTCGCGTGAACTGTTGTACTCGTGTGGAGCCGTAAGGCCGTGACCGGGTTGTCAATCACTCACGGGACGTCCGGCGCCGCACGAGGAGGCTGACGTCGATCCAGTCCGCGGGGGAGCCGCCGAGACCGACGGCCCTGGCCCGCTTACTCAATGTGCGTCAACTGGTTCTGCGCTGTCGGTCGTTCGAGCCTTGTCCGGTCCCAGTCGGCAGCGTCAGCGGCGGCTTCATAGGTGGTTTGGGCGAACTCGAGCAGCGTCCGCTCTGGATTGCCAGCGGATCGCACCTGCTCGTACGGGAGGACGAACTCGGCCATCTCGTCGTTCCAGAATGCTTGCCGTGGGCGGACCCTCGCGGCCTTGTAGCCGTCCGGCTGCGGGTAGGCGTAGGAGTAGAACAACCCCTCGCCCCCGCCGCCGGGCCAGTAGCCGAGGCTGCTGACCTCGTGCGAGTAAGCCTCGAGCATCACGTGCGGTCCGCAGTTGGGTGCGCCGCCCGGATGCGGCGGCGCAGCTCTGCCCGAGAAGCGGGTCGTGGCGAGGTCCAGACCGCCCCAAAACAGCTGCACCGGACTGGACTTGCCCACGAATCCGGACCGGAAGTGTTCGAACACGCGGACCATTTGCACCAGCGCCCGCCAGAAACGGTGCGCATGCTCGGCGTCGTAGACGGTGTGTACCAGGTCGGCGTCCATTGGGATCGCATTGTCGATCTCGACCGGCATCGGCCAGATCGTCGTCCCGACGCCGAGCTCGGCCAGGTGATGCATAACCTCGCCGTAGAAGTCGGCCACAGGTCCCGATTGCAGCGGGATGGACCGCCGTCCGCCTGAGACCGTTACGATCTCGAGCCGATGGGCCTGTAGGTCGAAGTCCGCCTGGAAGCTGTTCCCGCTCGGATGCGGGATGAGCGAGGTCGTCAGCCCGGTGGCGCTGACATACAGCGGCACGTTCCACCAGTGGTTGAGGACGGGCGTGTTGACCATGCGGACCTTGCCGATGATCTGCGTCCACAACTGCAAGGTGTCTCGCGTCTCGTGCCAGTCAGCGAGTGGCAGCGCCGGCCACTGCTCGTCGCCGACGGCACCCCGTGAGCGTTGGCCTTCGGTCACGGCTCTTCGCTGGTTACCTCTTCGAGCGACTGCACGTGTTCCTCCCGCGCACGCAGGATCGCTTCCTTCCCGCGGAACAAAATCACCCAGCCGTCTTCTCGTTGGACCTCCACGTCGGTGAAGGTCTCGCGTATCACCTGCTCCTCGTCCCCGTAGACCATCCGGTATGTGGGCATGTGATCATCCCTTCGTCTGCCGACGTAATCCGCCGTAATCATCCACCCCCGTTGATCGGGTCGGCCAGAGGCCGAAGGTTCGGGCGGCGCTCATTTCAGAAGCCGACCCGCTGTCGGATGAGGACGATGTGGATGCGGCCGGGCAGCTCCTGGTGGATCTCGAGGATCTTGCCGACCGAGCTGTTCTGTCCGTAGGCGGCAAGGGCGCGGGCGTCCTCGAGTTTCAGGCTGTGCTGGAAGATCCGCTCGCGCGCTTGCTCTGGGGTAGGGACGAGCTTCTGCGCCCCGACGACGAAGACGACGTTGGCGGCCCCCCAGGCGTAGGTGGCGAGCTGGCTGCCGGAAGCCGAGGCAATGAACAGCGCGCCTCCGTCGGTTATCGCGTGGACGCTGCCGAGCGCGTAGTCGGGCGCGCCGGCGATCGCTTTCATCTCCTGGGCTTGGGTCGCGAAGTCCAGCGACATCATCTCGTTGCGGACCGATTTGTAGGGACCACCGTCGTTGATTGCCTCGTTGATGCCGGTCTCCTGAAGAGTCACCGAGGTGTTGGTCATCACCGACGAGCCTTCGGGGATGCGCGCGAGGACGGCTTCGCGTGCAGCGTCGAGGTCCTCGACGATTTCGACGCTGAATCCGTGCTCTTCC
>JAVEEN010000022.1 GCA_030840445.1 Pseudonocardiales bacterium
GGCCGGGGAGCGAACGGTGATCGTGGAACTGAACACCACGACAGTGTCGTACTTCTTGACCAGTGCGACGATCTTGTTGCCGAAGGAGGGCGATCGGTTGGCGGTATAGCTGTCCCAGACCAGATAGCGGAACTTGCCCTGCCGGACTGCGAGGTCCGGATTCGGGACCGCCACGTAGGAAGGATTGCGATTGGATGGGTCAGGACTCACGGAAAGGGCGAAGACCCGGCGGCCACCGTAGAACTGCAAGACATTGGCCATCGACGGGCCGACGGCCAGCAGTTGAGCGTCCGCCGGCACGTTCGCAGCGATCCAGCGGCCCGCCTCCCGGGCACCCGGAAGCCCGCCGGTACCGGCCAGATAAGTTCCGTCGGTCGACGGGTTGATCCGCGTCCAGGTCGGCACCACCAGGGTCACGGCCAGGATCGCGGTCAGCACTACAGCCACCGCATTGGAGATTCGCCGCCGGCGCAGCGCTCCGATGGTTGCCGTTCGCGCCAGGGCCCGGCCGGCGAGTACCGCGATCACCGGCGCAACCGGCATCAGGTACTGGAAGCCCTTGACCGGCCATAGCGTGAAGAACACCAGCGGTACGGCGATCCACACCAGCAGCAGCCGCTCGCGCCAGGTCACCTCCAGCCGTAGCCAGACCAGGCCGATCGCCGCGGCCGCAAGCGTCGCCCAGCCCAGCGAAACCGGGACCGCGTTGAAGTAGAACCACAACTCATGATTCGGACGCCGGAACAACTGCCACAACAGATAGTGCTGGCCAGAGTTGCTCCTTCCCGACAACGACAGCGACAGCGGAAAGGCCATGACGACGGCGAACAGCACCACCAGGCCGATGCCGACGTGGCGCAACCTGAGCCGCACGGACGGCGTCAGCGCGAAGAACGCATAGAGCGCCCCCACCATGACGAGACTGGTCTCTTTCGACAGCACCGCCGCGGCCATCAACGCGGATGTGGCGATCATCCAATGCAGCGCACCGGATTCGACGTAGCGCACTACGCAGTACAACACCAGCGTGGTGCACAGTGTCATCAAACCGTCGAGGAGGACCTGACGCGAGACGATGACGTGATAGGGCATCACAGCCAGGAGCAGGGCAGCTATCAGTCCGGCCGGCGTACCGTACAGGCGCTTGCCGAGCAGATAGGTAGCCAGCACGGTAGCCACCCCGATCGAGGACGTTATTGCGCGCGCTGCCCAATCGCTGATCTCGCCGTGCATGCCGAAGGACAGCAGAATCTGCAGGAAGAGCGGATGGGCCCGGAAGATCGGGAACAGGCTTCGCATCGTGTCGTTGCCGGCAATGGACGCCGCGGTACCGCTGTAGACCGCCTCATCGCTGTTGAAGCCGATCTTGTCCAATTGCCAGAACCGAAGTCCGATGGCCAATCCGGTAATCACCGTCAGGGTGAGCGCGGTGAGGGCCTTTGCGCGCCACCGCGTCGGGGTGGCCGGAGCCAGGCGGCTACCGGCCCGTTGCAGCGCGGTCTCCGCCTGCAACCGCAGGCGCCCAGAGGTGGTCGCGGACGACTGCGCCTCGGTGGTCATGCGGTAGCCGGGTCGACACTTACCCTGTCGAACTCCGGGTCGAGCAGCGTTGCCCGCGCCTCGGTCGAACGTTCGCTGGCGAGTAGGGCCGCGATGTCCTCGGCCCAGGAGAAGTTGTTCGACCCGAGCCGTCGAATACGGATATTGGCCATCGCCGACGCCAGTATGGCGCGCTCCTTGTTCCGCAACTCGGCATAGTCGTCGGCGCCCATCACGATGGAGGGAGCCATCTGCCGGAACGGGGGGAAACCGTAAGCGTCATCGGTGTTCTCCACCAGCGTCTGGATTGCCTCCGCGAACGGGATGTCAGCAAGGACCGGCTCGCCCCGTTCGATGACGAAGAGGTTAGCAACCTTGGTATTGCGGATGATCCGGCACTCCACCAGGCGGTCCACGTTGTACTTCGGTGGCGGCACAATCCGCTGGGTCAACGAGTTCACGCCCATGATCGGGATGTTCATCCCGGCCAGCACCAACCCGAAGTTGCGTCCTTCCTTGGAATGCAGACGGCTCTGCAACTTCAGTCGCCGCCACTCTGCCTGCGTCAGGTCGCCGGTCTGGACTGCCCTGAGGGTGTGATGGCTGATCGTGAGGGGCTTCGGGAAGCACGTTGCGTTCCCCTGCGGATCGACGATGGTCATGTCATCGGACAGGAACAACGCGCCGTGTTCCCGGAGCAGCTTGAGCACGCTCCCGGTCTTACCGGTGTCGGTCCGGGCGGAGAGCAACAGGCCGCTGCCATTGAGTTCCAGGCAGGCCGAGTGCAACAGGATCACGCCTCGCGACACCGCGACGAAGCGCAGTAGCGCCTCTATCACGTTGGTGTAGAGGACATGCGGTGAGTGCGCCAGCGTGGGGGAGCAGGTGACCTCGATCTTGTCCGAGATGGTGACGCGGAAGTTCGCGCCCATCCGACCGAAGTGCTCCTCGTAGCCGACGCCTGGCGGCGAGACGTACTGCGTCATCAGCGCCCGTGTCCGTGGGCCACCACCCACCTGACCGATCCGGATGCTGAGATCGACGTCGTTGCCGAGCCACTGCGCCCTGAAGTACTCCAACTCCTTGAGCTGCACCTGCGAGCCAACGGTAACCACCCCGTCGATCGAGTACCGGTAGGGCAGGTAGCGGTTGGTTGCTGACGGCCTCTTGTCGGCCGGACGTGGCGCCTTCGCCGGCTGCGACTCCGGAGGGCTTCCGGGCTTGTCAGCCAGAGTCTGCGACTGCGTCGAGCGCTGCAGCCCGGTCAGGTCCACCGAGATACGCATTGGTTGCTTCTGGATTTCCGGTCCGTCCTCCACCGGCGCATAAATCGCCGAATCGGCGATCACGAAGCGCACGAGGAACAGCAGGGTCAGGCTAAGGAAGTTGGCCACCAGCAGATTGGCGTGGAAGCCTTCCACGAACAGGGCGAGCAGCGGCAACCGGGGCAGCAGCGCAAGGTGGTTCAGCAGGTAGAACCGGACACCGCGACTGGCTACCGACCCCGGTTTTGGTCCGCGGAAGACGATCAATTCGGTAAAAATGAAATTCCAGGTCGTCGAGGCCTCGGTAGCCAGGATGGCCGCGATCAGGTAGTGGTTATGGACAACTTGACCGGACAGGGCCCACAGGGCAGCGGTATTGACTGCGATCCCGGTCGCACCCACCGCGCCGAAGGCCAACAGGCGCCTCAGCCGGGCCATCTTGCTCGAGCGCGTCGAGGATTTGCGCGCCTGGGTGACGAGCAGCACCAACCGCAAGCGCAGGAGATGGTGGATGAAGCGCAGGCCCTCACGCAGGGAGGCCTTGCTGTTATCGGCAAAGCGGCTGCCGAACACGAACGGCACCTCGGCTATCTGCAGCTTCGGCTCTCGAACCGCAAGCTCCATAAGGATTTTGAAGCCGAGCGGGTTGAGCCGACGCACGTCGAGTGCGGCCAAGCGCACCGCGAAGAAGCCGGACATCGGATCAGACAACCGGGCCAACCGGCGTGGGAAAGTGGCCTTGGTGATCCGGCTGGTCAGGCTCGAGACGGCACGACGGTAGCCGCCAGCCAAACCCTGGGAATCTCCGCCGCCGAGGTACCGGGTGCCCGCCACCAGATCGAGCTGACGGGATTGGCCGATGGCCACAAGCCGAGGGACAAGCTCCGGTGGATGCTGCAGGTCCGCATCCATCACTACCGCCCAGGTGCCTCGGGCCTGCTTCAAGCCCGCGACCACCGCGCCACCCAGTCCGCCATGACGTGACCGCGCGGGGCGGTGCAGCAGCCGTACCGCGAGGCCGTGCTCGCGAGCCGCCTTTCGCACGGCGCCGGGCGTGTCATCGCTACTGTCATCGACGAACAACACCTCCGCCGGCACCGAGTCGAGGGCGGCGGCCAGCCGCTCGATCAGCACCCCGACCCCGCCCGACTCGTTTCGGGTCGGCACGATCACGGTGAACCAGGGCGCCTTACCAGGAGGCAGGACAGTCACTTCTTCGGCCATCAGACCGGTCATATTTGGTGCGGACTCGTCGCGTGCGTACTCAATTGGACGCACTTCATTAAGGGTATTGCTCAACTTGGCCCCCCAACCGAAAGGATGACTCGGCACTTTCTTGTACGCGGCCATCCACTGCCTTCTCCTCGGTTAACACGCGGCAAAGGGAAGGTGAACAAAAACTAGACCGCTGGCCGCTGTCAGCGCAACCATCTGGAGAGAATTTATTGCACGGGCACTTCACGACACGCTCTCGAAACAAATCATGAATAACCGCGCATAACAATGTGGTTGAGATGCAGGGGCCTTTACATAATCCTTACGGAATGTGTCAGTGCGGCATCCCAGACGTCGAATGTGGCGGTAGGGGCCTTTCTTTGCCGGGTCAGTTGCCCGTCAACTCCAGCGTTAGCGACGTCGTTTCGGCGAGCCCATGCCGGTCGCCATGAGTAGCCCGAATCCGATCGCCAGGACCGCTAGCAGCACCGGCCCCAACAGGTAACTGCCCGTGCTGGCCAGGGCTGCCGCCGCGGTTGTCGATGCGGGTGCCGGTTGGGTTATGGCGGTCGCTTCGACCCCCTGCGACACCGGAGAGGTGGTCGGGGTTGGAGGAACCGAACTGGTGCTCGGCGGCGGTGGGACGCTGGTGCTCGAGGACTCCACCTGTGGGCAGTCCGCAGTCGGGAAGAAGCGGCCACGAGCGACCCCACTGGCGTGCACGTCCACCTGCACGAAGCACTTACCGACCACTCCGGCCAGCAGCGGCAAGGTCACGCTGTCACCGAAGCCTGTGCCTACCGCAATGTCATTGTTCGATTGGTGTTCCGGGTCTGAGCCGGCAGTCGGCGTGCGCAGCAGATTCTGATGCACGTGGAGCGTTGCCGGCTGCGCCGAAGCGCACTCCGGACCGGTGTGTTCAAGAGCGATCGTCACCTGTGTGCCGTCTGACGAGATCGTCCCGATGGTGATGTGGACAGTGGCGGGGCAACTGGGCTCGTGTGAAGTGGGCTCGGACGAAGTGGGCTCGGACGAACTCTTCTCCGGAGTCTTGGATCCGGTCGCCGTGCGTCCGGCGGTGGCTGACGCCGACCGGTGGGCGGCACTCGGACTCGGAGTCGGGGCGGCGAACGTCGAGGCGGTGGGTGTGGCGCCCGCCGACTGGGTTCCGGTAGCCGCGCTCGACGGAGTCGCGCCGGCGGGTGAACTGAGAGCCACAATGGTGCAGCCTGCCGCCAGGAATGATAGGGC
>JAVEEN010000044.1 GCA_030840445.1 Pseudonocardiales bacterium
TGTCACTGCCCCCTGCGTGGGCAAGGGGGGAGTTGAACCCCCACGTCCTTACGGACACACGGACCTGAACCGTGCGCGTCTGCCATTCCGCCACTTGCCCGAGGCGTCCTCGAAAAGACGCCATAGATTAGCACGACACCGCCGCCCTACTTGCCGGGCTACTCACCGTGCGCAGATACCATCTACCTCACGTCCCGCCTGAGTTCTGAGGACCGGGACGCGTGACGGCTGCCATCAGCCGGGCACCGGAGTGACCGCGAACAGCCGGGAACCGGCGGCTAACCGGCCACAGGAGCAGCAGAGGAGGGACGACACCATGAGCCTGGCGCAGCGCTTCGAACGGCGCCTGGAAGGCATGGTCGGCTCAGCCTTCGCTCGGGTCTTCAAGGGCCAGGTCGAGCCTGTGGAGATCGGCACGGCGCTTCAACGTGAGGCATCCGACAAGAAGGCGGTGATGGGCTCGGGGCAGGTGCTCGTGCCCAACCGGTACCGGGTGACGCTCGGAGATTCCGACTACGAGCGGCTGGCCCCCTGGGAGGCGCAGCTCACAACCTCGCTGGCCGAACTGGTGCAGGAGCACCTGGACGCCAACAGCCTGCAGACGATCGGTGATATCGAGGTCTACCTCGCCCACGACGCGGCCCTGCACACGGGCGTCTTCGGTATCGCCTCCCGGATGGAACCAAAGGCGCCGCCCCGACGCCGTCCGTACGACTCGATGTCGATGCCGGCAGTGCCGGGTCATCTGGATGAGTACGTCGAGCCCTACAGTGCCGCCGCCGGTGCGCCCCCGGCGGCTGACCCGGCTCCCCAGCCCACGTATCAGGCACCCGAGCCGATGTATCAGCCACCAGCACCCATGTATCAGCCGCCCGCGCCGGAGCAACCGCCTTATGTCGAGGCGCCTCGCCGACCGGCCTTCCGGGCCCAGCTCGTGGTCGACGGCACCGCGCAGGTGCACCAGCTCAACTCCGGCAGCAATATCGTCGGACGCGGGCAGGATACCGATCTCCAACTTCTGGACCAGGGGGTGTCCCGTAGACACATCGATGTGCATGTGGCCGACGGCCGCGCGGTGGTCTATGACCTCGGCTCCACCAACGGCACCTCGGTGAACGGGCACAGCGTCCAGAGCCAGCAACTTCAGCACGGTGACGTGATCCGGGTCGGCCACTCCCGGTTGGTATTTCAGCAGGACGGCTCATGACCTCACCGCTGGCGATTCAGCTGATGCGGTTTGCCTTTCTTGCACTGCTGTGGTTATTCGTCTACGGCCTGGTGCGAGTGATCCGAGCTGAGCTGCGCACGTCGAGTGCGCCGCGGGTTCCGGCGGTCGGCAAGCCCCGCCGGTCGAAGCGATCCGGTCCCGGTGACGCACGACCGGTCCGGGGTGCACTGTCCCAACTCGTCGTCGTCGAGGGCAGCCTCGCAGGCACCCGCGTGGCCCTGACCGGTAAGCCCATCTTCATCGGGCGCGCCAACGACTCGACGTTGGTCCTCACCGACGACTATTCCTCGACCCGGCACGCTCGGATCAGTGAGACCAACGGGGTGTGGTACCTCGAGGATCTCGGCTCCACCAACGGCACCTACGTCGGGCAGTCAAAGGTGGACGGACCGGTTCCCCTCGAGGCCGGCGTGGCCATCCGGATCGGCAAGACCGTCATGGAACTCCGATGACGCTGACGCTGAAATACGCGGTCCGCTCCGATCGGGGATTGGTCCGCAACAACAACGAGGATTCGGTGTACGCCGGACCGCGGCTACTGGCCATCGCCGACGGGATGGGCGGGCACGCCGCGGGTGAGGTGGCGTCGAAGATCGTCATCGGAACCTTGGAGCCGCTCGACGAGGACCGTCCGATCGGCGACCTCATCGGCGCGATGCGCGACGCGGTGGCCGATGCCAACGGAGCTCTGGCCGATTCCGTCGAGAACGACTCCGAGCTCGAGGGCATGGGTACCACGCTCACCGCGATCCGGTTCGCTGGAACCAGGATCGCCCTGGTACACGTGGGAGATTCGCGGGCCTACCTGGTCCGCGGCGGACAGCTCAGCCAGATCACGCACGACGACACCTACGTTCAGTCACTGGTCGATTCGGGAAAGTTGACCCTCGAGGAGGCATCTCATCACCCGCGCAAATCGGTCATCCTGCGCGCTCTGACCGGGACCGAGGTCGAACCGGACATCTCGATCCGGGAAGCCCGCAAGGGCGACCGGTACCTGCTGTGCAGTGATGGTCTCAGCGACGTGGTGACCTCGTCCACCCTGCTCGAGACCTTGCTCGAAGGGACGCCGCAAGGCTGCGCGGACCGGCTGATCGAGCTCGCGCTCAGGGGTGGCGGCCCGGACAACGTCACTTGCATCGTGGCCGACGTGGTCGATGAAGCCGGTGTCGACGACGTCCCGGTGGTGGGTGGTGCCGTCGTCGATCCCGCACTCGCCCTTGATTTCCAAGAGGATTCGCCAGCCTCCCGAGCCGCCAAGATCGGTCGGGAGGACAAGCCGGTCATCCCCGCCGCCGAGGTCAGCCATCGGCGGCGACGGATTCTGTTTACCGTAATCGCAGTTATCGCGGTCATCGCCGCGGCCACCGGCGGCTGGCAATGGACTCAGTCCCAGTACTTCGTGGGCAAGGACGGCAAGGAGGTCGCCCTGTTCCGTGGCGTCAACGCCGAGTTCGGCCCGATAACCCTTTACTCCGTGGTGGAAAACAGCAACTTGCGACTGGACGACCTCACACCGGCCGCGCGCGGACAGGTCAGCAACGGAATCACTGCCCGCAGCCGCCAGGACGGCGAGCAGATCCTGGTCCGGCTCGGTGCCGAAATGTTGCCGCCGTGCCCAACCACCCCGGCCACGCCTAGCCCCAGTCCCTCGGCCAGCCGTCGGGTCACGCCGACGCCTAGAGCGACCGCAACGGCTAAGCGGACAACCACCCCGGCGAAGTCGACGGCGGCCAGGACCTCGGCGGCCAAGCCGACGGCGAGCAGGTCCAGCCAAGTTACAGCAGACGCCTCTGCATCGCCCACCCCCCCGGACCAGTGCCGCTGATGACCGTCTCGCATCGCTTGCCGACCAGGCGGAACACCGAGTTGCTCTACGTCGTGATCGCGGCGTTCATCGTGGCGTGTGCCGAGGCGGTCGTGGAGATCACCCGGGACAACCGGATGTCATCGCACGTGGCGACCTATGCCGTGGTTGCGCTGGCCATCGGGATCGCGGCGCACCTGGCCATCCGGAGACTGGCCAGATATGCCGACCCGGTGCTGTTGCCCTGCGCGGTCTTCCTGATCGGCATGGGGATGGTCATGATCCATCGCCTCGACCTCGGTCTGGCCCAACAGGCCACCGAGAGCGGCGACACGTACACCGGGGTGGCCGCGGCCAGTCAGGTCGTCTGGGCCTTCCTGGGCCTTGGCGTCTTCCTGGTGGTGCTGTTCGTGGTGCGTGATCATCGCGTGCTGGCCCGTTACGCCTATACCCTGGCCCTCATCGGGTTGTTCCTGCTCCTGCTACCCGCGGTGTTACCGGCCCGGTTCAGCGAGGTCAACGGCGCCCGCATCTGGATTCGCGTTGCCGGTTTCTCCATACAGCCAGGCGAGGTCTCCAAGCTCTGCCTCACCGTGTTCGCGGCTGCGTACCTGGTCGCCAAGCGGGACGTGCTGTCGCTGGCCGGACGTCGGGTACTCGGCATCGACCTGCCCCGTGGCCGGGATTTCGGCCCGCTGCTGGTGGCGTGGCTGGTGAGCATCGGAGTTCTGGTTCGCAACCATGACCTGGGCACCTCGCTGATGTTCTTCGGCTTGTTCGTCGTACTGCTGTACGTGGCCACCGAGCGGGTCAGCTGGGTGATCATCGGCGTCCTGCTCTTCGCGGGCGGCTGCTTTGTCTCCTATCACCTGTTCGCCAATGTCAAGCAGCGCGTCGACGTCTGGTTGCACGTCTTCGACTACATGCAGAATCAGGGCTACCAGATGAGCCAGTCGCTTTTCGGGCTCGGCACCGGTGGGCTGTTCGGTGCGGGCCTGGGTGGCGGCCGACCGGAGTTGGTGCCGGTCGCGAAATCCGATTTCATCCTCTCTTCCTTCGGTGAGGAACTCGGCTTGTTCGGATTGGTGGCCATCCTTGCCGTGTACCTGGTTTTCATCTCGCGGGGATTCTCCGCGGCCCTGTTGGTGCGGGATTCGTTCGGCAAGCTGCTCGTCACCGGCATCGCCTTCTCCTTCGGCCTGCAGCTGTTCGTGGTTGCCGGTGGCATCTCGCGCCTCCTTCCGGAGACCGGCTTGACCACGCCCTTCCTCTCCTACGGTGGCTCCTCGTTGATCGCGAACTTCGCCTTGCTGGCTTTGCTCATCAGGGTCTCCGACGCCGGCCGCCGGCCGCCGACCACTCCGCCGTCCGCCGTGACCACCGAGAGCGGTCCCGTCCCCATCGCCCGGGTGGCCAGTTCGACGGCACCGCCAGCCGCGTCTCCGGCCGGTTCCGATGACAACGCGACCGTGGCCCGTAACAGCGCGGCCGGCGACAACACCGACCACCGGACGTCCGGAGGCAGCCGATGAACCGGCAGATCCGCCGAGTGACGCTGTTCGTCGGCGTCCTGCTGCTGGCCGTGATCGTGAATCTGAACTGGGTCCAGGTCATCCACGGCCCGCAGTACCGCGACAACGCCGCCAATCAACGCGTGCTGCTGGACGAGTACAAGCGCCAGCGCGGTCTGATCGAGCTCCAGGGTGGAACGCCGATCGCCGAATCGGTGGCCACCAAGGACGCTTTGGTCTATCTGCGCAAGTACGCCAACGGGCCGCTTTACGCACCGGTCACCGGTTACAACTCGCTGTACTACGGCCAGAGCCAGATCGAGAGCGTCGAGGACTCGGTGCTGTCCGGCAACGACGACCGGCTCTTCGTCCAGCGGCTGACCAACCTGCTCACCGGCCGTGACCCGCGCGGTGGCAACGTCGTGCTGACCATCAACAAGCAGGCCCAGGCGGCGGCCTACCAAGCCATGGGGAACCGGCGCGGAGCGGTGGTCGCGTTGGACCCGACGACCGGGGCGATCCTGGCCGCGGTAAGCACGCCGTCCTATGACCCGAACAAGCTCAGCTCTCACTCGGCCGACAGCATCAAGAAGGCCTACGACAGCTACATAAACGACAAGGCAAATCCGATGGCGAACCGGGCCTTCACCGAAACCTACCCGCCCGGTTCGGTCTTCAAAGTCGTCGTGTCCGCGGCTGCCCTCAAGGCTGGCAAGACGCCGACCAGCCGGATCCCCGCGGTCAATGCGCTGACCCTGCCGGGCACGACGACCCAGCTGCGCAACTTCGGCGGCGAGCAATGTGCGGACGGCAAGACCGACACCCTGAGCCATGCCCTGCAGATCTCGTGCAACACCGCTTTTGCCCAGTTGGGCATGGACCTCGGTACCACGGCGATCCGGAATGAGGCGGCCCTCTTCGGGATCGACGACAACGATTTCACCATGCCGGTCCGAGTGGCAGGCTCCACCATCGGTCCGGTGGTCGATCAGGCTTCCCTTGCGCAGACGAGCATCGGCCAGCGCGATGTCCGGATCACGCCGTTGCAGGGCGCCATGATCGCGGCGGCGGTCGCGAACAAGGGTGATCTCAAGACGCCGTATCTGGTGGCCGAAGAGCAGGGACCGAATCTCGCCACCTTGAGCCACACCGACCCGAGCACGCTCCACCAGGTGATGGACGCCAGCCAGGCCGATCAGCTCAACCAGATGATGCAGAACGTGGTCAACAACGGAACCGGCACTGCGGCGCAGATCCCGGGAATCAAGGTTGCCGGTAAGACCGGCACCGCGGACAACGGGCCGCAAAAGGCTGATGGAACCTACGTGAACCCACCGCATGCCTGGTTCTCCGGATTCGCGCCCGCGGACAACCCCAAGATCGCGGTCGCGGTGATCATCGAGAACGGTGGCGTGGCCGGTAACGAGACCACCGGTGGGCTGGCGGCGGCACCCGTGGCGAAAGCCGTCATGCAGGCGTATCTCACGTCCATCGGAGTGAAGTAACCATGACTTTCAACCACGGATGACAACTTTCAACCACGGGATGAGAAGCAGTGAGGGCGGTTCATGACACAGCCACGGCTGGTGGGCGGACGGTACGAGCTCGGGGAGATCCTGGGTTACGGCGGGATGGCCGAGGTCCATCGGGGCCGCGACATCCGGCTCGGACGGGACGTCGCTGTGAAGGTGCTGCGCTCGGATCTCGCCCGCGACCCGTCCTTTCAGAACCGGTTCCGGCGCGAAGCCCAGGCTGCGGCGGGCTTGAACCACCCGTCCATCGTGGCCGTGTACGACACCGGCGAGGACGGCGACCCGAGCGGACTCGATGACACCGTCTCGCCCTACATCGTGATGGAATTTGTCGAGGGCCGGACGCTTCGTGAGGTGCTGAAGTCCGAGGGCACCTTGCCGGTTCGACGAGCCATGGAGATCACCGCCGAGATCTGCAACGCCCTGGACTTCTCGCACCGTTCGGGCATCGTCCATCGCGATGTCAAGCCCGGCAACGTGATGATCACCAATGCCGGCGCGGTGAAGGTGATGGATTTCGGCATCGCGCGGGCGATGGCCGACAACGCGGCGACGGTGACCGCGACCTCGGCGGTGATCGGCACCGCCCAGTACCTCTCGCCGGAACAGGCCCGCGGCGAGTCGGTGGACGCGCGTTCGGACGTGTACTCCACCGGTTGCCTGTTGTATGAGCTGCTCACCGGACACCCGCCGTTCACGGGTGATTCTCCGGTGGCGGTGGCCTACCAACATGTTCGGGAGAACCCGCGAGTGCCGTCCTCGGCGAATCCGGCCATCCCGCGTGCGTTGGATTCCATCGTCATGAAGGCCCTGGCCAAGAACCCACTCAACCGGTATCAGACCGCCGGTGAGATGCGGGCGGACCTGCAACGAGCTATCGCCGGGCAGCCCGTCGAAGCCGAATCGATCATGACGGACGAGGAGCGGACCCAGTTCATCTCCCGGCCCGCCGTGCCGGTGGCCAAAGCAGGAGTCCTCACGCCGGTCTACGACGAGGACGACGACCAGAGCGGTCACCGTGGCGCGGTCATCTGGACCGCCGTCGTGCTCGCGCTCCTACTGGTCATCGGGGTGGCCGCGTTCGCGCTGTTGCGAGGCAACAACAAGAACAAGGGACCTACGCTGTACGCCGTTCCGACGCTGGTCGGTTTGAGCCCGGCCGCCGCCGAGAGCAATATCCGCAATGCGCACATGACGATCAACCCGACGCATGAGAAGAGCAACGGCCCGTGCAGTTCCGGTGCCCCGGGGGCCCCGTCGGTGACGCCGACCGTGGGCCAGGTGTGCACCCAGACGCCGTCGGCGACCAGCCAGGTGGCCGAGAACAGTGCCGTGTCCTTCACGATCTACGCCGGTCCGGCGGACGTCCAGGTGCCACAGGTCACCAACATGTCCTGCGCGGATGCCCAGAAGACGCTCAACGCGGCCAAGCTCCAGGCCAAGTGCACCGAAATCAACTCCACCCAGCCGGCAGGCACCGTGTTGAGCCAAGATCCGCCGCCGCTCGGTAACGCCAAGCCGGGCGCGGTCGTCACGCTGACCGTGTCGAACGGCAAATCCAAGCTGCCTGATGTACGCGGAAAGACGTACCAGGACGCCAAGACATTGCTGAACAACGCCAACTGGTTCAATGTCGCCCCGCCGGTGACAGCCACCGTCCAGGCGCCGTACAAGGTCGGACAGGTGATGTCGATGGATCCGGCGGAAGGGTCGTCCATCGATCCCAAGGCGAAGATCACGTTGACGGTGGCGGTCGCGGCGCCGCTGCCCAAGTGTCCGTCGGCCACGCCGACCAGCCCGTCGGGATCGGCGTCCGGTTCGAGCACACCACCCTCCAGTTCCGCGCCGTCGTCCAGCACACCGCCTTCACCGCCGGCGTCACCCACCTGCACCCCCTGACCGCGGTT
>JAVEEN010000054.1 GCA_030840445.1 Pseudonocardiales bacterium
CAGGATCTGCTGGCCCTGCTGGGTATGCAGCACCTCGGGGTGGAACTGCACGCCGGCCAACCTACGTCCGGTGTCTTCGAACGCCGCGACCGGGGCGCCTGCGGTGGATGCGGTGACGGCGAAGCCCTCGGGGGCCACGGTGACGGCATCGCCGTGCGACATCCACACCTGCTGCACGTCCGGCTGCCTAGCGAACAGCACACCGGGCGCGGACACGTTCAGCAGCGTCCGGCCGAACTCCGAGCCTCCCGTGTGCGCCACCTCACCGCCGAGGCCCTGCACCATGGCCTGGAAGCCGTAGCAGATGCCGAACACCGGGATCTCGGCCTCGAACAGCGTGGGATCGGTCGACGGCGCGCCTTCGGCGTACACCGAGGCTGGTCCCCCGGACAGGATGATCGCCTTCGGGTTCTTGGCCAGCATTTCCGAAACCGGCATGTTGCTGGGCACGATCTCGGAGTACACATTGGCCTCCCGCACCCGCCGGGCGATCAATTGGGCGTACTGCGCCCCATAGTCAACAACAAGTACGGTGTCCGTCTGCACCTGGCCATTCTCGCAGACCCACCGCGCTACCTCCGTCCACTGACCGGCACAACGGGCTTGCAGTACCGCTGGAACTCGTACTACAGCCCGAACTCGTACTCGACGCCGGTCAGTTCAGCGCTGAGATCCCACAGTTGAGCGGCCAGCCCAGTGTCCAGCCCGGTCGGGCTGATGGCGGCCGGTCCCACCGAACCCCGAATTTCACCGGGCCACTGAGGCCCGCTGTAGGAGCCGGGCGCCGCCTCGGTTGCGGCGTACAGCGTCGGAAGCGCTCCGGCCCGGGCGGACTGGAAGATCACTCGTCCGAACACCGTGCCGAACCCGCGGATGACCGGGTTGGCTCCCAACCCGTCCTTGCTGCGGAACAGGTTGGTCGCCGCGATCCCCGGATGCGCCACGGTGGAGGTCAATGCGGAGGGAGCCGCCTCCGCCCGCCGCTGCAGTTCGAGGCCGAACAGCAGATTGGCCAGCTTCGAATTCGAATACGCCTTCCGGGGTCGGTACCCCTCGGCCGGGTTGCCGAGCAGCACGCTCGCATCGCCGCCGCCATGCGCCAGGGATGACACGGTGACCACCCGCGCGGGCGCAGCGGTCAGCAGGTGCGGCAGGAGCAGTCCGGTCAGCGCATAGTGGCCGAGGTGGTTCGTGCCGAACTGCAGCTCGAAGTCGTCTTCGGTGGCCCGCCAGGAGGGCGGTGCCATCACACCCGCGTTGTTGATCAGCACGTGAAGCGAGCCGGTCCAGCCGTCGGCGAACTTGCGAACCGAGCTCAACGCGGCCAGGTTCAACTCGCTCACCCTGACGTCCGAGCCAGGTACCAGCGCCCGAATCCGGTCCGCAGCCCGGTCGGCCCTCTCGAGATTGCGGCAGGCCAGCGTGACCGCGGCACCGTGCCGGGCGAATTCGGCCGCGGTCTGCCAGCCGATGCCCGCGTTCGCACCGGTCACCAGCACGGATTTTCCTGCGAACGAGCCCAGTGACTCGGGTCGGAATGCCATGACCTCGACCCTACGGGCACACTGGACGGTAGGAAGGCAGCATCCAGCCGGCGCCGGTGACCCAGGCGCGGAGCGATTGGCAGAAATGGGCGAATCATACGTACGGACCCGGCTCTGGCGTAACGGCGTGCTGGAGAAGGAAGACTTTCCGTTCGACGACATCTCCGACTACATCGGCCAGGACGACTGCCTGCTCTGGGTCGGGTTGTGTGCGCCGGACACGCACCGGCTGAACCTGCTCGCCGGCGAACTGTCCCTCGCTCCGCAAGCCATCGAGGACGCGATGGGCCACCATGAGCGACCCAAGGCCTCCAAGTACGAGACGCATACCTACCTCAGTGCCTACGCTCTCGAACTGATTCGTGACTCCGGCGATCTGCGCAGCGAGCAGGTCTCGGCCTTCGTGCTGCCGCACGCCCTGGTCACGGTGCACAACGACACCTGGTTCGATATCGAGGCCATCCTGCGGCGCTGGGACGAGAACGCGGACCTGACCAAGCTGGGCGCCAAGGCCCTGGCCTACGGCCTGCTCGACGTCCTGGTCGACGGTCATTTCGACGTCATCCAGGCCCTGGACGACGAGCTCGAGGCACTCGAGGACGACCTCTTCGACGTCAATCCCTCGATGGCCGACAAACGGCAACTGCAGCGGCGGACGTTCGCGTTGCGCAAGTCGTTGGTCCAGGCCCGCCGGGTCATCCTGCCGATGCGGGAAGTGCTCAACACCATCACCCGCCGCGACACGGTGCTGCCCGAAGCCCTGCGTCCGTACTTCGAGGATCTGTACGACCATGTCCTGCGGGCCGCAGAGTGGACCGAATCGCTGCGGGACATGATCTCGTCGGTGTTCGAGACCAACCTGTCGCTGCAGGATGCGCGGCTCAACACGATCATGAAGCAGCTGACGTCCTGGGCAGCCATCATCGCCATCCCCACCGCCGTCACCGGCTTCTACGGCCAGAACGTCCCGTATCCCGGCTTCGGGCAGCACTGGGGCTTCTACTCCAGCGCAGGCATCATGGTGTCCCTGGTCGTCGTCCTCTACGTCACCTTCAAACGCAAGGGCTGGCTCTAGACTTCGCGGTGGCCGACCCTGGCCGCTTCGCAGACGCCGATGCCGTACCGGGTGATGCACACGGACCGCCCACGGTCGCTTGTCCGGTCCGCTAGGCTCGTCGGCGGGTCGTAACTGGCGCATCGAGGTGGGTCACCACCGGGGATCGACCCGGGTCACCTGCCGCGCGCCTGGGCGCACCCCCGACGTCTCACAAGCAGGAGTCTGCAATGACCACATCATCAGCCGCCTCTTTCGACGCTACGGCCGCGTCCAACGCCTATAGAAGCGCGCTCGAGGTGATCAGCGCTGTTGAGCCTCGGGTGGCCGCAGCGATTACTCAGGAACTCGCCGACCAGCGCTCATCGCTCAAGCTCATCGCCAGCGAGAACTACGCCAGCCCGGCCGTACTGCTGACCATGGGGAACTGGTTCTCGGACAAGTACGCCGAAGGCACGGTTGGCCACCGGTTCTACGCCGGTTGCCAGAACGTCGATACGGTCGAAGCGCTCGCCGCCGAGCATGCCCGCGAACTGTTCGGAGCGCCGTACGCCTACGTCCAGCCGCACTCGGGTATCGATGCCAACCTGGTCGCCTTCTGGTCGGTGCTGGCCCAGCGACTGGAAGCACCAGCCCTGGTCGAGGCCGGCGTGAAGAACGTCAACGACCTTTCCGAGCAGGACTGGACGACGCTGCGCCGGGCGTTCGGTGACCAGCGGCTGTTGGGCATGTCCCTCGACGTCGGGGGACACTTGACCCACGGCTTCCGCCCGAACATCTCGGGCAAGATGTTCACCCACGCCTCGTACGGCACCGACCCCGAGACCGGCCTCATCGACTACGACGCCGTGTTGGCGAAGGCGCGGGAGTTCCGGCCATTGATCCTGATGGCCGGCTACTCCGCCTATCCGCGCAAGGTCAATTTCGCCAAGATGCGCGAGATCGCCGACGAGGTGGGAGCGACGCTGATCGTAGACATGGCGCACTTCGCCGGTCTGGTCGCCGGCCGGGTGTTCACCGACGACTTCGATCCGGTTCCCTTCGCGCACATCACGACTACCACAACGCACAAGTCGCTGCGCGGCCCGCGCGGTGGCGCTGTGCTGGCTCAGCCGGAATTCGCCGAGTTCGTCGACAAGGGCTGCCCCATGGTGCTAGGCGGACCGCTGGCTCATGTGATGGCCGCCAAGGCTGTCGCGTTCGCCGAGGCCCGCACGCCCGACTTTGCGGTCTACGCCCAGGCCGTGGCCGACAACGCGGTCAGCCTGGCCGAGGGCCTCAAGCGTCGCGGCGGCAAGCTGGTCACCGACGGCACCGAGAATCACCTTGTTCTCTTGGATGTTTCGAGCTTCGGGCTGACCGGACGGCAAGCGGAGTCCGCCCTGGTGGATTCGGGCATCGTCACCAACCGGAACTCCGTCCCGCAAGACCCGAATGGTGCCTGGTACACCTCCGGCGTGCGCCTCGGAACCCCGGCGCTGACCTCACGCGGCTTCGGCGCGGCCGAGTTCGACCGGACGGCCGAACTCATCGTGGACGTGCTGAGCGCCGCGACCCC
>JAVEEN010000089.1 GCA_030840445.1 Pseudonocardiales bacterium
GTAGGTCGTCCACGGTTCACGCAGCAGCCTGTCGAGCTGCGCGACCAACGCGGCGACGTCGCCGCCCGCACGAGCGCGGCGTGCCGCCTCGGCGGCTGCTAGGCCGAGCGCCCACTGAAGGCTGAAGCCGAGTTCCAGCGCACCGCCGTTGTAGATCCAGTCGTCGTGGTAGTCCGACGCGGTCACCTGAGGCACTATCGCTTTCAGCGCCGGCGGCTGGTGCAGGGCCGCCAGCAGCTGGGTAGCGGCGTAGTACGAGGCCCCGTACATTCCGACGTTGCCGTCGCAGTACGGCTGGCTGGCCAGCCACGCGATCGTGTCGGCTCCGTCGGCGCCTTCGTCGATAAACGGACGGAAGTGACCCTCGGAGCCGAAGCGGCCTCGAGTGTCCTGGATGGCGACCACGTATCCCGCAGCGACGGCCCGTAACGGCTCGATCCCGGCGTTCACTACGACGGCGAAGGAGTCGGCGCGGTTGTAGGGGGTGCGCTGCAGTAGTGCCGGGTACCGTCCGGGCGTGCCCGGCCGCCACACATCTGCCTGCAGGCGCACGCCGTCGCGCATCGCGATCCAGACATCGCGCTCCACGATCACCGGCTCGTTCACGTGACCTGATCAGCCCTTGGTTGCGCCGGCGAGCATGCCCGACACGAGTGAGCGCTGCGAGAACAGGAACAACACCAGCACCGGAAGTATCGCGACGATGATGGCAAGCGCAAGTTCCGGGATCGTGATGTTCAGGCCGGCGCCGGCAACAGGGTTGAACGACGGCGTCGACGACAGAAGCTGGTTCAGGCCGACCTGCACCGGGAACTGGTCACTATTGGGCAGGACCAGGTAGGGCAGGAAGAAGTTGTTCCAGTTGCCGACGAAGCTGAAGAAGGCAACAAGACCGACAACTGGCCGGGCCAGTGGCAGCGCGATGCGTGTGAAGACCTGCCATTCCGAACAGCCGTCTATCCGTGCAGCCGCGATGATCTCGCGGGGCAGGCTCGTGGCGAAATAGATGTAGACCAGATAGACACCGAATGGGTAGAACGAGAAGGGCAGGATCACCGACCAGATCGTCCCGATGAGATGGAATTGGTTCATTTCGAGGAAGATCGGCAGGACCAGGGTCGCCGACGGCATGATCATGCTGATGAGCGTGACCACCAGCAACGTGGTGCGTCCACGAAATCTGGTCAGCGCCAACGCATAGCCGGCAGGCACGCTGGTAGCCAGCGTGAGAACGAGGGAGCCGCCGGAATAGATTGCGGAGTTCCTCATCCATGTGAGCAGCGCGTGGTTTTGGAAGGAGATCAGATGAGACCAGGCGTGGCCTATTTGGGAGAACGATCCGAAACTCAATGGCCAATCGTGGACGACTTGGTCAGCAGTTTTGGATGGTGCCAGAAGCAGCCAGATGACTGGTAGGACGAAGAAGAGGGCGAAAAGCGCCATGAGGAGCCCCACCAGGACGGTGGAGGCACGTGTCGAGCGTGCCCGGCCGGATCTCATGTTCGATCTGCGTCGCAAAGCTGATGTCATTGTTCTTCCAGTTTGAAGAGATCGGAGCGGGCCACGAGCACGCCGGCGCAGACCAGTCCCAGCACGAGCAGAAAGATCGAGATGGCGGCAGCGCCGTTGAAGTCGCCCTGCTGGAAGGCGTA
This sequence comes from Pseudonocardiales bacterium, assembly GCA_030840445.1. GTDB lineage: Bacteria > Actinomycetota > Actinomycetes > Mycobacteriales > Jatrophihabitantaceae > Jatrophihabitans_A. Next base: position 1,653 of record JAVEEN010000089.1, read on the forward strand.
GACATAGGCGAGCTGGTTAGGTGACCAGGTAGGACTGACTCGTCCGAGGCTCGCGGTCTGCAACAGTTGTGGCTCGACGAACAGCTGCGTACCGGCGGCGAAAGCCAGAATGCTCATGTACGTGATCCACTTGCGGATCATCGGGATCTGAATATGCCACGCCGTTTTCCACCGGCCGGCGCCGTCCATTCGTGCCGCCTCGAGGACATCCTCTGAGATGTTGTTCAAAGCGCCGTACATGACGACGATCCAGCCGCCGGCGCCGGTCCAGAAGGCGATGAGGAACAGGATGACCGGCAGATGGGACGGATTCAGCGTTGCTGCGAAGCTGTCCTGCCCGATCGCTCGCAGCAACGGTCCTGCTGGACTGACGCTTGGGTCGAGCATGAACAGCCAGACGAGCACGCTCGCTACTCCGGCGAGCGCGCCCGGCAGGTAGTAGAGAAACCTCAGCAAGCTCGATAGTCCAGGCCGCACCCACGAGCGCAGAGCGACAGCGGTCAACACCGTCATCACGACGAGCATCACCAGCCACAGGGCGAGGTAGACCGCGATGTTTTCAAATGCCGGCAGGAATCGGTAGTCGCCCGCCACCTTGCTGAACTGGTTGAACCCGACGAACTGGCCCCGGTCGTTGGTGAATGCCAGGTAAAGCGCATATCCGGTCGGAAAGATGCCGAAGGCTGCGAGCAGGACGGTATAGCCGGCGACGAAGAGGTAGCTCGCGATGCCCCCCTCCCACCGCGGCTTCGCACCGCGGCGGGAGGGACGGGAGGGAACGGCGTTCGTTGCGGAATCCATGGCGACCAACGTCATTGGTTGGTCACGGTGTAACCGTTGGCCTTGGCCTCATCGCTGATTGCCTTCTGCCACGACGGCAGCAGCGACGTGAGGCTCTTCCCGGCTGTCAGGCCGGGAAGCACGATGCTCGACCAGGCAGTTGCATCGCTGAACTTGGTGTTCGACCATCCCGTCCATACCTCGTTGGCGGCCTGTTCAAAGGCCGGGCTGATGTCGGTGGCGAAGTACTTGCTGTTCGTGGGGTTGGCCAACCAGGTCTTTGCGGCAGGAACGTAGGCCGGGTAGGTCGGTGCGCTGCCCTGGTTGGAGTCTGAGGTGGTGAGCCACGTGACGAGGTCGGTAGCGGCCTTGAGGTTGCTGCTGTGCGAGGAGACCATCCACAAGCCACCTCCGACGTTGCCCGTCGCAGGCGAGGAGTCACCCGGCCACGTCAGCGGCGGGGCTGCTGTGATCTGGCCGGCCGGCACCTTGAAAGCTGCGTTGAACAGGTACTGCCCATACCAGGACGGTCCATACGCCATCGCGACCTTGCCGGCGCTGCCCTTGGTGAAGCCCTGGCTGAAGAATCCCTGGGTGCTCACTGCCTTTGCGCTGATCAGGGAGTCCAGCAGCGACGCGGCCCTGGTGCAGTGTGGGTCCTGCAGGTTGACCCGCAAGGTCGTGGGATCGGTGAGTTGGAACGCGGGGCATTGGCTCGACCAGAAGTACGACTCCTGCGAGTTGGTATCGCCGACGGCGCCGACGAGGTATCCGGGATGCTCTTTGGCGATCTTCTCGCCCAGGGTCTGGTATTCAGGCCACGTGCTCGGCACCTGGTAGCCCCACTTGTCCAGGAGAGTCTTGTTGTACCAGAGGACGACCTGGGCGATGTCGTTGCGCACGCAGTAGGTGTGGCCGTTGTACTGGCACGGGCTCAGGGAGCCTTTCGCGAAGTTGTCGAGGGTCGTTTTCGGCACCAGGTTGTCGTCCAAGGGTGCCGCGAAGGGAACCGCCGAGGGGTTGGTCGGCTGCGAAGCCCAGGTGACGTCCGTCGGCGATCCGAAGACGACGTCGGGCCAGCCGTTTCCGGTACGGTCGAACAACTGGATCTTTGACTGGAGGTAGGTCGATCCGTCCGCGCCACCGTCGTAGGTGACGATGTTCAGCTTCGCCTCGGGATGTTCCTTCTGGTACTGCTGTACTTGCGGAAGACGAGTTGAGTCGGTCCAGACCGTGGTCTTCGCTGACGTGTCCTGCTTGGCCGGCTTGAACGCGCTGCTGGCCCCGGCCGGCGACGTCGATTTCGCGGCGCTGGCGCAACCTGCCAGGGCCACCGCTGTGCACATGGCGACCGCGATGGCGCTGGCCGTCCTCGCGCGGGCGTTGTGGTTCGGAGAGCGGAGTGGCTTCATGTTGTGCCTTTCGATACCAGGAGGGGTGGGTGGTTTACGGGGCGCGGAGCTGTGGATCAGTACTTGGGTGTTTCGACGAACGATTGAAGGGCTTTTCCGTATTCGAGCTCGTACGGCAGCGCGATACCTGGGCCCTGCGGTGCTTGCACGAGACCGTTCTGGTCGACGTGGCGCTCGCGTTTCACATCCACGGAGGTGACCAGAGATTCGTAATAGGTGGTGTTCGAGATCGCCATGCACAGGTGATGGTTGGGGATGTCGGATCCGTGCACTTCGGCCCGCAGGCGATAGGCGTCTGCCAGGTGGGCCGTCCGCATCGCCCCGGTGATGCCGCCTCTGAGCGTCGTCCCGGCACGGACGCCGAATGTGGCAGCGCCCGCTGTGATGAAGTCCGCTGAATTCATGTGTGCGCCGTCGGAGGTTTCGGCGACGAGGAGCGGGACGGTTGTCGACTGGGCGAGCCTTTGGTAGGCGCTGATGCTGAATTCACGCATCGGCTCCTCGTACCAGAGGAAGTTCGCCTCGGCCAGAGCCCGGCCGAGATAGATGGCGTCCGGCAGGTCGAAGCCGGCCGAGCCGTCATACATCAGCGGAATGTCGGCGCCGACATGCGCTCTGAGGGCAAGGCACAGTTCGGCATCCTTGCGGGCATCGCCCCAGGCGTGCAGCTTGATGCCGTGGTAACCAAGTTTGAGGCATTGGTCGGCGACGTCAAGGAATTCCGCGGTCGTCGAAAAGGTCGAGGTCGACGCGTAGGCCGGGATCGCAGTTCGATATCCGCCCAGCAGTTGCCACACCGGTTGGTCGCGAACTCGGGCGGCCAGGTCCCAGAGCGCTACGTCGACCAGCCCGAAGGCCGGCAGCGGTAGTTCCTGGATCCGATCAAGCTCCCAGATCCGATGCCACAACCATTCACGCTGGTAGGGGTCTTGTCCGATCAGTTCGTCACGGAACACCCGCTCGACCAGGTCTTCGAGCATGACAGCGGCACCCGGGCGGGCGAAGAGGGCAACCCCTTCAGCACCCGAATCGGTGCCGATATGCAGCACGGCCCCGTCGCCTTTGGGTGCGCTGCCGGCAAGGCCCTGGCGCCACCGGAACGGGGGGTCCGCGGCGGGAACGCCGACGGGATGGACCTCAACGTGCGTGATCTTCATCGTGCCTTTTCCGTCGAAGGGTTTGCTTGGTTTGTTGGCTCATCAGAAACCGCCGTAGACCTGCAGTTCGTAGATGCTTCCGCCGTTGTAGCTGGAGCCGGTGACGGTCAGCCGGACGTATCTGGCCTGCACCGACGAGGCGGCGAAGGAGTAGGTCGCCGAGCTGGTGGTGTTGTCGGCCGTGTGGTCTTCCAGGGTGGACCAGCTGGTGCCGTCACTGGAGTACTCGAGAAGGTACTTGTAGCCGCTAGGCTTTTCGAACGTCGTCACGACGCTGGACACGGAGGTGACCGACCCGAGGTCGACCTGGATCCACGAGGGGTCTGGTTGCCCAAGGCCTTGTGCCCAACGGGTGGAGAGGTTTCCGTCGACCGCGAGGTCCGGAGTGTTGGGCTGTGAGTAGGAGGAGACCGTGACCGGTTTCCCGCGGGCGAGATCATTGTCCGCTGGCATCGTCACCGTGCCGGCCGTACTGGGAGCTGACTCGTTCAACGCGGCGTCGCGCGCCACGATGGTGAAGCTGTATGGCGTCTCGGGCGTGAGTCCGGTGACGCGCAGCGTTGTCTGGTCGGTGACGGCGATCCGCTTTCCATCCTGGTACACCTCGTAGGTCGTGACACCGGTGTCATCCGTTGCAGGTTGCCAACTGAGGTCGGCCATCGATGGAAGTCTCGGGGTGACAGTGGGCTGGCCGGGCGCCGACGGTGCCAGCTGGTCGGTGCTGGGTGGCCGCACGTTTCCGTACGCCTCGAGCTCATAGATGCTTCCGCCGTTGCCGTTCGATCCCGTGATCGTGAGGCGGACGTATCGGGCGGTCACCGGGCTAGCTGCCGGCGAATAGTTGGTCGCCGCGGTAGTCGCGGTGCTGGTGTGGTCATCGAGCGTGCGCCAATGGAACTCGTCCGATGACACCTGGATGCGATATGAGTATCCGGAGGACTTTTCGAACGTGGTGATCGCACCGGTGACGTCGTATTGCGCTCCGAGGTCAACCTGGATCCATGACGGGTCCGGTAGCCCCAATCCCTGCGCCCACCGGGTCGACAGGTCCCCATCGACCGCCAGCTCAGCGCTGTTCGGTTCGGAGTAGGACGACACCGTGACCGCTTTGCCCTTGGCCAAGTCGCTGCCCGCTGGCATGGTGACGCTGAGCGCCGGGCTCGGAGCTGACTCATTGCCGGCGGCGTCCCGCGCCGTGATCACGAACTGATAGGTGGCCCCGGAAGTCAAGCCGGTGACCCGAACGCTGGGGCCGGTGCTTGCGCTGATGAGCTTGTCGTTGGCGAAGATCGAGTACCCCGTCACGGCTGTGTCGTCCTGCGACCCGCTCCACGAGAGGTCGGCCACGGTCGGGAACTGCGTGGCGGCCGTCGGCTTGCCAGGCACAGTGGGGGCCTGCTGATCGGCGGAGCTCGGGTCGGGATCGAGGTAACGGAACGCGGGCTGCAGCCCGGCGTTGTCGACGATTGAGGCCGGCAGCTGTGCACATCCGTCGACGGTGGTGTTGTCGGTGACGACGTCGCCGGTGCTGTTGGCCTGCGTGGTGTACGCGGGCTGGGTGGTGAAGTTGTTCGTCGCCGTGATGTCCATGCCGTGATTCATCAGCAGCCATTGGTAGGCGATGTTGCAGAAGGCGTTGCCGGTCGTCTTCCAGTAACGGCTGCCTTCGTCTTGGTAGATGGCTCCGTATGCCGGAGGAGGTACGTTGCTGATGTAGTTGCCCGCGACGATTCCGCCAGGATTGGCGCTCAGGGTGTAGATGGCTCCGCCGTCTGCCTGATGCTGCATGATGTCGCTTACCTGGTTGTCGGTCACGATGTTGTCGCGGCTGGTCGTCGGCGTGTTGTAGACGGGGACGCCTGAGTTTCCTGGGTAATTCGTGTCGCCGCCCTGATCGGTCAGCCCCCAGCCCCATCCGACCGAGATTCCGCTGTAGGGCAGGTTGTAGACCTTGTTGTGGGTGATGACGGTGTGGTCGGTGTATCCGGCGAAGATACCCAGCGAGCCGTTGTACTGATCCGCCACCTTCGTGACGACGTTGTTGTCCACGGTGTTGTCTTTGGTGATCGAGCGCGTGTCCGTTGGGTGAGCATCAATGACGTCGGTGCCGCCGACCTGGATACCGGTCGCTGCGATCTCGGAGAACGTGTTGCCTTCGACGTGTGTTGCTTGGGAACCGGTGTTCAAATTGAGTCCGACCGCGCCGAGATGGGTGAAGGTGTTCTCCTCGAAGGTGACGGAGTGTCCATAGCTGACGTTGACAGCGCCCGGTGTCTTGACCCAGTTCAGCCGGGTGGAATCGAAGTCGGGGTTGTTGGAGCCGACGATGCGGAATCCGGCTTGGCCCTCGACGAGGCCGTCGGGTGAGCTGGGTGCCAACCAAGTGGAGTAGGAGAAGGTCAGCCCGCGGAAGGACACGTTCGACACCGGCTGGGAGATGCTGCCGTTGAGGTCGATCAGGTCCTGCACTCGCGGCACGGTGACCGTAGCGGTGGCCATGTTCTGCCCCGCTTTGGGCATGTAGTACAGCTCGTTTGTCGAGTGATCCAGATACCACTCCCCTGGGGTGTCCAGCAGCTCACGTGCGTTTTCCAGCCAAGTGGGGTTCTGTATCTCCTCTCCTTGGTGCAGGTTTGCGTTGTGGAAGCAGGGCTGCTGCATGGTCATCGTGGTTCCCACGATTGACTGCACGGGGCAGCGATACTCCATCCATCCCCAGCGGCTGACAACTTCGATATCCGACTGGTTCTGCCACGCGTCCATGCTCGTGTCGGTGATCGTGTAACCGGTGGCAGTCTTGGTGAAGCCGGCCGGGTTGTCCGCTCCCCGTGCGCGGGTTTCGAGCTCACCGTTGACGAAGAGCTGACGAGTGTCGAAGCCGAGGTACGTCTTGTAGACAGTGCCGGTGGGGTCGGCGGGGGTCCAGCCGGTGACGGTGTCGCCGCCACTGATCACCGGCTTCGCACCGGGCGCTGCTTCGAAGACGACATGGTATCCGTTGGTACCGGAATCCGCGCTGGTGAGCGTAAAGGTGCTGGGGAGCTTGTATTTTCCGCCGAGCAGTTCGACGTCGATATCGGACTGCATGTTGCGATTAATGGCTCGCACTCGGTTCCGTGCTTCGTCCAGGGTCCTGAACGGACGATCCTGTGTACCGGGGCCGTTGTCGTATCCCTTTGCGGGCGAGACATAGATCTTGATCGGCGGCGGGCTTTGGGTACCCGCGGCTTGCGCGGGTGCTGCGATCAGGAAGGGCGAGGCGGCTGCGAGCAGGGCGAGAACGCCGGTTGCCGCGCGCGCAGGCGCGAGCCGCGACCGGCGAAGCGTTCTGTCAACGATCTGCGAGGCATTCTTCATCCAATCGATTGGCCAG
>JAVEEN010000111.1 GCA_030840445.1 Pseudonocardiales bacterium
ATGCAGATTCACCCGATCTCACCTAGTGGTTGGCAGCCCTGCTGAGCACCCTCGATGGGTTGCCGGATGACGGATTCGACGTGGTCGCGCATTCGCTCGGCGCGGTGTTGTGGATGCATCATGCGGTGAGCGGCCACCCCGCCCCCCGCCCGGCTCGGGTGGCGCTCGTCGCCCTGCCCGCTGGCGACCAGCTGCCGGCCGAGGCTAGTACGTTCCTTCCGATTCCGCTCGATACCGACGGTCTTCGCAAGGCGGCCGACGGCACTGTGCTCGTTGGAGGCGACGACGATCCGATGTGCCCGGGTGGGATAGCGCGGGCCTACGGTGCACCGCTCAAGATGGCCGTCACGGTCATCACCGGCGGCGGGCACCTGAATGTCGAGTCGGGTTTCGGTCCGTGGCCCGCCGTGCTGGACTGGTGCGGACGGGACAACCTGGCCTTCATCGCCTGAGCGCCTGATTCGGTATTTCTGCCGCCTGTGGATAACTCTGCGCGGCCGGTTACCGATTCGTTCTACGCTCGCCCCTTCGTGGACCCCGGCCGCCCCGAGGTCCGACAGCGGTCTGGTGGACGGAAGGCGTTGAGTTATGACGGGCATCCGGGCGGATCTCCCCCGATTGGACGCAGCAGCTGCACAGCTCGGTGAGGTCGCGAGCCGGCTGGACGGGCTCTCAACTGCCCACGCCCTCGCCGGGCTGGCCGGAGCACTGCCGGGCAGCGCGTGCGGCCTGGTCCTCGAGCGCGTCGGCGCCGAGATCTCCTGCGCGATCCGGCTCGCTCGTGGGGCGGTGGACGCTACCGCCGCCGCGCTGACTGCCAGTGCCGTCGGCTATCGCGCCGCCGACCACCTGGCACCGGTTCGGGTCGGTGGTCGCCGAGCGGAGGCTTGAGGTGGTGGGCGTGAGCACCGTGCTGCGCTGGGATACCAGCGCGGCGGCAGCAGTGGCTTCGCGTTTACGGGCGGACAGCGAGCGGGCTCGCGGCTGCTTCGAGGACTTCCGGACGCACTCGGAGCTGCAGGCGGCCTGGGCGGGCGGGGCGGCGTCGGCCGCGGGACAGCACGCCTACCGGTTGGCGCAAGATCTGTATATCGTCGGCGATCTGATCGGCTTGCTCGGGGCGACCATCGCACGCCGGGCGGCCGACCTCGCTGCCGCGCAACACACTGTCCGGGCGGCCAGCATCGAGGCGGCGGCGGCCGGTCTGCTGGTGTCCGAGGATGGTTCGGTCAGCGTCCCGACGGCCCAGGCCGCGGTGGCCGCCCAGCTGGATTGGGACGCCCGGAACCCGTCCTTCCTGGCCGCCCGGCTGACTGCCCGGCTGACTGCGGCGCTCACGGCGGCGAACCTGGCGGACGCCGACCTCGCCGCCGCGATGTCCACGGCCGCCCGGACGGTGTCCGTGCGCGCGAGCAATCCCTCGGTGATCAGCCAGGTCGTGCGCTATATCGCCCGGCCGGTGATCGGGCCTTTCGTGGCCGGAAGCCGCCCACCGGGCCCCGCCGAGGACCCGTTTCTCTGCGACGCCGTCGGGGGCCTCGAAACAGGCCGACACCCGCGGCCGTCGGATCCGGAATTCGGCGCCTGGTTCTCGGCCTTGACCCCCGCGGAGAAACAGCAGGCCATCGACCGTCTGGGTATGACGTTCACGGCCGGCACGGCCGGCGAGTACGACCCGTTCGCCACGATCCGAGGCGGCGAGTTGCCCGCCTGGGCGCAGCGGATCAATGCCGCCGGGTATGCCTGCACAGGCACGCTGGGACTGCCCCTGCCCGGGACCGCCGGTCACGGCTACTTCGGAGGAGGTTCCGTTGCCGGGCCCGGAGGTGCCCAGTGGCCGATCCTCAGCCCGTATTACACCGACGGGCATTACGTCTATCTCGCCGATGGAGCCAGCCGCGCCGACGGTGGGATCGCCCAGCTGGACGGCCACGATCCAGGCTGGCACACCGTCGTCGTGACGACCGGGACGGCCGCCTTCGGATCGATCGGCACGTCAACCGCCGCGGCGACCCTGATGGCGTTCCTGTCCGGCACCGAGGGCTCGAGCGGACGTGCCGTCTCGGTCAATGTGGTCACACCGGACAACGTCAGGGTCACCCGGGACGGAGTTCCGTACGACGGCGGCAGACACCAGGCCGTTGCCAGGATGCCGGCCAACAAGCCCTATGCGGAGGTGGTGTCGAAGATGAGTCATCCGCACGACGAGCTGCCGCCGCAACACGCGATCAAGTCCCGGAACAAACTCGATCTGGGCACTCAGGTTCTGGAGACGGGCAACGCGGTGGCGGCCCTCGGCCCGCATGCGCAGCGACAGTGGTGGGTGGACTACCAGATCAACGACGACGGACGCACCCGTGCGGTGATCCGCACGTTCACCGAGTCTTCGAAAGGGGACTTCTCCAAGGTGATCGGTGGTTTCGGTCATGCCTTTCCCACCGGTCGGACGGGCGAGACCCAGGAGCTGCCGATCAACACCCGCTATCCAGAAGGATTCCGCCAGCTGTACGAGGGTCCACCGATCAGTGGCGACCCCGGCCGTCACGGTCGGCTGGTGGATCTCGGCCTGCCGATAGCCGAGAGACTCAACAAATGACGCCGCGGCGCGTTTACTCCGCGGTCAGCGGACCCCGGACCGCTCGACTCTGCTCGGCCCGGGAGCTCAGCTCGGCGTCCACCGGATACCCGACCTCCGCCAAGGTCAGCCCGTGCGGTGGAGCAACCGTGATCTCGTCACTGCGAGTGGTCCTGGTGAGCAGTGAACCAGGCCAGTCCAGCGACCGCCTACCCTCGCCGACCGCGGCCAAGGCGCCAACCAGTGAGCGAACCATGGAGTGGCAGAAGGCGTCCGCCTGCACCCGGACTTCGATGAGCCAGCTGTCGCGGACCACATCCAGCCGCTGGAGGGTTCGGATCGCGGTCGCACCCTCGCGTCGCCGACAGTACGCGGTGTAATCGTTCAGCCCGAGCAGCTGCTGGGCAGCCTCGTGCATCGCTGCAGCGTCCAGCTGCCGGCGCCATCCGACCGTGTCACGTCGGCGTAGCGGCTCGACGCCGAAATCCGCGTCCGACAGCCGATAACGGTACCGGCGCCATACCGCACTGAACCGCGCATCGAAGCCATCCGGTGCGGGGACCATCGAGAAGACCCGGACATCGGCCGGCAACAGGCCGGCCAGCCGGCGCAGGCCCTGTTCGCGCAGCTCGGCATACCGGAGCTCGTCGACGTCGAGATGAGCGACCTGGCCGGCGGCATGCACTCCGGCATCCGTTCGGCCGGCCACGACGAGGCGCAGACCTGGCTGGCCGAACAGCGTGGCGAGTGCGTATTCGAGCACGCCCTGGACCGTCCGCCGATCGGGTTGCACGGCCCAGCCGGAGAAGTCGGTGCCGTCATAGCCGAGATCGAGCCGCAGCCGCATGTCGGTCATCAGGTCCTCTCCTGCACCGCCCGATTCTCGCAGGCCGGCGACGCGACTGAGCCCGCCACCTGCATGAGGCAGGAGGCGGGCTCAGCGTCAGAACGTGACCGGTGCTTCAGCGAAGCCGGCCGGGATTACTTGGACTCGTCCTCGGACGCCTCATCGGCGGCCACGGCGTCGGGACCTGCATCTGCCTCGCTGGCAACAGCGTCACCGGCACCGTCCTCGCTTGCACCTGCCGCTGCTTCGGCATCGGTCTCTGCTTCGGCATCGGCTGCCTTGGCCTCGGCGGCATCGCCGGCGACCTTGGCCGCAGTGGCCGACTCGCCCTTGGCGTCTTCGGCGATTTCGGCGGTCCGACCGGTCGGAGCCTTGGACGGCGCGACCTTGGTCCCGCGAGCCCGCTCGGCCTCCCGAACGACCTTCGCTGCAGCCGACAGCTCCTCGACGATCTCGATGACGGCCATCTGAGCGTTATCGCCCTTGCGCGGGTTCACCTTCACGATCCGGGTGTAACCGCCTGGCCGCTCAGCCATCTTCGGACCGATCTCGGCGAAGAGCTTGTGCACGACGTCCTTGTCACGAATGACCTGCAGAACCTGCCGACGAGCGTGCAGGTCGCCCCGCTTGGCGAAGGTGATGAGCTTCTCGGCGAGCGGGCGCAGCCGCTTGGCCTTCGCTTCGGTGGTGGTGATCCGGTCGTGTTCGAACAGCGAGGTCGCGAGATTCGCGAGCATCAGCCGCTCATGGGCCGGACCGCCGCCGAGGCGGGGGCCTTTGGTGGGCGTAGGCATTGTTCGATGCTCCTAGTAGTTATCTGACGTACGAACCCAAGCGCCCGCCCGGCGTACCGGAAAGCGGAGAGCGTGAGCTCCTCGGGTTGTTAGAGCTCTTCGGTCTCGGCGTAGTCGGTGTCGTCGCCGAAATCGTCGCCGCCGTAGGAATCGACCACAGCGTTCAGGTCGAATCCGGGCGGGCTGTCCTTCAGCGCCAGTCCGAGGCCGTGCAGCTTGACCTTGACCTCGTCGATCGACTTGGAGCCGAAGTTCCGGATGTCGAGCAGATCGGCCTCGCTCCGGCCCACCAGCTCACCCACCGTGTGGATGCCCTCGCGCTTGAGGCAGTTGTAGGACCGAACCGTCAGGTCCAACTCTTCGATCGGCATCGAGAACGCGGCGATGTCGGCGACCTCGGTCGGCGACGGGCCGACGTCGATGCCCTCGGCCTCCTCGTTCAGCTCACGGAGCAGGCCGAAGAGCTCGACCAGCGTGTGACCGGCGCTGGCGACCGCGTCGCGGGGCGAGATCGAGGACTTGGTCTCGACGTCGACCACGAGGCGGTCGAAGTCGGTGCGCTGCTCGACCCGGGTGGCCTCGACGGCGTAGGTGACCTTGAGAACCGGTGAGTAGATGGAGTCGACCGGAATCCGGCCGATCTCCTGACCCGGCTGCTTGTTCTGCACGGCGGTCACATAGCCCCGCCCACGCTCGACGACCAGCTCGATCTCCAGGCGACCCTTCTTGTTGATCGTGGCGATCTTCAGGTCCGGGTTGTGGACGGTGACTCCGGCCGGTGGTGCGATGTCGGCCGCGGTCACGTCGCCGGGGCCTTGCTTGCGCAGGTACATCACGACGGGCTCGTCGGAATCGGACGACACAACCAATTCCTTGAGGTTCAGGATCAGGTCGGTGACGTCTTCTTTGACACCTTCGACGGTGGTGAACTCGTGCAGCACGCCGTCGATCCGGATGCTGGTCACGGCTGCGCCCGGGATCGAGGACAGCAGCGTACGGCGGAGGGAGTTGCCGAGCGTGTAGCCGAAGCCGGGCTCGAGCGGCTCGATGACGAACTTCGAGCGGTTGTCGGCGATGACCTCTTCGGTCAGGGCCGGACGCTGTGAGATGAGCAAGGTAGTACTCCTTGAACTAGTGGGCGACCGCTATATGACGCCCGGACGAAATATTCAGTTGTGGTTGTGCCCCGCCGGGTTGCGCTACTTGGAGTAGAGCTCGACGATGAGCTGCTCGGTCAACGGGATGTCGATCTGGGCGCGCTCGGGCAACTGGTGGACGAGGATGCGGAGCCGGGACGGCACGACCTGCAGCCAGGCCGGCACGGGCCGCTCACCCAGGGTCTCGCGCACGATCAGGAACGGCGTGGTCTCCAGCGACTTCGGCTTGACGTCGATGATGTCCAGCGGCGAAACCCGGTAGCTGGGGATGTCTACCTTGTGACCGTTGACGATGAAGTGCCCGTGGTTGACGAGCTGGCGGGCGGCGCGGCGGGTCCGGGCGAAGCCTGCGCGGTAGACCACGTTGTCCAGTCGGGACTCGAGGATCTGCAGCAGGTTGTCACCGGTCTTGCCGTTTCGGCGGGTGGCTTCCTGGTAGTAGTTGCGGAACTGCTTCTCCAGGACGCCGTAGGAGTACTTGGCCTTCTGCTTCTCCTGAAGCTGAAGCAGGTACTCGCTCTGCTTGATGCGGGCGCGGCCGTGCTGGCCGGGCGGGAAGGGACGACGTTCGAAGGCGGCGTCTCCGCCAACCAGGTCGACGTTGAGGCGACGCGAGATGCGGGTCGCGGGTCCGGTGTAACGAGCCATTTCTGCTTCTCTCCTTTAAGTGATTCTCGTCAGACCCGGCGGCGCTTGGGCGGACGGCAGCCGTTGTGCGGCTGAGGAGTGACGTCGGAGATGGTGCCGACCTCGAGGCCGGTCGCCTGCAGCGAGCGGATCGCGGTCTCACGGCCCGAACCAGGGCCCTTGACGAACACGTCGACCTTGCGGACGCCGTGCTCCTGCGCCTTGCGGGCCGCGGACTCGGCGGCCATCTGGGCAGCGAACGGAGTCGACTTACGCGAGCCCTTGAAGCCGACGTGGCCGGCCGAGGCCCAGCTGATCACGTTGCCCTGCGGGTCGGTGATGGAAACGATGGTGTTGTTGAAGGTGCTCTTGATGTGAGCCTGGCCGTGCGCAACGTTCTTCTTTTCCTTGCGCCGGACCTTCTTCACGGCGCCGGCGCCGCGGGTCTTGGGAGGCATAAGCCGATTTCTCCTGAGGGTGTGCGAAACGAAAGAGAGTGGAAGGGCGAACTACGCGGTTACTTCTTCGCCTTCTTCTTGCCGGCCATGGTCTTCTTCGGACCCTTGCGGGTACGGGCGTTGGTCTTGGTTCGCTGCCCGTGTACCGGCAGGCCGCGGCGGTGCCGCAGGCCCTGGTAACAACCGATCTCGATCTTGCGGCGAATATCGGCGGCAACCTCGCGGCGTAGGTCACCCTCGACTTTGTAGTTGCCTTCGAGATGGGTGCGCAGCTTGACGAGGTCCTCATCGCTCAGATCACGAGCGCGCAGGTCCGGGCTGATCCCGGTCGCCGCGAGAGTTTCCTCGGCGCGGGTGCGGCCGACGCCGTAGATGTAGGTGAGTGCGATGACCATCCGCTTTTCGCGCGGCAGATCAACTCCGGAAAGACGTGCCATTCGGGGCAATCTCCTTCGTTCCTTCGGAGGTCTTGTGCGCATCCGTCCGGTTGTGCCCTGCTCATTTCTGAGCCAGCCGGCCCCGGCCTCCGACCGGGGGTGGCCCGCGAACTCCCGGATTCGACTCCGGGTGCTCTCGGGAGGAGTGCGCTTGCTGGTGGTCTTGCTGGTGTTACTGGCCTATCTGCTCGCCTGAGCCGCTCAGCCCTGACGCTGCTTGTGACGCAGGTTCTCGCAGATGACCATGACCCGGCCGTGGCGACGGATGACCTTGCACTTGTCGCAGATCGGCTTGACGCTCGGCTTGACCTTCACGGTCTTACTCCTGGTTGGTACGCGACGAGCGAGGCCCTGCGCTGCTGGGTTCGGCAGTAGATGGCTGTGCCCGTCTGAAATCGGTTGGCTTTACTTGTAGCGGTAGACGATTCGTCCGCGGGTGAGGTCGTACGGCGACAGCTCCACGACGACCCGGTCCTCAGGGAGGATCCGGATGTAGTGCTGGCGCATCTTGCCGCTGATGTGTGCCAGGACCTTGTGCCCGTTGCTCAGTTCCACCCGGAACATGGCGTTGGGCAGTGGCTCCACCACGCGACCTTCGACCTCGATGGCCCCATCTTTCTTGGCCATAACCTCCGCTTTTCGTATCGTCGCCCAGCCTGCTGTGCGAGTGTTTCGTCCTTCAGTCGGACACAACCCGACGAACACGGCAGAGCCGTCTCGACGGAGTACGTCCAGCGCTTCCGAGAAGGGCCGATCTCCGCTCGCGGCCACAGCGAGCTGCCCCGGGTGAACAGGACGAGAAACCGGCGGCATGCGCCAAACGATGAGTCTACGTCCTTGCGGCGCGCATCGCCAAAACGCCCCGGCCCGACCAACGCCTCAGGCCGAGCCACCAGCCGTCTCGGGGTCCTGTCTCTCGGCCGCCGGTTTCTCGGCCGCCGGTGACAGGGCCCCGCGGAGCGAGTCGATGGCCGAGTCCGAGGGCGACACCGCCTGTTCGTTGGCCCGCTGCAGCTCCTCGTACACCTCCTGCCGGTGTACCTGCACCGTCCGGGGTGCGTCGATGCCGATCCGGACGGCATCCCCGCGCACCTCGAACACGGTCACGGTGACGTCGTCACCGACGATGATGCTCTCGCCTACGCGGCGGGTGAGGATAAGCACGAGGTCACTCCCGCATCCGGTGGTCCAGCTGCCGAGCGCAGCGTAGGGACGTTCGGTAACGCTAGCTTGCCCCAGGTAGCAGCGGCGAGCGCAGGGGCAGCAGCGGGTCGTCCAGCACCACCTGCATGGCGCGTCCGGTCTCAGGCACCAGGACTATCGGGGCCAACAGGTTGGCTGTCGCATCGGCGATGCCGTTCTGCACCGAGACGACAACCAGCAACTGGAGTTCCACCTCGGTCACCACGCCCAGGGACGCCACCGCAGCCTCCGCGACCTCCGGGTGGTAGTCGGGGAAGAAGCCGGCAGGGGGCATCACCACGAACCTCAGCTCGGGCCGAGCCAGCGACCGCAAGGTGAAGAGCACCCCATCGGGATCCACCGCGGTCAGCGCGAATTCCCGATCGTTCGGGAAACCCGGCAACGGCTCCACGAACTCCACGCGGCGCGCGAGACCGGTGTGCAGCTGCTCCTGATCCGGTCCGGCCGTCTCGGGTGGTCCTGGAACGTGCGTCATGGTCGTCATGTTCACCTCAAGAAGTCGAGAAGGGACGTCTGCCGGACCTTTGCCGTGGTGGCCAGGGCGGCTTGGTAGGACGCATCAGCGGACGAGACCTTGATCGCAATATCGGCCAAGTCGATGTCCTCGACCTCGGACAGCTGCGATTTGCGTTGCACCACTCCCGCCGCGTTGACCGTCTGGGAGTTCTGGACCCGCTGGTAGAGCGCTCCGGCCAAACCCTGCTGGCTACTGATGCGCGTGGTCGCCGCGTCGAGACTGGCCAGGTCCGCCGTCAGATTGCCGGGGTTCGAGCGAAGGTCCGTCGAGATACCGGCCAGCACGTCGAACAGGTTGGAGCCGTTGGGTCCGTAGACATCAGTGCCGACCTGATTGATCGCGACAGACGTGTTCGCGCCGACGTTGCGGCTGACCGAACCTGCGTCACCGACATATGTCCCGGAATTGTCGAAGGCCCTCGTACCGGCCGTCGTCCCCCCGAAGATCGGCCGGCCGAGGTAGGTCGCGTTGGCCAGGGAGAGGGTCGACTGGCGAAGCTGATCGATCTGCTGGGCCAATGCCTCGTTCGACGACGCGTTGTTGGAACCGTAGTTCAGACCCTGCAGGACGAGCGTCCGGGCGTTCTGCAGCTGGGTCAAGCTGCTGGACAACGTCGAATCGACGGTGTTCAACCAGCCGAGTGCGTCGGTGGCGTTGCTCTGATATTGGCTCAACCGTTGCAACTCCCCGCGCAGGCCGAGGGCCGTCGAGGTACCGGTTGGCGAATCGGATGGCTTCGTGATCTGACGGCCCGAGGACAGCTGACTCTGCAGGTCGGCCAGCCGCGACGCCGCTGATTGCAGACCCACCAGTGAGCCGTAGGCCGAGGACCCTTCGGTAACCCGCATCGCCTACAACCCTGCCCGTCCGGTGCGATTGATCAGAGTGTCCAGCAGCTCGTCCACGGTGGTCAGCACCCTCGAGGACGCCTGGTAGGCGCGCTGGTAGGTCAACATGTTCGTCGTCTCCTCGTCAAAACTGACCCCGGAAACCGATTGCGCCTGCATATCCACGCTCGTGACCACGGCCGACTGGACGGCCGCCGACTGCGAGGCTCGCTGAACGCTCGAGGCCAGCGTGGTGACCAGATTGCGGTACTCCGCGTCCGCGCCACCGAGTTTGGTCCCGAACCCGGCCAAGGCGTAGGCAGTCGTAGCGTCCAGATTTCCGCCCGGCGTTGCGGAGGCGGCGATCTTCTTCGGATCGGTTACCGCGACGGCAATCGTCGAGGCCGTAGTACCCGAGAAGAACGGGCCACCAGACGCGCCGGCGAGGTCGAAGCCCGCCTGGTGAGCCGCGTTGACCGTCGTGCTGAGTGCCGCCGCGACCGCGTCGAGCTTCGCTGCATAATCGGGCAGCGTGGTGCCGAGAGTGTCGACCAGTCCCTGAGCGACACCACCGGCGGTCGCCGCTGCGGTTCCGTTGACCGTGAGCTGATGGGTCGGCGTCATCGCCACGGTGGCAACCGTGATGCCCGAAACCAGTGTCTGGCCGCCGAGGGTGACAACGGCGCTGCCGTCGGCTTGGAGAGTGGCCTGGGCGCCAGCCGAGTCCGCGAGCTTGAGCAGCAGTGCATCGCGCTGGTCGGACAGGGCATTGGTGTTCGCACCGGTCTTGGTCGCCACCACGATGGCGCCGTTCAGCTGAGCCACGGAGGCCGCCGCGGTGTTGACGTCCACGACGGTCTGGCTCAACGTGGCGGCGGCGCCGGTGGCCAGATCGGTGATGGCGCTGCTGGTGGTATTCAAGGTGGCCGCCACGGTAGCGGCGGACTGGAGAACGACCGAACGCGCGGATTGGTCACCCGGGTTGTTGGCCACGGCCGACCAGGAGTTCCAGAAGTTGCTCAACTGCTCGGCCAACCCGGTGTCGCTGGGCTCGTTGAAGAGAGTCTCGACACCGGAGAGTTGCGCCGACACGGTCTGTGCGTAGCTGCCGCGGTCGTGTTCGGTCCGCATCCGGGCGTCGAGCACCGGGTCATTGAGCCGGCTGGTGCCGGCCACCGTGACGCCTCCGGTGGCTCGCTGGGTCGCGTACAGCGTCGGCACGCCTGCCACTGGGCCTACCGCAGCCAGGTCCGCGCGCTGCCGGCTGTAGCCCGGGGTGTTGGCGTTGGCGATGTTCTGGCCCGTTACGTCCAACCCGTAGCGCTCGGCGCTCAGCGCGTTGGACGCGTTGACCAAGCCGGAGAAGGAGGTCACGCGTGCTCGTCCATGATCACCGAGCGCGGACCAGCACCCGAGGCAATGCCACGGCCGTCGTAGGTGTCGACCGATTCGGTCAGCGCCAGCAGCGTTTCGCGGATCGATCGGGCACCCATGGCCAGCAGTGCCCGGTTCTGAGCCGAGGTCTGCTCGAGCTCGGCCACCAAGGCCAGCATCGCCGTCCGGTGATCGTTCAGAATTGCGGCCCACGGCTCCGCGGCCAGCGCGGCCAGTTCCTGCAGGGTGACCGGTTCGGATCGCCCGAGGCCTCGGACGATCTCCGCGACCTCGACGGCACGGCGGACCTCGACGGCGCGAAGCTGCTCGACGACGGTCTCGACCTCCCGATTGGCGGCCGGAAGCCACTTGGATTCGCCCGCGGCGACGATGAGCCGTTCCTCCACGAGCTTGAACAGCAGCAGCTCGAGCGCCTCGCGCTCCTGCCACAGCAGGCTGGACACCTCAGAGAATCCCATGGTTGCTGTCTCCACTAGCGAATCCACTGCCGAACCAGCTACCGAAGGCGCTTGCGTCTTGACCGCCATCAACATGTCCGCTTGACCCTCCTCCCGGTCATCAAGTCCAGTCGGCAAACCGCGCCGGAACCTTAGGGCCGGCCGATGGGTGAGAGCCGTAGGTCCGGCCGTGGGTCCGGCCGGCTCGAACGATTGCGACACGCGGCCGTGACGTGATTGTGACTCAGATCACTCACACAAACCTCACGAAGGGCTTAACGGACAGTTCACAGTTCGCTACTGTCGGTCACATCACCAGTTCTTAACATGATCTTCGAGTGACCGGCTAGGCCAGCTCCCGAATCAAACTTTCGGGAAAAGTGGGGAGAACTTCATGACCGCAGCGACGATGACCGACACCGCAGCCGCCTGCGGTCCCCGTCCTGACCGACCAAGATCGGTCGGCGCTCGTGCGGAGTTGAGTTCGTTCGATGAGGCACTGGTAACGGAGAACATGCCGTTGGTCGGGCACCTGGTCCGCGAGATGATGCAGCGACTGCCTTCTCACGTGAACCGCGACGATCTGGTGTCGGCCGGCATGACCGCGCTGGTGCTGAGCGCGCGCGGCTTCGAAGCCGAACGGGGTGTTCCGTTTGCGCGCTTCGCCGCGATCCGGATCCGTGGCGCGCTGCTCGATGAGCTGCGCAGTACCGACTGGGCCAGCCGCTCCGTCCGGGGCCGGGCCCGCGAGGTCGACACGGTACGAACCGAATTGACCAACACCCTCGCCCGCTCCCCCCGCCCGGACGAGTTGGCCGGCGTCATGGGTGTCAGCGTGAGTGAGCTCAGTTCCATCGACGCCGATGTACAGCGCGCCAGCGTGCTGAGCCTGCAGGGTTTCGCGCCCGAGACCGGGGCGGCGCTGCTTCCTGACGCGCAACGCGGACCGGAGCAGTTGATCGTCGACCGGGAACAGATCGGCTTCCTGCACGATGCCGTGGCCGAGCTTCCGGAGCGGCTCGGATACGTGGTCCGGCAGTATTTCTTCGGGCAGAAGCAGATGTCGGAGATCGCGGCCGAATTGGGCGTGACCGAATCACGAATCTCCCAGCTCCGTTCCGAGGCCCTCGTACTGCTACGGCACGGCATGCGGGCCCAGACCGAGACCCCGCCCGCCAACTCTGACGGCGGCATACGGTCCGGTCGGTCGATGGCGAAGATCGCCGGCTACGCCGCCGCCGTCGCCACCCGCAGCTCACTGAGCGTCCGGCTCGCCATGTCGAACCCGATGGGCGAGGCCATCGCGGCCACCTATGCCCAGGAGCGCCACAGCGTGCGGGCCTCGGCGCGGGTCTCCTGATATGCCGGCTTCGAGGCGGAGAATTTCGCCGAACAGCCCTCAAGTACTTCGGCATCCCGCCGAATAGTTAACTGCCGACCCACGGATGGGGAAGCCGCCCGGACCTACCGGGCAAGCAAGAGACTCGAATCTCAGGAGGAGAAAACATGAGTCTGCGTATCAACACCAACGTCTCAGCTCTGACCGCTTACCAGAACCTGAGCAAGAACCAGAACGACATGGCCAACTCGATCGAGAAGTTGTCGAGCGGCCTGCGCATCAACAAGGCGGCCGACGATGCGGCCGGTCTCTCGATCAGCCAGGGCCTGACCAGCCAGATCAACGGCCTGACCCAGGCCACCTCGAACGCGCAGGACGGCATCAACGTCTCGCAGATCGCCGATGGCGCGCTCGGCACCACCCAGCAGATCCTGCAGCGCATGCGGACCCTGATCGTTGAAGCCGGCAACTCGGGTACCCAGGACCAATCCTCGCTCGGTGCGATCCAATCCGAGGTCAAGGCGCTCAACACCCAGCTCGACAACATCGGAAGCCAGACCAAGTTCGGCGCCACCAACCTGCTGGACGGTCAGTTCAACAACAACTTCCAGGTCGGCGCGAACGGCGGCGACACGATCAAGCTGGACCTCTCCACGGCGACGACCAACTCCAAGGCGGTCGGTGGTACCTCCGCCCTCGCCGCGGGCGTCTACACCTACACCGGCGGTTCGGACCTCACCGCATTGAAGATCGCAACGGATGCCTTCTCATCGACCACTCCGGTGCCCTACGCCAGTACCGACGCAACCGCGGACCTCAAGACCATCGATACGGCGATCTCGGCGATCTCGGGCGCACGCTCGGGTATCGGCGCGACCCAGAACCAGCTCAACTACACGGTGCAGAACCTGCAGACCGCGATCACCAACGTCACCGCCTCCCGGTCGAACCTGACCGATGCGGACCTGGCCACCGAGGTCAGCAAGATGACCCAGTCACAGATCCTGTCCCAGGCGGCTACCTCCGTCCTGGCGCAGGCGAACTCGGCGCCGCAGTCGATCCTGAAACTGCTGCAGTAGTTCGTAGGATCCCGCTTCAAGACACGCCCTCACCGGCGATGTGCGGTCGTGACGCGCTGGGCGGTGGAGCCTCTGGCCCCACCGCCGGCGCGCCTCGTCCAGCGCAGCGAGCACCGCTGAACCCTGAACCGGTCGAGAAGGAGATCACGTGACCAGCTTCAGCATCTCGGGCCTGTCGTCGGGTATCGACACGGCATCGGTGATCTCGCAGCTGATGACGCTCGCGGCCGCACCGCAGACTGCACTCAAGAGCCAGCTCAGCTCGACTCAATCTCAACTCTCCGCCTATCAGGCCATCAACACCCGGTTGGCGGCGGTGAAGTCTGCCGCCGATTCCGTGGCGCTGGCCTCCACCTGGGCCGCCACGACGGCCACCTCCACCGATTCCTCCATCGTGGCCTCGGGATCGGCGACCGCATTGGCCGGTACCTCGACGACCTTCTCGGTCACCCAGGTAGCGCGCGCTCAGATCAGCACCGTCACGCTGGCCGATGCCAGCAATGCCGCCGACGCGGCCAACGGACTCGACGTCACCATCGGTGCAACCACGACCCACCTCTCGCTGGCCGGCAACTCGATATCCGATGTCGCATCGGCCATCAACTCCGCCGGGCTCGGGCTGCGCGCCGCCGTCGTCAACACCACCGGCGGCACCATCCTCCAGTTCACGGCAACCAGTACCGGAGCCGCCGGCGCATTCACCGTCAACGGTCTTACCTCGACACCGCAGACATTGGCCGCGGCGCAGGATGCCTCGCTAACCGTGGGCGATCCGCTGAACGGCGGCTACACCGTAACCAGCAACACGAACACTTTTGCCAACGCCATCCCCGGCGTCACCTTCTCGGTCAGCAAGCCGACCACCGACAGCAGCATCGTGGTCAGTAGCGATTCCAATTCGATCTCGGCTGCTGTGTCGGCGCTGGTCTCTGCTACCAACGATGCGCTGAACACCATCAGCGCCGCGACGACTCAAGGTTCCATACTGTCCGGTGACAACACGGTCAGCTCCCTGACCCAGAAGCTGCTCGGTGTCATCAGCTCGGGAGCCGCCGGCAAGAGCTTCGCGGCCGCCGGTGTCGGAATCACCTCGACCGGTTCCGTCACCTTCGACGCCGCCGCGTTCGCCTCGGCCTACGCACAGAACCCGTCCTCGGTGCAGAGCATGGTGCAGACCTCGCTGGCGGGGGCCTTTTCCACGGTGGGCAGCAACGCGACCGATGCCGCAGTGGGGACTCTGAGCCAGCTCATCAACTCCGAGAACGCTCAGATCACCTCGCTCAACAAGCAGATCACCACCTGGGACAGCAAACTCGCTGTGCAGAAGGCGAGCCTGGAATCGCGGTACGCCGCGATGGAGGCGGCCTTGTCCAAGTTGAAGTCGCAGTCCAGCTACCTGACCTCGGTCTTCAACAGTCTGAACGCCTCGAGCAGTTCCTCAACTTCCAGCTCGGGCTGACTTTGCCTGCGCAGCGGCCCGCCCCGCCGACGCCCCGAGCCCCTGTACGAACCGCACGCCAGGAAAAGGAGAAACCGTGACCAGCAGTCCCGCGCAGTTGCGCTACCTAGCGGACGCGGTCAGCACCGCGTCCCCCGGCGCATTGCTGGTGATGCTGTATGACCGGCTGGTTCTCGACATCCGCCGGGCGGCCGACGCGCAGGAAGCCGCCGACCGCACGATCGCGACCGAACAGATCCGGCACGCCCAGCAGATCATCGCCGAACTGCGCACCAGCCTGCGGATGGACGACTGGGAGGGTGCCAACAACCTGGCATCCCTGTACGGGTTCATCCTGGGCGAGCTGATCGCGGTGAACCTGGAGCCCGACCACCGCCGGCTTCGAGAGGTGGAACAGATTGTCACCGGCCTGCGTGACAGTTGGCGCGAGGCCACCGCGACCGTGCTCGACGCAGCACGAGCACCTAGCGACTCCGACCCGAATCCGGCGGTTCGCCAGGTCGCCTGGGTGGGTTGAGCCTCGTGCCCACCCCGCCAACCTGGGACGAGGTGCTGGCCGAATGCGAGGCCGTCGCCGAAGCCGCGGAACAACTGTTGGCCAGCCGCTTCGAGCTCGGATCCCGACAGCCGCTTGCCTTGGCCGAGTTGGACCTCCGGCAGCTCAACTTGCCCGCGTTGCCGCTCGAACTGCGCGACCGCGCCCATGCGATCCACCGCCGACAGCTCCGCCTGCAGGAAGAACTGCTGACGGCGATGGGTTCCGTACAACGGGAGATCCTGATGAATTCTCCCGATTCTGCGCTACGACAGCCGTCGGTGTTCCTTGATCTCAGCGCCTGAGACCGCGCGATTCGGCCAGTGGCCACGATTGCTCATGGTCAGGTCCGGTTCGTCGTTACTACTCCTTAACTCTCCGCGATCGACGCCGATGATCTAGGTGAGCACGGATAGCTCGCCAGGTACCGCCATGGATTGGCGAGACCCCGCTACGGGAGGTTTCGTTTCGTGCTCGACGACATCACATCGGTCACCCTGGCGACCGCGCTGTCCGGACTCGCGGCGCGACAGCGGGTCTCAGCCAACAACATAGCCAATATCGAGACACCGAATTTCAAGGCGAGCCAGGTGTCGTTCGAGGACAGCCTGCGGGCCGCGGTCAGCGCTGGTGACCCGAGCTCGGCCGCGCTCTCGCAGAGTTCACAGAGCGGTCCGGTCAGCGCGAACGGAAACAACGTCAGCCTCGATACCGAGACGGTCACCGATCAGAAGACACAGCTGCAGTACCAACTGCTCAGCGGTGCGCTGACCTCGAAGTTCGGGCTTCTCGAGACCGTGTTGAAGGGCTGAGCGATGTCTATCTTCTCGGCTTTCACCATTTCCGGCAGCGGTCTCACCACCTTCCGCACCTGGGTGGACGCGCTGGCCAACAACATCGCCAACATCAACACCGTCAAGCCCACCTCGGGAAACGCCTTCCAGGCCACCTACATCCAGGCACAGGAACTCGGCGGCGCAGTCGATGGCAGCGGTGGTGGCGTCCAGGGAATCGCCCGCACCGAAGGCACCGCCAAAGGCGTGCTCAGCTACCAGCCCGACAACCCGCTGGCCGATGCCAACGGATACGTTCGCACGCCCGACATCGACCTGAGCGAGCAGATGGGCAACCTGATCATGGCCCAGCGCGGCTTCCAGGCCAACGCGGCCGTGATCGATCGCGCGCGGTCCACCTACCAGGACGCCATCAACATCGGCAAGAACCGCTGAGCATGACCATTCCCGCTATCCCGGCCGTCGGTTCCTCGTTGGCCGCACTGTCGAATCTCGCTACCGGCGCAGCAAGTTCGGTGACGCCGTCCACGACCGGCTCCGCCGCTACCAGCACGACGACGCCCGGAGCGGATTTCGCCTCGGTACTCGGTAAGGGACTCGACGCGGTGTCCCAGGCGCAGAACAAGGCCGACACGCTGGCGGTACAGGCGGCCACCGGGGATCTCACCGACATCTCCGATTACACCATTGCCGCCACGCAGGCGTCACTGCTGACCGAGCTGGCTACCACCATCCGCACGAAGGGCGTGGACGCGTTCAACCAGATCATGGGAATGCAGGGCTGAGATGAAGGATCAGTTCCTGGCCCAGCTGCAGCGATTCTGGCGAGGCTTCCTCGCTTTCACCCCCGGTCAGAAGGTCGTCGCGGTTGCGGCCGTGTTCGCGCTCGGCATCGGCGGCTGGCTGTTCTCCACGTGGGCGTCCACGCCGAGCTACGCCCCGCTGTTCACCAACCTGGCTCCGGCCGACGCCAGCGCCATCATCGACAAGCTGAACGCGAACAAGACACCTTACAAGCTGACGGCCAACGGCACCGAGATCATGGTCTCCGACAAGGACGTGTATCAACTTCGACTGGCCATGAGTTCCGCCGGCCTTCCCTCGGCCGGTAGCACCGGATACAGCCTGCTGGACAAGGAGGGCATCACCACCTCCGAATTCAAACAGCATGTGGACTATCAGCGCGCCCTCGAGGGTGAACTCAGCAAGACCATCAAGTCCCTGAACGGCGTGGCCGACGCGTCGGTCCACCTCGCCATTCCACAACAGACCGTCTTCGATGACGGCAGCCAGAAGCCAACGGCATCGGTATTGCTGACCACCTTGCCCGGCACCACGCTGACCAGCGGCCAGGTGCAATCGGTGATCAATCTGGTGTCCTCCAGCGTGCCGGGCCTGGTCCCCGAACAGGTCAGTGTCTCCGATGCCAACGGCAGGGTGCTAGCGGCTGCCGGTCAGGCCGACAGTGCCACCGCCAGCGACACGCGGGCCGCGGCCACCCAGGCCTTCCAGCAGCGCTTGTCCAGTTCCGCACAGGCCATTCTCGAC
Organism: Pseudonocardiales bacterium; assembly: GCA_030840445.1. Lineage (GTDB taxonomy): Bacteria > Actinomycetota > Actinomycetes > Mycobacteriales > Jatrophihabitantaceae > Jatrophihabitans_A. Next base: position 18,029 of record JAVEEN010000111.1, read on the forward strand.
AAGATTGTCGGCCCGGGCAATGCGGTAGTGACCACGAACGCCGACCTCGACTTCGGCAAGAGCAATGCCACCTCGACCACCTACAGCTACCCGAGCAGCCTGCCGGCCCTCGCCGAGGCGAGCACCGGCGAGACCTACGGTGGCAATCCCAGCGGCAGTGCCGGCGGCACGGCAATCGGGGCCAACACCGTGGTGCCGAGCGCTGGCCCATCGGTGTCCTCCAGCGGCGGTTACATCCACAACACCGACACCAGGAACAACGCGGTGAACACCACCACCGAGGTACGCACGAACGCTCCGGGCGACGTGAAACGCTTGACCGTATCTGTGGTCCTCAACCAGCAGAAAGCCGGTTCCCTCGACCTGGCGAACGTGAAGTCGCAGATCGCCGCGGCTGTCGGTCTGGATCCCAAGCGCGGCGACGTAATCGCGGTCAGCACCGAAAACTTCGACACCTCGGCCGCGAACACAGAAACTGCCCTGGCGGCCAAGGCAGCCAAGGCAGCGGCGGCAGCGAAGCAGAGCGCCCAACTCATCTCGCTGCTCAAGACCGGTGGGCTGGCGCTGGTCGTGATCGCTTTCGTCGTCATCACCTTGATCGCCAGCAAGCGCCGTAAGAAGGCGCTGCCCCCGGATGACCTGGACCTCTTCCTGTCGACGTTGCAGGACGATCCGAACTCCCTCCCACCGCCTCCACTGGACATCGTCCCCCCACAGTCCCGCGAGGCTCAGGCAAGTGCGGCCCGGCAACAGCAACTGGCCGAACTCGCCGAATCCAACCCGCAGGAACTCGCCCGGTTGCTGCGCAGCTGGCTCAACGCGAAGGACGGCTGACCACCTTGGAAAACACCGTGATGCCGACGTCAGCGGTCGCGGAAGGGGCGGCCGCCGGGCCGGCAGAGCTGTTGCGCAGCATGACCGGGCGGCGCAAGGCCGCCGTCCTGCTGCTACAGCTCGACCGGCGGGCATCGGCGAACGTCCTGGCCCAACTGCGCGAGTCGGAGCTGGAGGACCTTTCTGCCGAGATCGCCCGGATAGGCGAGATCACTCCGGCCATGTCCGCGGCGGTGCTTCGCGAATTCGGCATGCTGGCCTCCGGAGGTGGGTCCACTCTGCACGGTGGCCTGGACCAGACCCGCGAGCTGCTGATCGCCGCGGTGGGTGAAGGCCGGGCCGCCGAGATCATGGGCAAGCTGGCCAGCACCGTCCTCGACATGCCCTTCAAGTTCCTGCAGAACGCCGACGCCCGCCAGCTTCTTAGCTTCCTGTCCGACGAACACCCGCAGACGATTGCCCTGGTCCTGGCGCATGTTCCGGCACCACTGGCCTCGAAGGTGCTGGCCGGTCTGGGCGCTGATCTGCAGGCCGACGTCGCCCACCGGATCGCCACCATGGACCGTACCTCGCCCGAGGTGATCCGGACGATCGAGGCAGGCCTGGAACGACGGATGTCGAGCATGTTGGTGCCTGCGGATCTGTCAGCGGTCGGCGGCGTCCAGCCCCTTGTGGAGATAATCAATCGTGCCGACCGGGGTACCGAGAAGTTGATCCTGGAGGGCTTGGAGCAACGCGATCCGGAGCTGGCCGACGAGGTGCGCAGCCGGATGTTCGTCTTCGAGGACCTGATCAATCTCGATGACCGCGCCGTGCAACTCGTACTGCGCCAGGTCGAGGTGGCCAACCTCGCCATCGCCCTCAAGGGCGTGAGCAACGCGGTGCGTTCGAAGGTCATGAACAACATGTCCGAGCGGGCAGCGGTGACATTGGGCGAGGAGATCGAACTGCTCGGCCCAGTACGGATCCAGACCGTGGACGAAGCCCAGACCGAGGTCGTCCGGGTGATCCGCTTGCTGGAGGAAGAGGGCCAGATCATCGTTCGCCGTGGCCAGGAGGACGAATTCGTTGCCTGAGCCAATCGAGTTCGATCTGCTGACACCCAGTTCGATTCCCTCCGACTACCTCGACCTGACCCGGTCGTCCGCGGCGGCGGTCGGATACCCCCGCGGCTGGGCGCAGGGGGTTAATGACGCGCGGCAGGCCAAGGCGGCGCTCGACGCCCAGGCGCTGAAGTCGGCCGCCGAGGCGCGCCAGGACGCGCAAGCCGCCCTACGGTCGGCGCTGGATACGCTGTCCGCCGCCGCGGGGCAGTTGGAATCTGCAACATGTCAGGCCGCTCAACTGGCCGAGGACACCATCGTGCAGGCCGCAGTGGACCTTGCCGAGGGGTTGCTGGGACGCGAGCTGCGGGAGGTCGACGCCGCCACCCAGAACGCGCTGGCCCGGGCAATGCGGCTCGCTCCCGAAGATCAGCCGCTGACGGTCTGGCTGAATGCCGAGGCCTACGCCGGACTGGCCGCGAACGGTCTCCAGGGGCTACTCGCCTCGGTAGCCGCAGCAAGCGGCCGCAGCGTCACGTTCGAACCCGATGCCACGTTGGCTGTCGGGGACGCCGTCGCCCGCAGCGGCGCGAGCACGATCGATGCGCGGCTGTCCGAGGGCTTGCGCCGCGTCCGGGAACGGTTGACCACATGAGCGTGACCGCCAGGATCACCGAGCTCGCCGCTATCGGCCAGCCCCGCCGGTACGGGCAGGTATCCAAAGCGGTCGGGCTCTCGGTGACCGTCTCGGGACTGAGCTGCCGGATCGGTGAACTGATCGAACTCGGTGGCGATGCTTCGACCGAGGACGCGCCCACGATGGCAGAGGTGGTGGCCGTCGACGGTCCGATTGCCACTTGCCTGCCATTGGGCGAACTCAACGGCATCGGCACCGGTGTTACCGCCACGAGCACCGGTGCCCCGCTCCGTATCCGGGTCGGCGCGGGGCTGCGCGGCCGGGTACTCGACGGACTGGGCCGCCCGCTGGACGGTTCCAAGCTCCCGGCCGGCTTGACCGAGGTCACCGTGGAGCGGCCGCCACCACCGGCAATGTTGCGGCTCCCGGTCGACCGCCCGCTGTCGGTGGGGGTTCGTGCCATCGACACCCTGACCCCGGTCGGACGCGGTCAGCGGCTGGGCATCTTCGCCGGGTCGGGCGTCGGTAAGTCGAGCCTGCTGTCGATGATCACCCGCGGCACCTCGGCCCAGATAACCGTGGTGGCCCTGATCGGCGAACGAGGCCGGGAGGTAAGGGAATTCCTGGACAAGGATCTCGGTGCCGAGGGTCTGCGCAACGCGGTCGTCGTCGTCGCGACCTCAGATCAACCGCCGATGGTGCGGCTGCGCGCCGCGTTCGTGGCCACCCGCATCGCCGAATGGTTCCGCGATGCGGGCCAGCACGTGCTGCTGCTGATGGATTCGGTGACCCGGCTGGCCACCGCCCAACGCGAGATCGGCCTGTCAGCGGGAGAGCCACCGGCGTCGCGCGGGTACCCGCCGTCGGTATTCGCGATGATGCCCCGGCTGCTGGAACGAGCCGGTGGTGGGCAAGCCGGAACCATCACCGGTCTCTACACCGTCCTGGTCGAGGGCGAGGATCACAACGAACCCGTCGCGGACACCGCACGTTCCATCCTGGACGGGCACATCGTCCTCGATCGGCGGCTGGCCACCGCCGGCCATTTTCCGAGCATCGAGGTCCTGGATTCGGTATCGCGGGTGTCCTCGTCGATAACTGGTCCTGATCAGCAGCAGCTGGCGCGGCAAACCCGTCAGCTGCTCGCCGCGCGCCGCGACGTCAAGGAGCTGGTCGAGATCGGCGCCTACGTCAGCGGGACCAACGCACGGGCGGACCGTGCCCTGGCATTGTGGCCGGCTCTTGAGGCATTCCTCCAACAGGACATGGCCGAACGGTCCACAGCAGAGTCGGCGTGGGCGGACCTGGCCGCTGTGCTGGCGTCGATCCCGGCGGTGGCCGCATGACTACCCGGCGCTGGCTGCCCACCATGGTGCGTGCCCGGCAAGCCGGCGAGGACGCAGCCGCGCTGCAGGTCGCACAGGCCCGGCGCGACCTGGCCGAGCATGAAGGCATCGAGCGTGCACAGCGGGCTCGCCTGGATGGGCTGGGCGTGCCGGCCAGTGGCAGCACCCAGGCCTTCCTCGCTGAGGTCACCCGGGGCGACGCGGCGGCCGCGACCCACCTGGCGGCACAGCATCGCGTCGACGTCGCCGAACGGCGCCTGGCCGCCCGCGTCGACGAATTGAACGCCGCGGCACAGCAGCGGCAGTCGGTGCAGAAGCTGAGTGAACGCTTGGACGCCGAAGGGCGCGCAACCGAGCTGGCCACGTCCCAGCGTTTTCTCGATGACCTCACGATCAGCCGCTTCGCCCGCACCACGGCAGGGCGGACTCCATGACGTACCCGATCGACGGGATCTCTGCCGTCCTGACCCGGATCTCCCAGTTGCAGGCTCAGTTTCCTCAGCTGGTCCCAGCCAGCGCCCGCTCTCTCAGCACCGCACTCGCCGCCGGTAGCGCAGCCTCGAACAGCACCGCACTCTCGACCGGCACCGCGGACCCGGCCACCAGTTTCGCCGCGCAGTTGAGCGCGGCCTCGAACCCGTCCCTCGGCAGCGGATCAACCGGTGTGACCGGCAACCAGGTGGTGTCTTCGGCGGAAAAGTACCTCGGCGTGCCCTACGTGTTCGGCGGCACCACCTCAGCCGGCATCGACTGCTCCGGCCTGGTCCAGCGAGCCTACGGTGACTTGGGCATCCAGCTGCCGCGGCTGAGCTGGGACCAGGCGAAGACCGGAACAGAGGTGCCCGATCTGGCGCATGCTCAACCTGGCGACATTCTCGGTTTCGGCACTCCGGCCGAGCACGTGGCGATCTACCTGGGCAACAACACCATGATCGCGGCACCGCAACCCGGTGAGAACGTCAAGATCCAGAGCGTCTACGAAACACCGGCGAGCATCCGCCGGATCGTCACCAGCGATACCGCGCCGGCCGGTGCCGGCCCGTACGCCGGCCTGTTCGCACAGAACGAAGCGACCTACAAGCTTCCCGCCGGCCTGCTCGCGGCGGTGGCGCAGACCGAATCCGGTGGCGACCCCACCGCGATGAGTCCAGCCGGTGCCCAGGGCTTGATGCAGCTCATGCCGACCACGGCCGCCGGTCTCGGGGTCAACCCGTGGGAACCCGGGCAGGCCATCCAAGGTGCCGCCGAGCTGCTGGCCAACTACCTGCGCCGGTTCGGCTCCGTCCCGTTGGCGCTCGCCGCCTATAACGCCGGACCCGGGGCCGTCGAGCAGTTCGGCGGAATTCCGCCGTACACCGAAACACAGAACTACGTCCGCAAGATCACCGCAATGATGGCGAGCTCATGATGGGCACACTGGCGCTGAGCACGTCCCCCACGGTCCCGAACGGGCCCAGTGGGCCGTACCCCACCGCGAATGCCGCCGCCGCGAACAGCGCAGTGACTACTGCCGCGGCTGAGGCGGCGGGCCCGGGCCAAAGCACCACCTTCGCACACCTGTTGGCCGGCGCCGCTGAGCCGACTGAGGAGCCGGCTACCCCGGACCCGAACGGCGAGGTCGGCGCGAGCCGGGCCGGTTCGCCGATCCGGCGCGGCTCGGGTGTCCCCCGCGTCCTCGCCATCCCCCGGCCGCAACAGGACATCGTCGCCGCACAGCAGCCCGCGCCACAGCAACTGCCACTGCCGCAACAACTGGCACTGCAGCAGCAGGTTGCCGCACCGGCGGACCCGAGCGTTCTTGCCACCTCGGCACCCACGTTCGCGCCGGCACCCACGCTCGCGCCGGCACCCACTGCCCCCTCGCCCTCCGCACCACCCTCTGGGCCCACTTCGGTGGCCAACACCGTGGCGACGCCAGTGCCGACTCCAGGAGCTGCTGCGGACCCCACTCCAGTGGTGACTATCAGCCCCGCCCCCGGACCCATGCCGTTGCCCGTTTCGTTGCCCGTTTCGGTGCCCGTTTCGGTGCCCATGCCAGTACCCGCCGCTCCCGGGCCAATTTCGGTGCCAACCTCGGTCGCCACGTCGGTGGGCGCCTTGGTGCCCAGCTCATTGCCCGGTTCGGCTGCACTGGATCAGGCCGTCGCAGCGGTGCAGTTCGGTGCGTTCCTGCCGCCGGTCTCGGCCAGCCCCCCAAACAATGGGCAGCCGTTCGAGGCAGCACCGAGCGGCTCGACCGTCCCGGCCCCGATCCATCAGCAGGTCGCCGCTCCGTTGCTGCAACTGCGGGCACGAGGGGACGGGGTCCATCGGCTGTTGCTGG
>JAVEEN010000125.1 GCA_030840445.1 Pseudonocardiales bacterium
GCAACTTGGCCGCGCCCACGAGCATGGACATATGCAGGTCATGACCGCAGGCATGCATCGCGTCGTCGATCTCGCTGCTGAACTCGACCCCGCTGGCCTCGCGGACCGGGAGTGCATCCATGTCCGCCCGCAACAGCACGGCGGTGCCCGACGAGCGGCCACGTAGCACTGCGGTGATCGAGCTGAGCTGTGAGCCACAGCTGATCTCGAGGCCGAGCCCGTCCAATTCGGCGAGCAGGGTCTGCTGGGTGCGCGGCAACTCCAGGCCGATCTCGGGCTGGCGGTGCAGTTGTTGACGCAGCGCAGCGAGCTCCGGTGCGAGTTCCTGAGCGTCGTTACGCAGCGCGTCGTGCAGTGCCATGGGAGCCTCTCGATGAGCGGGGTCGATCGTGAAAAGCTAAGGTGTCATTCATTTCTCCCCGGTAAAGTGCAAGAAAACCACCAAAAAGCGAGGCTGTTTTGCAGGAATCGGTCAGGCTGTCCGATGACGACCGGTTGCTGATCGATGCCCTGCAGATCGCGCCGCGAGCCTCCTGGTCCTCGGTCGGCGAGGCCCTCGGCATCACTCCGGTCACCGCTGCTCGGCGTTGGCAGCGCCTGACCGAGGCCGGTGCGGCCTGGGTCACGGTCGCTCCGGGAATGGCGTACCGGCAAGAACGGGTGCTTGCCTACGTCGAGATCACCTGCCCGCCGGCGCACCGGCTCGCCGTCGCGCAAGAGCTTGCCCAGCATCACCTGGCGATCACGGTCGAGTTGACGACCGGAAGCGCCGACATCCTGGTGACGGTGGCTGCCGAGGACCTCGACACCCTGTCGCATTACCTGCTCGATCACCTCGGTGCCGTCCTGCACGTGCTCAACACCCGTGCCCGGGTCGCCACCAGGCTCTACACCGAAGGCGGGTCCTGGCGCCTGGACGAGTTGTCGCGCGAGGCGAGCGCCGCGATGGAGCGGGAACGGCTACGGCAGGACGATCATCTGGACTCCGAGCCTCCGAAGGTCAACACCGCAAGCGTGAAGGCCATGTTGACAGGGTTGGCGGTGGACGGCCGGGCCTCCTATGCCGAATTGGCCGAACTCGCCGGTATCAGCCCGACCAGTGCGCGGCGGCAGGTGTCCAGGCTGCTGCGGGCCCGCGTCATCATTCCGCGAACCGACATGTCTGCCGCGACGTCGGGCTGGCCGGTTCAGGTCTACCTGTGGGCCAATGCACCGGTCGATGTGCTGGCAGAGTCTGCGCGAGCCTTGAGCCGATTCCGGCAGGCTCGCCTCTGCGCGACCGTGACCGCAGGACCGAGTCTGGTGCTCGGCGCCTGGCTGCGAACCGTTGAAGAGGTGCACCGCCTGGAGCTCGCGATTGCTGCAAAGTTGCCACGCGTCGAGATCATTGACCGGCTCATTGTGTTGCGGACGGTCAAGCGCATGGGGCGCCTGCTCGACAAGAACGGTCGCGCGATCGGCGTGATCCCGATCAATATCTGGGACGACCTGCTGGAGCACGAGCACCGGTCACTGTGAGCCGCGGGCTGCCGGCTTGCGCCGCGGGGCCGGCCCCCGCGGGGTCGAGCGGGCGGACCCGGGCGCACCCCGGCCGGAGCCATTGACACGGTGTCGTAGGAGGTCTAGTACTTGGCCAACCGGCGCTCTGCTGGGCGCGGGACCCAACAGGGAGGACCGCGAGTCATGGCACTTGGGTTCTATTTCGGATCGGTCAAGTTCTCGCCGGACCAGTACGACGAGGCCATCAAACAACTGGACCAGGCCGGCGCCGGTGCGCCCCCTGGGCGGCTCCACCACGTCGCCCTCGAATCCAACGGCACCATCCAGGTATTCGACGTGTGGGAATCGCAAGAGGCCTTCGATGCCTTCGGAGCGACGCTCATGCCGATTCTTACCAAGCTCGGAGCGGATCCCGGCCAACCGATGGTGTCGCCCGTGCGCAACATCATCAAGGGCTGACGGAACGCCTTTTCAGGGCATCGTGGTGGTTACCCGGCCGACCGATATCCACGGGTAACTCTCATCCTCGGCACAGGGCCGTCGGCGAAAACGCGAGGCACGCTGGACTGGCACCGACCGACAGGTCGATGCCACGCATGCCGAACCGTGCGCGTGGTCCGACAAGGCGAGTGACACGATGACCCAGCCAGCAACGCCGCACTTCGCAGCCATCCCGTCTCCCCGGGGGCAGCGCCCCGTCCGGAGCGCCGGCTTCACGATCCCGCTCGGCCGGTGGCGGGGCGTCCCCGTGTCGGCTCGCGCGTCGGCCCTGGTGGTGTTGGCCCTGTTCGCCGACCTTCTCGCAACCGCAGCGCTACCAGCAGCCCAACCAGGGCACAGCCCAGGCGTGTACTGGGCGGTCGGCTTTCTGACCGCGTGCGTGTTCTCGCTGAGCGTGCTCGCCCATGAACTCAGTCACGCCCTAACCGCCCGGCGCTACGGCGTTGGTGTTCGAGGGGTGACGCTCTGGTTGCTCGGCGGCGTGACGGAGTTCGACGCTGAGCCGGCTTCGCCACGCGCTGAAGCGGTCATCGCGATGGCGGGCCCCGCAGCGAGCATGGGTATCGGGGCAGTAGCCGGTGCCCTCGCCTGGTGGACAGGGGTGTCCGGACTGGCAGGAGCTGCCCTGGCGTGGCTGGCCGTGGTCAGCGTCGTGCTCGGCGTATTCAATCTGCTTCCCGCGTCACCGTTGGATGGTGGGCGGGTGCTGCATGCGTTTCTCTGGTGGCGTACTGGCAACCGGCTACGCGCCGACGGCGTCACGGCTCGGGCCGGGCAGATCCTTGGCTTTCTGCTGATCGCGTTGGGGGTTGCCGCACTGTTCACGGCGTCGGTGGCCGGCCCGTGGCTCGCACTGGTCGGCTGGACCATCCTCACCGGCGCGTCCGCCGAACGCCGCGCCCGGCAAGCCGTGGCGTGGAGCGGCGTGCGTGCCGGACGGGTCATGACGGCACCAGCCGCTGTTCTCAACGACTGGTGGCCTGTGGAACGCGTGCTACCCGAGCTGGACGCTGCGGCTGATGACGACGTCGTTGCCCTCGTCGACTTCGACTCCGACGCCGCTGGGGCGCTCACGCTCGGTCAGCTACGCCGCGTGCCCGCTGACGACCGTGCAGACACCCGGCTCCGCGAGATCGCCCGGGCTGGGCGTGTGCAGCCGCTGCAGGTCACCCAGGACGCGTCCGTGCCGTACGTCGTCGCCACGCTGCGGCAGCACGCCGGGCTCGCGATCGTAACCAACGACCGCAACTACCCGGTCGGCATCATCACCTCTCGCACACTCGCCCGGTATGGCGTCCGGGACGCACAGCAGCACGGCCCTTCCGCTACGGTGCCGCATTCGGTCTGAGCATGGTTTACCCCAGCAGTGGCTAGGCGTTGTCCACTGCGGGGCCGAGACGACGGTCTGGCACCCGCTCACCAGGGACCGGCCGGCACTCGCCCGGAGTGCGTGCCAGCGCGGCCCGGCTGCTAATAACCGGGGAATACTTGGCGCAGATCGTCGAGGGTCACGTTGCCGGTGACCGCTACGTCTGTGGGCGTGTAGGGCGTCGTCAGTCGGCCGGCGAGCAGGCGGATCACGGCCTCGAGTTGCCCGGTGAACGTTGCGGTTGGCTCTGAGCCCGACGTGGTAAGGCTGACCGTGTCCGCGATGACTACTGCAAAGTCTGATCCGTGGATGTCGATGACAGCTGGGTGGTCCAGCGCGTCGGCCTTGCCGGTGAACCCGAGTAGGAAGCTCAGGCTCGTCGCGAAGTGCTCAGCGAGCAGTGCCGCGGTGTCCGCGGCGATGGTGGCGACGGGATCAAGAGACACCCGAACGTCCCAACTGTGCTGAGCGGCCTCGTTGAGTCGCATCCCGGTATAGGCCGCTACCGGTATCGGCGAGGGCAGGAAGCCCAGCTCCACGTGCAGACTCTGCCGCTCCTCGGCGGTCAGTGCCTCCAATGCCGCAACCAGTTCCTCGTCTGCTGCGACGAAACCACTCGCCTGATCGCGCGGGCTCAGGGAATTCCACCGATCCCAGACCTCCTGGTTGAAGTCGTTGCCCGGTCCAGCCGTCGCGGCCCTTGTTGCTCGCAAAGTCGAAAGGGAGATCTCGGCGCCGCTGCCCACATGGGAGAGAACCTGGGCCACCGACCATTCCGAGGCTCCGGAACGCGCGATTAGCTGCTCATCCGAAAGCCCGCTCACCGCAGCCACCAGCTCGTCGTGGGTGGAACGCAACGCGTCAATCGTGCGATCAGCTACCGAGGTCATAGGGCGGCAACATCCCGCCCGCGCCAGTTCTTCCCAGACAGACGCGACACGTTCCCAAGAACGAGATCTCGCCCGGATAACTCGAAGCTGCCTCATCCCTCGTGACCCAGCCGCCTGAACAGCCAGGCTGGGCCACGACCTTTGCTCGGTCCCAGACCGTCAAGACGGGGAGTGGATGAGGATGATAAGTGGGCTGGCGTGTCCCGCCCACCTGCAGGCACAGGGGATGTCAAATGCATGGCAGCCCGGCTGGTTCGGCCAGTGCCGAAAGCAGAGTTACCCTGGGTTGTCGTCTCCATGAGGGAGAGCGTCACGCCCAGTTCATGGAAAGAGGCCCCAAAAGCTCATGCGTCGTGTTCTCATCCCCGTGCTCTGTACCGCGGCCATCGCTGTGGCCGGGTGCGGCGCCAGCAGCAAGCACACCGCAGCTCCGGCCAGCTCCGCGTCTGCCGCCAGCTCCGGTACAGCCGGCACCGTGGCCACGAGCGGGCCGTTCCCGGCCGAGACCGGCGGCTACGGCGACAAGCCGACGCTCTCGTTCCCCGGCGCCCCGTCCGCCGCGCTGCAACGGAAAACGATCACCGAAGGCAGCGGTAAGCCCGTCGTCAAGGGCGATCTGCTCGCCGTGAACTACCTTGGCCAGATCTGGGGCGGGAAGGTCTTCGACAACTCTTATGACCGTCACCAGTCGGTCACCTTCCCGATCGGCACCGGGCAGGTCATCCCCGGCTGGGACGCAGCTCTGGTTGGCGTCAAAGCAGGCAGCCGGGTCCTGCTGAGCATTCCTCCGGCGCAGGGCTACGGGGCAGCCGGCCAGTCCCAGGCCGGCATCAAGGGCACCGACACGCTCGTCTTCGTGGTCGACGTCATCGCCTCCTACGACAAGAACGTGACCGCAGACCCCAATGCCGTCCCGCAGACCCCGCCGGTAAATGCCCCGAAGGTCAGCGGCGCACTCGCCCACCGTCCCACCATTCAGATCCCGAAAGGCCTCACGCCGCCGAAGAAGCCGACCACGTTCCTCCTGGCCAAGGGAAGTGGCGCGCCGGTGCACAACGGCAACCTGGTCGTGCAATACGAGGTACAGACATGGGACGGCAAACCCGCCGCATCCACCTGGACCGGCACCACACCCGGCAGCATTACCATCGGCGCAACCAGCGGCACCTCCGTGGGCCTGTTCACCGGCCTCGTCGGAAAGCCGCTAGGCAGCCGCGTCCTGCTCGAGCTGCCCGCCTCAACTGGTCAGTCGGGCACAACCGCAAGCTCCGCGGTCGTCATGGACCTCATCGCTCAACCGGGCGTGAAGTAGCACCCGGCCATCTTCAGGCGGGCAAGCCGGACGACAAGCAGGCTTCAGGGTTTGCGGCCGATGAAGGCGATCAGCCGCGTCTGCGCGTCCGCGTCCTCGGCCAATTCGACTCGCGGCCCATAGTGCCCGCT
>JAVEEN010000150.1 GCA_030840445.1 Pseudonocardiales bacterium
TGAAGACCCGTTTCAGTCGCATCGTGTCCGATCTCGGGCTCACGATCACAGCAGAGGAGTTGAACAAATGACCAGCATTCTGAAGACAAAACTTACCCAGAGCCCGTTCAAGAGTGACAACACGGCGTCGAACAAGAGCGGTTTTACGCTGATGAACAACCAAATCGGCGCCGTGGTAGCACAGGTCATGTCCACCAAACCGAACGTCACAGTCATGCCGCTGCCCTCGATGATCCGCGTCGACGCGGTCGGTCGGATGGATGTCGTCTACGACGAGATCTCCGATGCGCTCGGCGAGGAGCCCGGGTACTTCGATTCAGCGGAGTTCGAAGAGAACATGTCGACCCACTACGGCCGCATGATCCATCTGGACGACCGGACGATCATGGTCGCCAATCCCGAGGACGCCGCCGACTACCTCGGATTCGATCTCGTCGCCGAGTAGGCGCTTGCCACCTTATCTATTCACCAAGGAGGCGCGATGTACGAAAAGAATGGCGAGAAGTACTTCGTGGTCGACAGTCACATGCACTATTGGAACGCTGCCCCGGACAACTGGGTGGCCGGTGCCGAGCAGTACGCCAAGGGCTGGATCGAGTGCTTTCACGCCTACCAGGGACTCGGCCCGCCCGACACGCATTGGCCGATCGAGAAGTTCCAGAAGTACTCCGAGGACGACTTGATGCGCGACGTATTCGACGACGGACACGTCGACGTCGCGATCTTCCAGCCGACCTACCTGACCGAGTGGTACAAGGAGGGCTTCAACACCACCGAGCGCAACGCCGCCTTGGGTGAAAAACACCCCGGGAAGTTCATCGCCAACACCCGGTGGGATCCGCGAGACGGCGACGCCGGTCTGAAGGAGCTGCGGGCCAACGTCGAACGGTACGGCTCTCGCGGAGTCAAGCTCTACACAGCCGAATGGCGCCAAGGATCTCGAGGCTGGACGCTGAAGGACCCGGAGGCATACCGGTACCTCGAGGCATGCCAGGAGCTCGGAATCAAGAACATCCATGTCCACAAGGGACCGACCATCTGGCCGCTGGACAAGGATGCCTTCGATGTCTCCGACATCGATCATGCCGCGACTGACTTTCCGGATCTGAATTTCATCGTCGAACACGTCGGACTGCCTCGCATCGAGGACTTCTGCTTCATGGCGACCCAGGAACCCAACGTTTACGCCGGACTATCCGTCGTCATCGGCGGTCTGATGCACGCCAGGCCAAGGTTCTTCGCCAAGGTGATGGGTGAACTCCTCTTCTGGGTCGGCGAGGACAAGATGACATTTGGTAGCGACTACGGAATCTGGGAGCCGAAATGGCAGGTCGAGGGCTTCGTTGACTGGGACTACCCGAGCGACGACGCCTTCTCCGACTACCCACGGGTGAACGCGGCGACCAAGAAAAAGATCCTTGGCCTGAATGCCGCCGCGCTCTACGACATCAAGGTCCCGCCCGAATTCCGGCTCGATGCAGGCGAGGGCAAGCCGGCCGCACGTGAGGATGCCACCCTGGCGCCGCAGTTATGACCGCGACGCTGACCGGCGAAGAACTCCTCCTTGCCGCGTTGGCGAGAGTGCGTGATCCCGAACTGGACGAGGCGATCACATCGCTCGGGTTCGTCTCTGGATGCACCCTCTCTGCCGAGGGCGTGGCCCAGGTACGCCTGCGTTTACCGACCTACTTCTGCGCGCCCAACTTCGCCTTCCTCATGGTGGCCGATGCCTACGACGCCGTCTCGGCCACCGATGGTGTGCGCAGCACGGAGGTGATCTTGGAGGAGCATTTCGCTGCCGACGCGATCAACCAAGGAGTGGCAGCGCGAGCGGGCTTCGCCAACAGCTTCGCCGGTGAGGCTGTTGGCGAACTGGACCGGCTCCGTTCGAACTTCCTACGCAAGGCCGTGCTAGCCGGCACCGATCAGGTGTGCCGCCCATTACTGGCAGCCGGTGTCGACAGTGTGGAGTTGTCATCGCTCCGGCTTGGGTCGGTTCCCAACTCACCGGCGCTGCAACGATTGCGACAACGACGCGCCGAACTTGGTTTGCCTGCCGCCGACGGGGACTGGCTGCTCATCGATCCGGAAACAGGTAAGCCGGTGCCCGATGACGCGGTATCGCTGCATATGATCCGTGCCCGCACCACCCGGGTCAGCATCGACGCGAACACAGGCGTATGCCGCGGCATGTTGCGGCACCGATACCCGGACCGCGGTGTGGGTGAGAAGGACGAGGTAACGACATGAGGGCAGTCAGACTGTCGGGGTATCACCAACAACCGTCGGTGGAGCAGGTGCCGGAACCAACGGTCACCGGACCGTTGGACGTCGTTGTCAAGATCGGCGGTGCCGGTGTCTGCCGCACTGACCTGCACATCATCGAAGGCCAGTGGGCTGATCGGACTGGCGTGCCCCTGCCTTACACCCTCGGGCATGAGAATGCTGGCTGGGTGCACGAGATCGGTCCCGCCGTCACGAACGTGCAGGTTGGCGACACGGTGATCCTGCATCCGACTCCGACCTGCGGTCTGTGCCTTGCCTGCAGATCCGGCAATGACATGCACTGCACCTCGAGTTCCTTCCCGGGGCTGGACAGCGACGGCGGGATGGCAGAGTATCTGCTGACCGGAGCGCGAGCATGCGTCAAGCTCGACCCCAGCACCCACCCGCAGGACGTGGCCGCTCTGGCCGATGCCGGGATCACTGCCTACCACGCGGTGCGTAAGGCGATTCCGCTGCTGCATCCGGGTACCACCTGCGTGGTGATCGGCGCCGGCGGTCTTGGCCACATCGGTATCCAATGCCTTGCGGCGCTCTCTGCGACAACCATCGTGGTCGTCGACCGCAACCGCGAAGCACTCAAACTCGCCGAACAACTCGGCGCCCACCACACGGTCGTCGCGGACGGCACTCAGCTCGACTCGGTCACAGACATCACCGACGGGCGCGGCGCCGAAGTGGTGCTGGACTTCGTCGCCGAGCAGGGTGCCGAGCACGACGGCTTCGCGATGACGGCCCGGGCCGGCTCGTACTACGTCATCGGCTACGGCGGCACGATCACGATCCCGACGCTCGACATCATTTCCACCGAGCGCAATATCGTCGGAAATATCGTCGGGAGCTACACCGAGCTCGCCGAGCTCATGGTTCTGGCGCAATCAGGAAAGGTAACCCTGCACACCCGTACCTACCCCCTCGCTGCCGCATCGGAGGCGCTCGAAGATCTCGACGCCGGGCGAGTACGCGGCCGCGCAATTCTTGTCCCCTGACCCGATCCCACGTCCAGAGGAGCACCGATGGCCAAGGAACTGCGTTTCGGCGAGGAAGCTCGCACCCTGCTGCTGGCTGGTGTCGACCAGCTGGCCGATGCGGTGAAGTCGACCTTGGGGCCCAAGGGCCGCAACGTAATTCTGGAGAAGATCACCGGTTCACCCGTCGTCACGAACGACGGAGTCACGATTGCACGCGAGATCCATCTGAAGAATCAATTCGCGAACATGGGAGCCCAGCTCGTCAAAGAGGCAGCGATCAAGACCAACGACATCGTCGGCGACGGCACAACCACCGCGACCGTGCTCGCCCAGGCCATCATTCGGGAGGGCATGAAAGCCATCGGTCAAGGCGGAAACCCAGTGCTCGTCAAACGGGGCATCGACGTGGCGGTCGGCCGCCTCGTCGAGCAGTTGCAGAGTGTCGCGCATCCCGTCGTCACCGAGAACGACTATGCGCACGTCGCGGCCATCTCCGCCAACGACGACGACGCGGTAGGGGCGGTCATCGCAAAGGCTCTCTACACCGTCGGCGACGGCGGCACGGTCACCATCGAGGAGTCGCCAGCCCACGGAATGAGCGTAGATTTCGTCGAGGGGTTCCAGTTCGAGAATGGGTATCTGTCGCCGTATCTGGTGACGAATCCGGCAAGTCTCGAGGCGGTTCTCAACGATCCTTACATCCTGTTATGCAGCGAGAAGATCACCAAGGTTCAGGAGCTCATGCCGCTATTGGACCAGATCATGCGGGACCCGCGGCCACTGGTCATCGTCGCCGAATCCGTCGAGGGCACGGCGCTCAGCATGCTCGTCCATAATCATGTCAACGGGATCTTCCAATGCGTCGCGGTCCGGGCACCCGGTTTCGGTGAGCGGCGGTTGCACAAGCTCGAAGATATCGCTGCCATCACTGGCGGCGCAGTTCTCAGCCGACATACCGGATTTACCATGGAAACGATGCGGCTCGGCCAGCTCGGCCGTGCCGCTCAGGTCCGAGCAACCGCCGAGCGCACCGCGATCATCGGCGGTGGTGGTGAATCCGGCGCGGTGGACTTCCGCTTGGCCCAATTGCGTTCGGAGCTCGCCCGAGCGACATTCGGGATCGACGAGGACGTTTTGAGCGAGCGGATCGGTGCGTTGTCCGGCAAGGTCGCGGTGATCCGCGTTGGCGCGCCCACGAGCGCGGAGTTGAAGGAACTCCAGCACCGCGTGGAGGACGCGCTGTCGGCGACTCGAGCAGCGATGGCGGAGGGGGTCGTCGCCGGCGGGGGTGCTGCCCTGCTGCACGCCGAATCTGCGTTGGACGATCTGGATGTCAAGGACGATTACGCGATCGGGGTCGACATCGTCCGCCGCGCGCTGAGTGAACCGGCCCACCTGATCGCGGTTAATGCAGGCTATTCGGGCACGGAGGTCGTTGCGAACGTTGCCCGGATGAGCGCCGATGACGGGTTCGACGCGCTGGACGGGCGGTACGGGAACATGATCGAGATGGGCATCATCGATCCGTTGCGGGTCGCTCGCACGGCCCTACAGAATGGTGCCTCGGTGGCCGGGCTGCTGCTGACCACGAGCACGCTCGTTGCAGAGGAGCAGACGCCCTGGGGTGGAAGTGCAGCGCTGATGACCGAATTCGGCCCGCTCGATGAGGGTCTACGCCAGCCATCGCCAGACTCCAGCACACCACAATCGCTCGGTTTAGGGCCGTCGGTCGGCTGACGCCACGTCGGCGGCAGCCTCTCTGATCGCATCAGGGCACACCCTTTGGTTTCGTGCCGCCGATCAGTGTTGTAAAAACAAGACTTAGGCATGCCACAATCGATATATTGGCGTAGCTTAAAAGGTATGTACGACGGGCTGGATAGGCCGTCCTCTGCCGTTGAGGACTATGTCAAGGCGATATACGGACTCGACGAGCGAGGGGTCGAGGTGACAACCACCGCGATAGCCGGCCGCCTGCAAATCACCCCCTCTTCGGTTTCGGCCATGCTGACCCGGCTCACGGGCACCGGCTTGATAAGCCATCGGCCCTACGCCCAGATCAGCCTTACACCGTCAGGGCTCCGGCTTGCAATGCGGGTGATACGTCGGCGCCGGGTCATCGAGCTGTATCTGGTGGATTGTCTCGGCTATGGCTGGGACGAGGTGGAAGGCGAAGCTGAGATACTCGAGCATGCTGCATCCGAGCTCTTCGTGGAACGGATGTCAATCAAATTGGGCGACCCGCGCATCGACCCGCATGGTGACCCGATCCCGACCAAGGATGGCAAGATCCGGCTTCCGCCGAGTCATCTCCTGGCGACGCTTGAGCCCGGCGCGACGGGCACGCTTGTCAGGGTATGGAACGGCGATCCTGACGTACTGCGTTATCTCGATACGTGTCGCATTGAGCTAGGTGATCGGATCGAGGTCCTCGGCCGCGAGCCCTTTGGTGGGTCACTCGTCGTCAGGGTCGGTGAGCCAAGTGAAGGTCGGGTCCATGGCTTCGGCTACGGGCTGGCCGAGGTCCTATCGATTGAACTCGACTCATGAATCTCCAACAGACGGCCGACATTCTTATCTGGGCGGGAGCACTCGCCCTGACAGAGTTCACGATATTCCTCGTCGCCGTTCGGATTGGAGACATGTCCGTGATCGGCCGTTCCCGACGTAAACATGTTGATCACTGGGCACATGCGGCTCCATCGATTATCACCGCCGCGGTGATCCTGGTACTGCTCGGAGCGGTCTTGAAGTGGCGTTTCCCATCGTAGATAAGGTTGTGTCGAGATAAGGGTCCGGTCCTGGCCGATGTTTCGAGTATCAAAGAGAGAACCTCCCGGCGGGGCATCGTGGGTCACGATCCACGGTTGCCGACAGACCTCGGGAATCTCGCAGACCCACCCGGTGCGTGATACGGCCCTGCCGTGAGCATCGCCAAGGCGCCACCCCTCCGTAGCGTCACGCTCCAGGACATACAGGCCCGGGGCCGCGTCCGCACCGTCCTAGGCCTTGTCGGTCCGGCGTTCGTGGCCTCGGTGGCCTACGTCGATCCTGGCAACTTTGCGACGAACTTCGCCGGCGGAGCCGGGCACGGCTACGAGCTGGTATGGGTAATCGTGATGGCCAATTTGATGGCGATCCTGGTCCAATACCTCACCTCGAAAGCCGGACTGTCCACCGGCCAAAGCCTGCCGGAGCTGTGCCGAAGGAGATTCGGCCGGCGCGCGAACGTGCTGTTGTGGCTCCAGGCCGAAGTCGTCGCAATGGCCACCGATCTCGCGGAGTTCGTTGGCGCCGCGATCGGCCTCAACCTGGTCTTCGGTTTGCCGCTATTCCATGCGGGACTGATCACTGCGCTGGTCGCCTTCGTGATCCTCGGGCTTGAGCAGCGGGGATACCGGCGCTTCGAATTGGCCATCGTCGCGTTGCTGACGCTGGTCGGGGCGGGCTTCCTCTATCTCTTCTTCGCCGTGGGCGGCCAGGACTACGGACAGATCGCCGCTGGTCTGATGCCGCAGTTGAGTGGAGGCGACAGTCTCCGGCTTACCGTCGGGATCATCGGCGCCACCGTCATGCCACACGTGGTCTACCTGCATTCAGCGCTGCAGAAGAACCGGATCCAGGCTGCAAACCGCCACGAGCGGCGGACGCTGTTGACCTACAACAGGTGGGACTGCATCGTCGGGCTCGGTATCGCCGGACTGGTCAATCTCTCGATGTTGTGCATCGCAGCGGCGCTGTTTCACAAGCCGGGGCTGAGCGGTGTCAGCGACCTCCAGCCCATCCATGCGCACCTCGACGCCCTGATCGGTGGCGCCGCCGCGCTGGCCTTCGGTATCGCGCTGATGGCTTCAGGGTTATCGTCCTCAAGCGTAGGCACATACGCCGGCCAGATCGTCATGGCTGGTTTCATGAACTGGCGCATCCCACTCTTGCTCCGCCGTGGGCTGACAATGCTTCCGTCGCTGATCATCCTCGCGCTCGCCGTGAATACCAGCCAAGCGCTGGTCTATTCCCAGATAGTCTTGTCCTTCGGTATCCCGTGCGCCCTCATCCCGTTGCTGCTCATCACCCGCGACCACGACCTGATGGCGGACATGACCAACCGCAGGCTGACCAGCGCACTGATGTTGCTGATCACCGTGATCATCACCGGCTTGAATCTCTATCTGCTCTACGACACGATCGCCCGCCTGTTCTGACGCTTCACACTGACAAGGTATAGGTGGCGAATTCAATTGGTCGTCGCAACACCGCCGACGGTGAGGCGCTGCGGTGGCTGTTCGTAAGCGGCGTCGCTCTGACTATTCGGGTCGTCTTCCGATGTGGTCGCCCGGCCGGCCAGCGGTGTGCCGGCGGCGTGCCTTCGATCGGTCTGGCCCCATTGTCGAGACGGTATTTGTCGAGCGAGTCAGTTCGCGGCCCCGTATGTGGCCCAGCGAAGCGTCAGCCCCTCGCCGACCGACAGCTTCAGTATCTGAACCTTGGCGAAGAGATGGTCACGCACGTGAATGGCGATGACGGAGCCTGGCGGTAGGTCGACACCTGAGATCGGTGGATTGGATGGGCCCCGGCCGTATTTCAGGCCCGACAGCATCGCGAGGGTGACGGCGTCGTACGCGGCCCGCATCAGGTTCACCGCACCAAACGTTGTCTCATCGAACACGAACAACTTACCGGTGACGCCGTTCCAGGACAGGCTGCTCTGAGTGAATGGCACCAGGTCGCCGCTCACCAAGTCCAGTCCGAGCGTTTGATCAGCCAACGTGACCGTGCCCGAGGAAGGGATCGGCGATCGAGTTCCGGCTGCCGTCTGAGCCGAGTTCGTTGACGTCGATGGCCCGACCGCCTGCCCGCCTCCTGGACGGTGGTCCGGCCAGAGTAGATAAACCACCAGAATCGCAACGGCGAGCATCGCGGCGGCCGAAAGGATCCATCGCGGACGTATCCTGGCGATCGTAGAACCCTTCGACAGCCGTTCACGACCGGAGGACTCAGCTTGGGTTGCAACCCGTTCCAGCGCGCTGGCTTCCACCCCCGACGCCGTCGAGGCGACGGTGTCCTGATCCGCGACATCACTGGGCCGGCGAGGATTGGACGCGAGATATAGATCGCCCTGGATGTTGCTGATCATGCTCGGCGTTTGATTGGAGTTCTCCTCCTGGACTTTGCCGAACACGTAGTCATACAGCTCGTCGACCGACACTCGGCCGTCGGCGTCGAGATCTGCTTCTCCGGTGCGCAGCCCTTGTAGTACCGCGCCGGTGAAGAGGCTTGGCGTTCCCTCTCCGGAAACGTCGGCGTCTGCGCTTACCTCGAAGGCGTACTCCATTGCCGTGGACGCGGTGATTACCACACGACCACGCCCATCAAAGCGCTCTTGGACGTCGACCGTCTCACCCGATCGAGCAACATGGCCGCGAGCAAACGCGCCGCTGTAACAGCAGTCAAGGAGCAGCACGATCTTGCGGGACCGGCTCCTATCCATGCATTCGCTGACGAAGACGGAGGAGAGTCCGGTCGCGGCGAGGCGCTGAACCTTCGTGTTTGCGCACGCGAAGTAGAGCCGTCCGCTGTCGTCCTTGACTCCGTGGCAGGAGAAGTACAAGACCAGCAGGTCGTCGCGTGCTCGATCCGCGAAGAATGCCTCGATCTCTTCAGCAATCAGGTGCGTGGGTTGGTTGAACATCGTGCGGACCTCATACCCACCGATCGCTGGGTCGGCGAGTGTGCGGGCGAGTTCCTCCGCATCCTTGGCCGGTCCGCGAAGCCGTTGCAGGGAAGCGTCACCGTAACGATCGGTCGCAATCACCAGAGCGCGCGCGGCAGGCATCGCTGTCAGCTTGTCGCGTGCCGGGACAACCAGTCGTCGATCAACCGCTGCTGTTGCTCAGACGTTATGCCAGTCATCTCAAGCGTGTCACCAGCGACGGACAACTTGATGCTGCGCTGAGCGCTGCCACCGACCCAACTCAGTATGCTGGCCACCAGCGACGCAAGGCCGCCCGAAGATGCCAGGCTGACAATCAGCGACCCGACAGCCATGACATCGAGGCCCTTGGCTCCAGCAGGCGCGGGACCGCTACGGACCAACTCCACATCGTCGACGTCCAGTTGGACAAGCTGCTCCCTCAGCCCTCGCGTGAGTTCGGCAACCTCCTCGGCATCAGCGTCGCCTCCGGCGTCAACGTCCAGCCGCAACTCCACTGGTTCAGCCATAGCAACACCCCCGCTCTCCGGAATCCACCGAGACCCTATAGCGAACCAAGCTTGCGGTGAAGGGCAAGGCGCTCTGAATGCATAGTGCGGCCCGAAAGGTCGGTTTTCTCGAACGAGGCCGACCTTTCGGGCCGCACTATGGCTTACACGGTGCGTTACGCGGTGCGTTACAGG
>JAVEEN010000153.1 GCA_030840445.1 Pseudonocardiales bacterium
CTGGCTGCCGCCACCGCGAGCTCCCCGGTGACCGCGGCCTCGCCGGCGGCAGCGAATGCTGCGGCCTCCTCGTGGCGGACATGCTCCCAGGTAATGTCGCCGTCACGGCGCAGCGCGTCGGTGAAGCAGTTCAACGAGTCGCCCGGAAGGCCGTACACCCGGCGCACTCCGGACGCCTTCAATGTCGCAACAATGTAGTCAGCACAACTTCTCGCCATCGCAGCGATACCCCCCTTGAGCTCAGATCACCTCTCGGCGGCATCTGGAGGCTCGGTCTGATACGACTTCTGGCCCCAGAAATCCGGTCGGCTCCTGCGCGTCCAGCCAGCAGATTGCGATACTCGGTGACTCGCTCGCACACCTTCAGTGTGCGTCGCTGGCAACCCGCTCGCTACGGCTAGCCACGCTGAGCCGGCCATCGGGTCGCCCAGTGTGGCGACCAGCGAGGCGCGCGCCGCGGGTGACCTGAGTGTTATCTCCAGCGTGTGTCGCCCGTTGCCGCCGTAACCGCCGGATGCAGATGGAGTCGTCGTCTGCCTTGATCGTCCTCGAAATCATCATCACCCCCATCGTCCTGCGCGTCCGCATACCCCACCTGGAGAACCTGCAACGCAGCGTCGTCGGCGTCGCACCGCGCATCTCGAACCAGGGCAACTCCCGCTCGCCTTCGGCGGGGGCGGCCAAGTATCGCTACGTCCTGACGGTCCAAGGGCGGAAATCCGGACTGGCGAGATCCACTCCCGTCGACGTGACGACGGGCCGCGCTGGCCGGTCGCACCGTACGGCGCAGTGAACTGGGTTACGAACGTCCGGGCGGCCGGGCAGGTGGAGCTTGCGTGACGGCCGCCTCGCGCTTAACCCAGCAGACAAGGCCACGCCCCCGTCCGCACGAGAAGCTGCCTCGCCTGAGATGCACACCTGGGAACGTGACGAGCTGTGCCGGTTCCTGGACTGGTCCGAAGCGCTGCCGGACGAGCTCTACCCGGCATGGCTGCTGTTGGCCATGACCGGCATGCGCCGCGGCGAGGCCCTCGCCTGCCGGTGGGGCGACTTCGACTTCGACGCTTCGACGCTGAGTGTTCGTCGTGCGGTCACGGTCATCAGGACCAAAGGTGCGGGGGAGGAGATCGTCATCGGTCCGCCGAAGTCGGGCAAGCCGCGGGTTATCGACCTGGATCCGCAGACCCTGGCCACGATGAGAGCCCACCGCGCGAGCATGGGAACAGTGTCCTTGGCGCTCGCACGCGATAGGGCGTACGCCCTTGCTGACATCGACGGCAACGTGCGCCATCCGGAGCGGTTCTCCGGACATTCCAGTATCGGATCGCCGCGGCCCGCAAGAAGCTCGGCGAGGAGCTGGTGCCGTCGATCCGACTGCACGACCTCCGGCACACGCATGCGACGCTGATGCTGCGCGCCGGCATCCACCCGAAGATTGTCAGCGAGCGACTCGGCCACGCCAAGGTCTCGATCACGACGGATGTCTACAGCCACGCCGTGCCAACGTTGCAACGCGAGGCCGCCAGCAAGCTAGCGGCGCTTGTTTATGGAGGATCCGCATGAGTGCATGGTTGTCCGCTGGTCCGCTCATCGGCGCAGGCCCGGGTTACGCAGCGAGTTTCTTTGGCGACTGGGGCAAGGACCAACGAGCGGCAAAGCGACAGGATGACCTCCGCAGGGCCACTAAGAACGACGAGCACGACCGGTTTGAGCTTGAGACTCTCACCAGCTGCGGTGAGCAGCTGAAACTCGTCGACGAATTGACCTTGAGCATCTATATCGAGAATCTGCGAATGAGGGTCCACGAAACTCAGAAGGGCACCCAGTTTGGGGAGGCAGGGATTCCGCCCAACATTCGAGACGGTCTTTCGAAGGCGAACCCCGAGCTGCAGCGGTTAGAAGATTTGCTTCTGTCCGCATCCATTCGTCAAAAAGTGAAGGAGGCCCGGCTTTCTCTCGGCTCCATGCAAGCCTTCCATGGCAGCCATTCCGGCGCGTCCGACCAGTTTCACCAGGCGAGGGCACTCATCGTTCCAGCACAGAGCGCGATAGCCGAACGAATTCGGTACCTCTACGGAGGAGAGCGGCCATGAAGTATCAGCGGAGTATCACGGGGCGAATTTCGACGCCTCTGAGGAATGACAAAGGGCCCTCTACCCCCGTACTACCGGGGACCAAGGGCCCTGAGGCTGTCTCAACCAGCGTGTCCGAGGGGGGACTTGAACCACCTGGCCCCCGACGGCTGTACCCCCAGCAAATCTGGGCTATCCAGCAAATTCGCCCGGAAACAGGTGCGTCCAGAGCAATCGGTTGGTGACGGTTGCTACCCGTTACTACGGATCGGTGCCCCACCGTGGGGCACCGATCCTCTTGGTAGTTGTGATCTTGGTTGTGCCACCCGCCATCGCCACTACAGCACCCGTCGCGGTGCCCAGAGTGCTGCGGCCAACCGCAAAGGCTTGATCAGGTCACCTCAATGATCAATGTGAACGCGGTGGCTTCCAATGGCGAGGTCTGGACGGTCAGCTTCACCGTCCAGTTCCCCTTGGCGGGGAAGGTCAAACCGATGTCCTGCCGGCCGTTGACGCTAGCACCGTCGGCCGTGGGCAGTCGCACCGGGAGGGGGCCGAGTTTGCGGACGGGCTCACTGATCGACGCGCGAATTGCCGTGACGGCAATCGGGTCGCCCTTCGGCGTCCTCGCCGTGAGGTGCAGGATGGTGTCACCGACACGGGGTGCGTCGACGCGCACCACGACCACCAGCCCGGGCGCAGCCAGTGTGCGGTTGAACGGCCGGATGAAGGACTGCCGACCCGGGACCGTGACCACGAGGGCAGCCGTGATGGACAGCACCGCGATCGCCACAGCGAGTTCGGCCACGAGACCGAGTCGCAGGCGCCGCACCTCGCGAGGCCCGTATTCATCCCGACCCTTGGGAAGGCTGTCCAACGTGGCGGCATCAGCCGCGTGGGCGGTGATCGGCGACCGGACGAGGCGTGGTCGCCGACCCGTCGGAGCGGCGCCGGTCAGGTGACGGTGCACCCAACGACGGGCCAGGTTCGCCAGCGTGAGCACCGCGACTACCACCGCCACCTTGACCAGCAACACCCGGCCGAACGTGGTGCCGAACAGCGCATCCCAGGATCCGACCTCGCGCCAGGTCTGGTAGCTGCCGGTGCCTACGAGTACCACCACACAGCCGAAGGCCAGTCGGGAGAACCGCGGCAGGATCGCGGCCAGGTCCGTTCCCCGGTCGGCCGGGCGGATCACCACCGTCAGCAGGGTCAGGCCGCCAAGCCACACTGACATCGCCAGCACATGGAACAGGTCGGTCACTACCGCGGCCGGGGTCTGGATACCCGCCGCGGCATGGCCAGCAAGTGTCCAGGTGCCGGCCAGGGCGATCGTGCTCAACAAGATGGCTCCGAACGTGATAGGCCTTGGCACGGCCGGCAGCGTGCGCCGCCCCGGCAGATCACGGACCCGGTCACGAGAACGGGCGGGCCGCACGGAGTGCGCGCAGGCGGCCCGGGAGACCTCGGCGGACACGGCGGCCATCAGGATCACACCGAAGATCACCAGCAGGTAGAACCTCACCGCATAGACGGTGTCGAACTTGCGTGAATGGGTGTCCAGTGACGTAGGTGCCGACCACATCGCACTGAGCGGGCGGGCGCTGGCCCAGACGCCCTGCAGCAGCATCGAGCACAATGCGGAGAAGCAGAGCAGGGCGAGGCCGAGGTACATCGTCCTGCGAGTTCGGGACAGCGCCAGGCCGGCCGGCCACAGCGCCGACGTGACCAGCAGGACACCCGGGGCGAGCACGAGGCCGAGATACCCCAGCCCTCGCATCACGCCGAGCAGCAGACCGGCAGAATCGTTGCGGCCCACGCCAGGCACCTTGCCAGTAACCTCGCTCGGTGCGCCGACAGAGAAGCGGAACGTGCCCGACACCGGGTGGGTATCGCTGGAGCTGACGTGCCAGCTCACGGTGTATGTGCCGCGACGCAACTCGGTCGGCAGCCCGACCTGAATCCGATTTCCCTCCGACGCAACACGATTCACCGTGCGGGTGTCGATGCGTTCCAGGTGATCATCGAAAACCTGGATCGCGTTGGGCGCGGCTTCGACCGGTTCGCCGAAGCTGAGCGTGACCCACTGCGGTGCGCTGGCCAGCACAGTGTTCGCCGGCGGATCGCTGCCTTCCAGCTGGGCGTGTGCCGACGCGGTGCCGGTCATGCCTATCAGCGCCGTCACGCAGAACAACAGCAACAGCGTGTATCGGCGTGCCGCCTTGACTGAATTCCGCATGAGTCCCCCCGTAGACGTCTTGCGGCTGAGCGGTAAGCGTATCCCCAACGATCGCCGCCGATACCTCATCAATTGGGGGTCGGTGGACCCCCAATTCTGGGGATCAGTCGGTGACGGTCGTCGGCACCGCGGCAAGGGTTCCTCCCTTACAGCCGGCTCCCACACGCCCAGAGCGTGACGTCGTACTCGCCGGTGTCAGGTCGGTGTGGTGGCTTGCGGGCTACGCCGCAGAGTGGTGGTCCTCAGGTCACGCACTCAAGCCGTACGGCTCGTCCCGCAACACTCTGGTGAACAGCTGCTGCAAGGCACGGCACGGAGTAATCCCGAGCTCCCGGTCGAGCATAGCCCGCAGCGCAGAGAAGTTGCGCAGAGCATCGGCACGTCGGTTGGCGCGCCATTCAGATTCGATCAAGATCTGCCAGGCGTCTTCGGCGAGGGGGTCCAGATCGCAGGCTAGTTTGCCGTACCGGCCGGCAACCTCGATATCATCCACGGACAAAGCCAATCGTCCGGCCTGTACGGCGGCACGGTGCCATTCTCGCTGATATCGTTCCCGAGTCTCGAGAATCCACGGCAAGCTGCGTTCGCCGAGCAGCACCTCGCCCCGAGGAATCTCCAGCGCTGCGTGGAATTGCTGGAGTGAGCGGGACGGATCGGCCGCCCGTGCCTCGACCAGCAGGCGATCAAACCGGTCCAAGTCCGTGCCGACCTGATCGGCGTTCAGCAGATAGGCGCCATTTCGGCTGACGATAGCGGTGGAGCTGGAGTTGTCCAACGGTGCCACGGCCTTGCGCAGCAGCGAGACGTATCCCTCCAGGGTCGACAGCCAACTCGGGGGCGGCGTGCCCGCCCACAGGTGGTCGGCCAAGCGTTCCTTCGAGATCGGGCGTCCAAGGTTCAGAGCCAGCAGGCCCAGCACCAGCCGTGGTTTCACCCCGTGAAATTCGGTCATGGACAGCCGCCGTTCGCTGTCGTAGATCGCCCATGCGCCGAAGAGACAAATATCGATCATTGTGCCCCCGTGCACTCGATCGTGTGATGACGAGGTAAGACTCGGGCCTTGGCCGCGGGGTTTGCAGCCGCTGAGAGGGGGGTGCCAGACCCCCAAATTGGGAGGGCCGGCACCCGGCTTGCCCGATCTAGCCCCGGAATGCCCCCGGCGAAGCGCAATCCGCCCAAGCGTTTTCCAAGATCACCATCTCAGGATCTGCGCCATGGCAACGATTGTCTCGGACCAAAGAGCTGGCCTTCCCATCAGGCGTCCGGTGGCACCTCTGCTCGTCGTGCTGCTCGCTGTAGCTCTCGGAGGCTGGCGCATCGTCTCGATCTCGCATCCGCAGGCCACACCTGGTGGTCTGCTCGTGGATGGCCTGTCCTACACGGTCTCGCACGTCGAACAGGTGACGGGCCTGTCCGACGAGGATCTGTCCGGTATGAGTCACGGGATCCAAGGGCTCGTGACTGAGGACAAAGCGCTGTTGCGGGTGAGCATGACGGTCCGCTCGGGTGCACGGTCCAAGGTGTACGACCCGAGTGTCCTGACCGTCGGTGATGACGCGGGTGGCGATCCGATCGCGCCGGCCGGCGGTTCCTTGGCCCAGGGTGGCATCGGTCCACATGCCCAGATCGAGGGCTCGCTGTCATTCATCGTTCCGCGCAACGGTCATCACTATCGTCTGCGCGCCCCACACAACGCGCAGGCCATCGACCTCATCTCCGTCGACCTGGCCCCTACCGGCGCGGGCGCACACCAGCACGGGCAAGCCGGCCCCTCGCAGGTGCCGTCGTCAACTACTACCGATCCCGTTTCCGGCCGTGGTGCTGTCCACGCCGTCCCCGCGGTCCCCGGACATTGAGGTATCCCATGACGTCCTCCATCGACCTGAACCGTTGCACCGAAGCGAACCGCTGGCGTTCCGGTGACCTGCTGCTGGGCGTCATTCTCAGCGTCCTCGGAGCCTGCTGGCTGGCCTTCCAGTCCCGCCTGACCGCGGGCCGCACCGCGCCCGGTATCGCGATGACCCGCGAGACATTGGCAAATCTCGCCGTTGTCTTCCCCGCGGTACTAATCGCCGTCCCGGCCACCCTGCTGGCTGCGCGTCGCCGGTATGGTCCGCGAGCCCTGCCGACCTGGTTCAGCGCGGTTACCGTCGCTCCGACAGCCGCCACCGCACTCGCGTCCGCCCACCTGGTGCGAGCGGTTCTCGGCGGCACAGCTCCGGCCGGTCTGCCGGTGACCGCGCTGGCCGGGGACGCACTCACCGGGCTAGCCGTCATGATGCCCGTGGCATATGTCGTGTTGTGCCTGCAACGCCTGCGAGTCCGGGACTTTGCGGGAAGCGGGCATGCGGCTCTGATCGGCGGTCTCGGCCTTGCCATCGTGGCCAGCTCAACTCTCGTCTCGAGTAGCCAGCCAGCAGTGGCCGGTCCCTCCAGCACCGCTGCCACGTGTCTGTCCGGCGGTACGGTAACCCGATCCTTCGACATCACAGCGCTTGACGTCAATATTCCACTGAACCGCTACGGCGATCATGACCCTAAGGGCAAGATGTATGCCCTGAACTCCAAGCTGGGTCAGATCGCTGACGAACAGCGCACCCAGCAGGTGTCGATCGGACTGCGCGATGATCCGATCCAGGCGCTGGTGATCCGCGCCAACGAAGGCGACTGTGTCGAGATCAGGTACGTCAACACTGCCAGCGGTGGAGACTACGGAATCCACATCGACGGCTTGGAGTTCAACACGTCCTCCTCAGGGGATTCCATTGGTAACAACCCGTCATCGTCCGTGCCGCGGAGCGCGAGCATGTCCTACCGTTTCGCTGTCCCGAAGGACCCACGCATGGAAGGCGCGCACTACCTGCATCCGGGTCCCGGGTACCGATCGGCCGTCAACCATGGGCTGTTCGGAGCACTGGTGATAGAACCACCCGGATCGACCTACTGGAATGCGAGCAAGACCGGCGTGCCGCTGGACTCGGGGTGGGAAGCCATCATCAAGCCGGCGGGTACCGACGTCGCATGCATGCCGGCCCTGCGCTCGGTCGCCACCTGCGGGTTCCGTGAAGCCGCGCTGCTCCACCACGAGATCGGCAACGACAACGAGACCGTGCTGGACAAGTTCAACAAGAACGTACCTCAGGTCGACGAGACGACGGGCAGTTACCGGCCCGGCGCGTTCGCCCTGAACTACCGATCGGAACCGTTCCGCAACCGGTTACTGCAGTTCTCCAAGGAGAAGTCGCACGCCTACAGTTCGTACACCTTTGGCGAACCGGCCACCCCGATGCCGCGCGGCTACCTCTCTGACCCCACGAAGATCCGGTTGCTGCACGCCGGGGGAGAGAAGTTCCACATCTACCACTTGCACGGCGGCGGTGACCGGTGGCGGTACAACCCCGTCGCCGACACGACTTACAACTATGCCGACACCGGCCTGCGGAAGGACCCCGAGACCCAGCTCTCGCCGTCACAACGGCTCGATTCGCAGTCCATGGGCCCTGGCGAGTCCTACAACCTCGAGATCGAAGGCGGTGCCGGCGGAGTACAGCAATCCTCAGGCGACTTCCTCTTCCACTGTCACATCGCCAAGCACTACGTCTCCGGGATGTGGAGCTTCTGGCGGGTCTACTCGACCCTCCAGTCAGACCTGGTCCCGTTGCCCGACCGACCGGCGCCGCTTCCCGCCGTCGACTCGAGCCAGCTGATCGGCAAGACCTTCAACGACACCACCATCACCAAAGAGAATCTGGACGACTGGATCCGGCCTCAGTTGCCACCCTCAGGTATCCCGCAGTCCGGACAGGATCCGACGGTTTGGGATTGGAAGACTTCGGGAACGCCGGATGCGCCGGTTTACCTCGGTGCACCGCTCGATCCGACCCAGACGGCCGATTCAGCGAACGTCATCGCGGGGCAACCCAACGCTCTCGCGGTCGATGCGGGCAACCTGATCGGCACCCGTCCGAAAATCCTGTTCGACCAAACAAACGGGCGTCCGGCCTACCCGCTGTTCCGGACGAACGTCGGCAAGCGCCCGCCGTTCACACCAGCGGGTCACACCGGAGCGCCCTGGCTGGGCAACAACACGGCCCAGAACGCGAAGTCGGCCACCGATCCGTGGGCCAAGCGCAGTGATGGCCTGTGCCCGAACGGCCGGAAGGTGGACACCTTCAACGTGGTGGCCATCGGCAAGTCGATTCGCCGCAGCCCGACACTGGTCGATCCGGAAGGCAAGATCTTTGTCCTGGCCAAGGACAAGAAGACCGTCCTGGACGACACGATGCCCGATGATCCACTGGCGATCAGAATGAACCAGGGGGAGTGCGGCGCCGTCACGCTCACCAATGAGATCCCCGACTCGTCGGCCTTCGACGGCTGGTCCAAGACCACCATGCACATTCACCACGTCCAGTTCGACGTCCAGGGCTCGGACGGCGTCAGCGCCGGCTTTGCCTTCGAACACTCCGTCCGCCCGTACCAGGTGTCGGATTCCCAACTGGTCGCCGAGGCCAGAAAGGGCAGCCTAGTTCTACAGCTGTCCAGCGTGACGAAGTTCATCGGGACCGACTCCAACGGCAACCCGATCAAGCCCTGGATCGCCGTCGGCGAAGGTACGGACGGCATAGACATCCACCAGATCGTGGCCGTGGATGTCGCGGCCAAGACTGTGACCCTCGCTGACGGACTGCAATCCGATCACGCCGCGAGCGAATGGGCCGGCTCGGAGTTCATCCAGTACCGGTGGTACCCCGACGTGGTCCTCGACAACATCTTTTGGCACGATCATGTCGACGGCATCCACGGCTGGGGCCACGGCTTGGTCGGCCAGCTCATCGTCGAGCCATCGGGCTCGACCTACCACGACCCGGTCACCGGTAAGCAGGTCGACTCGGGCACGCTGGTCGACATCCACACTTCCAACCCACTGGCGCCGGGTCTGGTCACCGGCAGCTTCCGGGAGTTGGCACTGTGGACGATCGACGACAACGACAAGTCCGATTACTCGACCCTGAACCTGCGCGCCAACCCGTTGGCAGCTCGGCTCGATGCGGCCAACAGATTCAGCTCGTTCAAGTACGGTGATCCGCTAACGCCCCTTCCGCGGATGTATCCCAACGATCCACTGGTGATCCGAACCATCAACGTCGGCCCATCGATCGATACGTTGCACCTGCAGGGCGGCCAGAGCTTGCTCGAGCCCCGTTACGGCCACGACAATTCACCCGACGGCTCGATCATCGACACGATCCACTACGGGGTAAGCGAGAAGTACACGCTCGTCTTCAACGGCGAGCGGCCCGACCTGAAGATGGCAGCAGGTGACTACCTCTACCTCAACGGCGACGAGCGACGCACTCAACAAGGTGCCTGGGGCATCGTGCGGGTGCTGCCGGGCAAGGTAACGGACCTGCAGCCGCTGGGCGGTTCGGTGCCTGGCCCCTCGGGTGACTACACGCTACCTACGATGACCGGTCTCGCGCCCCCGCCCACCGCCGGCCCCGGCTACCCGTGTCCGACAGGCGCTCCGAGCCACCAGTTCTCGGTCACCGCAATCGACACGCCGGGTTCCTTCAGCGGATCCAAGACCGCCTTCGTCCCCTCCGCCGACGTTACGGCCATCAAGACCGGCACCAAGAAGTTCGAGCCGTTGGTGCTGCACGCGATAGCCGGCGAATGCGTCACGGTCCACCTGGCCAACCAGCGCAGTGCACCGGTGGGATTCTCGGTCAGCAAGCTCAGCCGGACGGCCGGCTCCGGTGGCGTCAACGTCGGTTTCTCGACCGATCAGAACACCGCACCGAAAACCACCCGCGATTACACCTACTACGTAACGAGCGATCGCATCGGCACGGCGAGCATCGCCGACCTCGCCGGGGCAGACACCCCGAAATCCGGGCTGTATGGAGCCGTGGTGGTCTCACCGGCGAGCACGCTACCCGGGCAACGCACCACGTTCAGCGATCCGGTATCGGGTGCGTCTCGCGACATCGGAACCCAGGTGCTGGTGCACGTACCAGGTGCCGTAACGCCTGATTACCGTGATTTCACCACGATCATCGCCGACGATGATCCGAAGATCGGTCAGGACTTCATGCCCTATCCGACGAACGCCGAGGTGGGAAAGACCCTCCTCAACTACCAGGCGGCTCCGGCGGGAGACGGACCCGGCTCGTTCCGCAATCCGGGTTCGGTGCCCTATCTGACGAGCTATGTCGGTGACCCGGAGGTGGTCCACGTCCTGGTCGCGCCGGGAAGCGAAAACGCTCATGTATTCAGTCTCGGTGGCCTGAGGTGGGCCGAGGACAGCTTCCTGGAGAACTCGAACTGGACGACGGCTCAGGGCCTCGGGCCGTGGGAGTCGATCAACGCCTGGGTCGTCGGGGGCGCCGGTGGAACGCAGCAATCCGCAGGTGATTACTTCTACGGCGATCTGCGGCGGCCGTTCACCCAGATCGGTATGTGGGGTATTCAGCGCGTGCTGCCTACCCCGGCGGGAACCTGTCCGATCCGCCGAGTGGACAACAGCCCCTGCTGAACGGGCGTTCTAGGTAGTGGGCGACTCGGGCTTCCCCCGGCCCGGGTCGCCCACCTCAATCCGCCGGCGTGCGTGACGCCGACACGTTTCGACAACACTGAGAGGTCTGTCATGTCACACAAATCGAGATCACGATTCCGGCGACTCAGCGTGGTCGCGGCGACCGCGATCCTGGCTGCCGGGATGGGTGTCGCCCAGGTCCATTCGGCTCAGGCGGCTACCAACGGAACGACCGTCCTGGCGTCGCTCACCAAACCCGCCGGTGGCGTATGGCTTCCGGGTCCTGCGGGCACTCCGGGCCACTTCTGGACGCCGGACGCCGTCCTCGGATTCTGTCGCGTGGACCCGACCGCCAACGGCTTCCAGACAAGCCGCTGCGTGGGCAACGCCAAGACGGCGGGCCAGGCTGCCTACGACCCGCTGAATCAGAAGGTTTACGTCTCCGATCAATCCACTACGAGCGTTCAGGTCTTGCGCTACGACTACAACCCGGCGCAGGAAGGGATCAGCAACCCGCTGGCTATCCAGGTGCCCAACAACACCTCCGTCGGCGGTGGCAAGGGTGGTGGCCGGGCCGCATCCGTTGCCATTTCCCCTGACGGAACCTCTCTGTTCGTCGGTTACATCAAGTCCGGTGACGTGATGAGAGTGGCCAATCCGGCGGCACTGCGCGCGGGAGTGGCGCCGGTGATCAACCAGGTCGGGTCGACCTCCGACGGGCGTGGTTCCTCCGGTGGCTTCGCGATGGCAAATCGAACCGACGGCGCCGGCGTACGCCATGCCGACCTCTACCTCGGCGAGATCGGTGGCGTCGGCCTTTCGATGATCGCCGACATAACCGGGACTGCCGGCCGTCCGGCATGCGGGGCACCGGCCCAATGCAACGCTGTGACGGTCACCAACAGCGCAGGCCAGACGGCCAGCTTCTTCCCGACCGGCGTGGCCACCGACGGCACGACCCTCTACATCGGCGACTCGCCGCGCAACCTGCCGGCCCAGGTGCTCGCCTTCACCCTGTCGAACAAGGCAGAAACGCTGTACTCGACCACGGTGCCGACCTACATTGCCGGTTTCGACAACCAGTCGCGCAATCAGTACGCGAGCATCACCGGACTCGGGCTGGCGCCCAACGGTGACGTGTACGTCGGTGACGACCCCACCGCGGCTTTGACCATCGTCGCGAACGCACAGGCTCATCTGTGGAGGGTTCCGTTCACGGCGGCGGCTCCGACGGTCACCGCCATCGCACCGTCGACCGGCCCGACAACCGGCGCCACCGTGGTGACGGTGACGGGCACCGATCTCAACACCGGTGGCATCCCGACGATCAAGTTCGGTCCCGCGTCAGGAAGCGGCGTCGCCTGCGCCAACGCCACTACGTGCACGGTCACCAGTCCGGCCGTCGCCGGTGGCGGGGCCGTTCACGTCACCGTGACCAACGGCGGTGGCCAGACCGGCGCCGAGACCGCCGCCGACGTGTTCACCTACACGACACCGCCGCCACCGACGGCCGTGTCGATCACGTCGATCAGCACGAGTGCCGGCATTTCGGCAGGCGGCACCACCGTCACGATCACCGGGGCGAACCTGACTGACCCGGCGGGCACGCCGACCACGGTCAGTTTCGGGCCCAACGCCGCGACGTCAGTCACCTGCGCCGATTCCGGCACCTGCACCGTGGTCAGTCCGGCGGGGACCGGAACCGTCGACGTACAGGTCACCGCCGCCGGTAGCACCAGTCCGGCGGTACCGGCCGATCGATTCAGCTACGTGCAGCCCGTGGCCAACCTGCAGGGGCACGGAATCACCGCTCCCAAGGGCGGCGTGACCTTCATGCCCGGATCCCTCGGCGGGCATTGGTGGAGTTCTGACCACTCGCAGGGCTTCTGCCGGCTCGATCCGATCCCTGGCGCGAGGCTTGTCGCGATCAACTCGGCAGTCTGTGATCCGGGATTCACGATCGGCTCGCCGGGCCAGGCGACCTATGACCCACGGGCCAATGCCGATGGCACCCACTACGTCTACGTCCCAGACAATGCCGTTCGCAGTCCCGGCGTCTGGCGGCTGACCTTCGATCCGACTACCGAGACGGTGTCCACACCGACGGCGATGGCTCCGGGCCTGATGGACAACCTCAAGACCAACTCCACCGCGTTGAGCCCGGAGGGCACTGCGCTCTACGTCGGGGACCTCGTCGATGGCGGAATCCGGCGCATCAACGGGATCGGTGGGGATCCGCGTTCCCAGACGGTCGACGTCATCGCCACGACGCAGGCCCAGAAGGTCGGTGGACCCTCCAAGGGCATCAACGGCACGATGGCCATGGTGGGCAACCGGCTGTTCCTGCCGGAGAACAACGCCGCGACCTACGTCGACGTCAGCCAACCCTGTGCCGCAGTAGGCACCATCACACCGTGTCCCACGGTCGCGTTGAATTTCCTGGTCACGCCCGCGCCGGTCTTCGTCGCCGGCATCGGTTCTGATCCGGCACGCAACCTGGTCTACATCTCCTCCTCTCCCGGTGGTGCCAACGCGACGATCTTCCGCTTCGACGCCACGACCATCACGGCGGCCAACCCGGCCGGCTCGCCGGGCGTCGTCTACGTGACGCAGGGCAACGTGCCGGCCACCGGCTCGCCCGAGGCCACGGTGTGGTGCAGCACCACGTGTACCCGTCCTGCTGAAACGACGATGATTCCCGGTGGCAAAACGGGATTCTCGTTCGCTCAGGGTCTGACAGTAGACCCGCGCGACAGCTCGCTGCTGATCACCGAGGACGCCACGGCCGGCGCACGCGGTGGCCGCGGCCACGTTTGGCGGGTGCCGTTCACGCCCTGATCGTCAGCGGACAAGCCAATCGAACTCGACACCGTCGTGGACTACAGCCGCGGCGGTGTCGAGTTCTGTACGTTGCATCAGGTTGCCACGGACACGGACGACAGACATACGGACGAGAATGGGTGGGGCCGACCGCTAGCCGAGGGGTGCCGCTGCCCGCACGGCCCGGACGACCTCGGCCGTCCCGGCGCCCTTGAATACGCAGGACACCGCACCGATCTTCAACGCGTCCGTCACCTGCGGTCCGTCGGCGGCAGAGGTGAAGATGACGACCTGGAGCGCCGGATCTTGCTTGAGGAGTTGCCGGGTCGCATCGAGACCGTTCAACCTCGGCATGGACAGGTCCATCAGGATCACATCGGGGTGCGTTTGTGCTGCGGCGAGGACAGCCTCGTAGCCGTCGGCGCAGGTGCCCACGATGTCGATGCCGCCCGCAGCGAGCAGCGCGATGCTCACGGACTCGCGGACCAACTCGTGGTCGTCGACCACGAGTACTCGGATCATCGGTGTCTCCCGGGCTGGTGGGAAGGGTGGGTGAACGTCTCCAGGGTCCTGGAATCTGGCCCGTATGACCAGTCCCCAATACGGGGCGGCCAACCGATAAGTCTCTGCCCTATTGACAGCACCTTTACATTGATCGCAGGACATCTCGCAAATGGCAGTGAGATAGTTCAGGGCATCGACGCCGGGGGGCGATGACCAATGACGGTGGCGCAGATGGACGACGAAATTCAGTATGCCCAAGCGGTGACACGGGTTCTGGTGGTCGATGACCACACTACGTTCGCCGAACTGCTGGCCGATGCGCTGGATGCGAAACCCGATTTCGAGTGCGTCGGTACCGCGGCGACGGGGGCTGCGGCGCTCGATCTTGCCGTGCGGACCAATCCCGACGTGGTAGTGATGGATATCCAGCTCGGAGCCGAGAGTGGCCTGTCGATCACCCGCCGCATTCGTGAGGCGGTTCCCCAGGCGATCATCGTGGTGGTGTCGGCCCACCTGGATCCGTCCTGGGTGGCCAAGGCCTCCCAGGCCGGCGCAAGTGCCTTCGCGCCGAAGTCGGGATCACTCACCGAAATGCTGACGATTCTTCGAGACGCCAAGCACGGCGGGATGTTGGTCGCGCCCTCGATCTACGAGGTCGTCCTGCCTTCCCAGCCCCAGCCAGAGCTCATCGGAAAGCTGACCGCTCAAGAAACCAATGTCCTGTCACTGATGGGCAAGGGTGCGAAGGTCGAGGAAATCGCTCGTATTCTGGATATCAGCGTGAACACTTGCCGCGGGTACGTGAAGACCATCCACCTCAAGCTCGGTGCTCGAACGCAATTGGAAGCCGTGGTCAAAGCCCAGCGCCTCGGACTCATCGACGTCAGTAATGATCGCTGAGCCCGCTCCGGCGCGGAAGTGGTTGAGGGTACCCGATTCGGCGGTCGGCCGTGCTGTCGTGGCGCTCGTCGTGACGGCCTGCATCGCCTTCGCCGTGGTGGCGACCGGAGCCTCCCTCGTCGCCGGGCACATTGCTCGCAGAGACGCCCTTGCAGAGGCCTTGCGCAGTGCTCACGTGGTGGGGAACACCGTGTTCGCGCCGTTGTTGCCGGCGGTCATGAACGGCAGTGTGGACGCGACCCGGCGACTCGACAACGCGGTGCGGATACGCAGTCGTGACGGCTCACTGGTGCGAGTCAAGGTGTGGAGACGGGACGGCACCGTCATCTATTCCGACGATCATGACGCGATCGGCCGCAAGTTCCCACTGCACGCCGACGTGGCTGCGACGATCGACGGGCAGAAGAACAGCGCGGCCATCTCCGACCTGAAAGACCCTGAGAACGTAACTGAGAACGGCTATCAACGCCTGATCGAGGTGTACACGCCGTTGGTACTCGACGATGGCACCAAACTCGCCTTCGAGCTGTACTCGACCGACGCGCGGGTGCTGACTTCGGAGAAGGAACTCAGGTCCGAACTCGTACCCTTCGCCCTGCTGGCTCTGCTGATTCTTCTCATCACTCAGTTGCCCGTGTCGGTGTGGCTGGTCCGCCGCGTCGGCCGGGCGCAGGAGGAGCGAAGCAGGCTGTTGAAGAACGCGCTCGCCGCGTCCGGGCGGGAACGCCGGGCCATCGCACGGGACCTTCACGATGGCGTCGTCCCCGA
Source organism: Pseudonocardiales bacterium (assembly GCA_030840445.1). Lineage (GTDB taxonomy): Bacteria > Actinomycetota > Actinomycetes > Mycobacteriales > Jatrophihabitantaceae > Jatrophihabitans_A. The sequence continues at coordinate 15,842 of JAVEEN010000153.1, forward strand.
TCTCGCCGCGGCCGGCTTCGCCGCGGGCACGCTCTCCGACACCCTGCCGTCTGACGCGGATGCAACATCTCACCGGCTGGTGGGCACGATCTCGGATATCGTGCAGCGATCCGTGTATTCCCTCCGGACGTTGATGATTGACCTGTACCCGCCCGATCTGACTGCTGCCGGGCTGAACGTAGCGGTGGAGAATCTGACCGCGAAGTTGCGTTCCGCCGCTGGTATCACGGTGTTGGTGACAGTGGCACTTGACACCGATCCCAGTCCTGCGACAGCGGCGACGATCTATCGTTGCGTCCGGGAATGCCTGGAAAATATAGCGAAGCACGCCCATGCCAGCCGGTCCGCGTTGACACTTACCGGTGACGATGTGACGGTGAGCCTGCGGGTGCAGGACGACGGTGTCGGATTACCGGCCACCGGCATCGATCGTCGAGCTGAGGGCCACTTCGGGCTGCAGTTGCTGCGTGATGCCGTGGAGGACCTCGGCGGACACATGAAGGTCCACTCTTCCAGCAACGGTGGTACCTCCATCGAGATCGATCTGCCCCTCCACGCCAGCAGCGCGGCCGACCGGACAGGCGCGACTCCCGCTCCACGCCGTCGCACCCGGTGGCCCAGGCTGCGGCCCGACGGCTGACTAAGGTGGTACCGCTCTGCGCGTGGGCCCGAGGGCTCCTGTCGCTCGACTCCCGAGGCAGACGTCGGACGGGACGGGGTGAGGTTGCAGTGCGACGATCAGTAGGTATAAGCCCGCTGTCTCCACCGGGACGCCACACCCTTTTCGGCCGACCGGAGACAGAAAGGCGCGGGCCGCCGCGCGCACCGATACGACGACCGGCCACGTTTCTGATCTCCAATCACCTGTCCCGGGCGGCATCATGGCTAGGCTGGCGCAGAGCCCAGGATTCCAGTACTCGGCAACCCGGACGAGCCCGCCATCGCAATCTGAGACGGCGCGCTGCAGGACCGTGTTGGCTGCGAGTTGGCCACCCGGGTCGGGGCGGGTCAGGCCGCGACCAACAACCCAATACCGAACGCGGCGTAGAACCCGGCCGATACTGTCAGGTTGACGGGAGCGAGTTTGCCGGCGCGCAGGATCCACCGCAGATACCTGACGGCCGCCGCGGTCACGACGCCGGCCAGTATCAGGGCTGAGTTGAACTTGTGTTCGTCCAAAGCGGTCAGTGTCCGGGAACAAGTTCGAGGAGCGGGAATGATCGGTTGCGCCTGCGGGGCATCAAGAAGTTCTGCCGCCGGGTCGCCGTGATCCGGTGCTCCAGGCCTTGATCGCCGCGTTCCACCCTGAACTCCTCGGCGAGGTCGGCGGAGGCCTGGCTAATCCGCATCCGCCGAAACAGGTCGGCGGTCGGTACCAGGGCAGAGAAGTGCAGCTTGGGCTGATTGCTGCCGTCGGGCACGTCCATGGCGTCGTAGCCCGGCCCGTCGACGCGGATGTGCAGCGGCGTGCCATCAGCTGCCCGGGAAGACCGCTGCAATGTCGAGATGTGGCCGAGAATCTTGTGCGCGGAGTTGACACCCGGCGTAGCCGGATCCCCGCCCGGTTGGTAGCTGCCGAACATGCAACCGTCGCGCGCATCGTCGACGCCCTGGTAGACGTTCGGCAAGAATGTCGGACCGCCCCCGTCGGTGAACTGGTCAGCTCGCCCGAACGCCGGCGGGTCGTTGGGCCGGTACATGTACTGGGCACGCTCGAGGTAGCTGACATCGGTATTTCGCGGGAGGATCTCGCTTCCGTTCGTCAAATACCACTCCTCCAGGTCGAGAATCACATGATTGAGGACCTGGATGGAACTATTCGCGAAGTAGCCGGTGCCAGTCTCGGTGGTGAGTCGAGCCGACCGGTTGCCCTGGAACGTGCAGATCGCCGGCGGCCCGAAGGCGTCAGCCACCATATCGGCGAATCCCATCCACATGGGGGAATCCGGATGCACGTAGCTGGCGTACGGCAACTTCTCCGCATCGGCGATCCTGCGCGGCAGCCCACGTCCGCCGAACATCAGCCGCGACGATGTCCACGTGAAAAGCCGGTTGAAGGCCGGAGCGGGGACCCTTGCCTTCTTCAGCACGCTGCTGCCGAAAAGCCAGTTACGAACGTCGTACAGGTTGTCCTTGAGGTCGCTGCGCAGCGTGATGAGCACGTCGTTGCCCTCGATCTGCACCGGCACGTTGAACCGTGGCTTGCTGATCGCAGGATTGGACAAGTGCACGTCAGTGGGCCCGGGCACCGCTTCTTCGAGCGCCTGGCGGGTGTCGTCGTCGACCAGTTTGGGCATGTGCTTGGAAACCAACGGCCCTCGAAGTCCTCCCGGAAGCTTGTTGAAGTACGGCACGCCATAGGAGATGTGGCTGAATACCCCGCTGGCGCTGAACGCATAGCGGGCCTCGATGGTCCGAAGGGCCTGTTCGAGGACGAGCCGGTCGGCCTTCGTCGGCGTGCGGGTGAGTTTCGCGGTGAGGAACAAGGTGTAAACCGGTCCGAAGCCGAACAGGGTGCCGCCCGCCGGTGCGCCCGCTTCGGTCATCCGTACGGCCGGTGCCAGGTAGGAGCCGATCGCGAACTGGATGTCGGGCAACGCAACTGGTGCGGCGAAGGCCTGACGCTGCACCGGCGAGGCGAGATCCAAACCGCTCAGCGTCGCGACCGCGGCGGCTACTACCCCGGCGCGCAGCATCGTGCGCCGCGACGGCGGGTCGTTCACGATGGCGTCGCTGTCGCTCGCGGGCTCGAGGCGCAGGGCAGGTGTCTGGTCGGTAGCCGGCGGAGACGGGTAGGTCGGTTTGGGTCCGGAACCTCGGTCTCCGGCAAATGGACAGGGGCTCATCAGACAGTCCTTTTCATCAAGGTGTTTGTAGAGCGGATCGCCGATCCACCCGGTGTGGTTACTTCGACGGTGTTGAAATGCGTCGGGCCGCCAAGTACGAAGCTGATTCGAATCGGCGAGTTGACGACGAAGAAGCGCACTCGGATGCCGCTTACCGTCACGGCACTGGCCCCGGTGAAGTGGGCTCCCGCGATGACGACTTTGGTGCCCCGCACACCGGAGCTCGGCGAGAACGAGGTGATCTGCGGTGCCGGTGTGAAGGTGAACGCGGTGGTGCTGGTGGCGAGGCCGCCCCTGGTCCTGACCTGAATTCGCCCTGTCCTCGTCGTCCCGCCGATGCGGACCGTGAGCCGAGTCGGGGAGTTGACCACGTACGAGGCCGCTCGCACGCCGCCGACGGTCACCGCGCTGACCTGGCTGAAGTTGCTGCCGGTGACTACGACCTTGGTACCGGTCTTTCCCCGCGCAGGGCTGAACGAGCCGATTTTCGGTGCCCGCATAAAGGTGAAGCTGGACACGCTGGTGGCAAGCCCGCCCAGGGTTCTGACCTGAATCCGCCCCGACCGGGTCCCGCCGCTGACGACCAGGGTCAGACGGGTCGCAGAATTCACCACGAACGAAACTGCCTTTACGCCGCCGACGGTCACCGCGCTGACCTGGCCGAAGTTGCTGCCGGTGAGAACCACCTTCGTGCCGATCATCCCGCTTGCCGGCGTGAAGGAGCCGATCGAGGGGACCGGCGCGATGACAGAGAAGTCGGTACCACTGAGCGCGATACCTGCCGGCGCGTCGACGAGGATGGCTCCCGAGATACTGCCGGTGTCGACGACGAAGCTGATTGCGGTGGGGGAGAGCACGGTGAACGAGCGGGCCGGTGTGCCGTTGACCGACACCCCCATGGTCCCGGCGAGATTCACCCCGGTGATCATCACAGTTGTTCCGGGCACGCCGCTGGCAGGGCTGAAGGACGTGATGGCCGGGTTGATGTCCGCTGGCGGTGCCGGTGTGACGGTGAACTGCACCGGCGCGATGCCGGACCCGCCGAGCGTCGTCGTGACGACAACCGCTCCGGTGCTCGCGCCGTTGGGTACGACGGCCAGCAGCCCGGCCGGCAGTTGCTGGAAGATCGCGGGCTTACCGGCGAAGGTGACCGTGCTGACACCGACGAAGTTGGTCCCGGTGATCAGGACCTGGGCGCCGGCCGGACCATTGGCGGGGGTGACCGCGGTGATCAGCGGTGCGGCCGGTACCGGACCCGCCGCTGTCACCTGGAAGAACGCCAGACTGGCGTCGCCACCGCCGGCGGTCGCGACGCTGACCGGCCCGGTCAACGCTCCGGGCGGGACGATGGCGGTGACCGACGTCGGGGCAGCGGTGAAGAACAACGACGGCACGCCGCCGAAGTAGACCGCCTGAGTGGTCTGCAGCCCGGTTCCCATGATCGTGACCGCGGTGCCAGGAGAGCCATTACTGGGAGCGAAGCCCGTCACCCGCGGCGCCGCAGGCGATGGCGTGACGGTGAAATCGGCTGGACTGGTTGCGGTGCCGGCCGGATTGGTCACCAAAATCGGCCCGGTCACCGCATCTGTCGGCACGGTCGTGCGGATGGCCGTGTCCGACAGCACCGTGAAGGCCGTCGCGGAGCCACTCACGGTTAGCACCGTTGCGGTGCTGAACCCGGTGCCGGTCACGGTCACGGCCGTACCCGGGAGCCCGCTGGACGGCGTGATGCCGGTGACCGTCGGCGGCGGCACCACCGTGAAGCGCACGGCGCTGGTAAGCAGTCCGCCCGGTGTGGTGACCGCGACCGGTCCGGTGACCGCGCCAGCGGGCACCTGCGCGGTGACCTGCGTGTCCGACACCGCGTTGAACGTGGTTGCCGGGACACCACCGAAGCTGACTGCGCTGGCACCAGCAAGTCCGACACCATCGAGGGTGACGAGCGTGCCTTCCGGTCCGGTGGCCGGGCTCAGACCGGTGATGAGCGCGCGGGTCGCTCCCGGCACTGGTGGCGGTGGCGGTGCTCCGACCGCTGCGGGGTCCACCGGTGGCCAGGAAAGCAGCGTGGCGTCACCGTTGAAGTTGTTCAGGGTGGGATCTACGTAGGACAGGATGCGGTTCGGTAGTCGGTTGAGCTGACTCGCGGTGTAGTTCGGATCGTTGTAATGCATTTCCGGGATACCGCTCTGCACTCTCGGGTCGAAGCCGGAGAACGGGAACGGATCGAGCGGCTGCGGGGTGGATTCGCATTGTTCGACGCAGCCGTTCGGTGACAGCCGGCGATCCAGATTCCACGGAATACCGTCGAAGCTGGTGGGCGTGCCCAGTTGGTTGATGTCTATCTCGGCGAAGTTCGGCGTCTCGATGCCGCCGAGGCCAATGCCCATCGGGTACAGGAACTGCCCATTCGTCGCGTTGCGGGCGTTGATGTCGATGGTCTTGAGCACACCGCCCCCCGTCAGAGCCAGGTCGGCCATCTTGCGTCCGGTTCTGGCCTGCACCTCATGCGGAAGCGGGGACAGGATGCCGAACTCCTCGGCGGTCGTGCCGCCGTCGGGGCAGATGTTCATGCTCTGGAAGCGGAAATCGGCTCGTAGCTGGCTGCAGGCGCTGAGCTTGGCGTTCTTCGCGGTGTTCGCGGCGAACAGTGTGTCGTGCCGGATACGGAAGGTGTTGGGCCCGAGCACGCGGCGGCAGGTCAGCGGACCGGCGACGGTCTCACAACCCAGGACCGATCCGAGCGGGAAGTCGTGGGCCTTGTTGTCCACTGGGTCCCGGTGCACCGACCACAGCACGACATCGGAATCGGCCTCGGTGCTCGCACCGAGGAACTGATCACGAATGCGTACCCGCTGGAATGCCGGCGCGTCGATGAACATCGAGTCGATCACGGTGTAATCAGGCTGATCCGGGCCGTTGGTCGTGCTCAGCGCGGTGCCGATCTTGGTAGCGAATGCGGACAGGAACCGCACCCCGGCGACGGACTCGAGATTGCCGCGCACAGTGACATGATCACCGACGAGCAGCGGCGCCAGGAGCCGGGAGTCGACCGCCTCGTTGAACAGGTTGCGGTTGGTGTCCGGGCACAGCAGGTCGCCGGTCCCATCCGGCAGGGACTGCGCGGTCAGCTGCTCGGTGACGTCACCATTTCGGTTGACGTCCAGGGTGTCGGTGAAGGGCCGCGGCACTGTGCTCGGGATGCACATCGGGTAGCCGGTGGAGAACGCCGCGGTGTAGTTGTCGGCGTCGAGGGCGAAGCGAGGGTCGGGGCTGCAGTTGGTGCTCGAGGCAGCCGGGCAGCCGGCCCCACGCTGGACGGTGTGCCGACCTGTGGGGTCATTGAGGCGAACCATGGTGCCGTCGGCGCCGCTGCCGCTGGTGCCGTTGACGCGGAAGTATCCGTCATCGACATTGACGTAGCTGACCGCGCCGCTGACGATCTCACGGCCCTTCTCGATGAAGACGTCTCCGGCTACCACGTCACCGGCGTTCGTGCGATTGGCTTGGATCGTGGCGAAGCCTCCAACGCCGGTGATATTGCAGACGTCGGACTTCGCAAGTCCACTCTCCCCGCGATCGGCGCACGGCCCGGGTGCCGCGGCGAACAGCTGCTCAAGGCTCAGCCGATTGGCGGGCAAGTCCATCAGCAAGTTCCGCGGCAGCACTACCGCCTGACCACCGACCTGGATCCAGCCGCCGGACCACACATCACCTGGTGTGTTCAGCGTCAACTGCTCGATCTCGCCACTGATCAGGGAGACGGTCGGTGTGGCCCAGGCGGTGCCGGAGGTGAAGGGCAGCAGGATCACCGCGGCGAGCAATGTTGCCAGCAAGCCGGCGAGCAGTCGCCGGAACCTGGTCGCGAATACCGTGTGCACGCTGTCGGACGGCGAGGTGGCGCGGCGTGGCAGCGCCCGGAGCATGGTCACTCGTGTGCCAGGTGGACGATGAATGCGGTGCAGGCGCATGGGTTCCCCCGAACTCTCAGCGGCTGTACGCGGGGAACACTCGTCTGTTCGGTCGCTGTGAAGAAGCCCTATTCAGGGGGTAGCGGCGCCACCCAATTTGGGGGGTCGCCATGACGGCGATACCTGTCGTCAGCCGATGGTCCGTCCCGCGGCGATTACCAGGGCTGCGACATGCCGGGGGAGCCACTCGCCCCGGGAGTGTCCGTCGTAGTGCTCGACATCGGGAGCACCGAGCGGCTCGGGGCGAGAGTCCCTGGGTGGCACGGGTTCGGGTCCCGCGCTTGAACGATTCCCGTCGGCGAGGGGACTGTCTAACT
>JAVEEN010000203.1 GCA_030840445.1 Pseudonocardiales bacterium
GCAACTGCTCCGTCATGCGCGATCCGCCTCCGGCTTCTCGCTGCGCGTCATTCCCCGACTCCGTCATCCCGATGCTGTGCTCCGATCATGGTCGATGATCGGGTCGGGCGCGCCCGATTCGGCTGGCACGCCCAGCGCTTCCAGTACCGCCTTCGCCGTGGCCACGCCGATCCCAGGCACCGAGGTGATCTCCTCGACGCTGGCCTGCTTCAACCGGGCCAGCGAGCCGAAGTGGGTGACCAGCGCCTTGCGCCGGTGCTCCCCCAGCCCCCTGACCGAGTCGAGCGCGGAGGTGGTCATCCGCTTGGACCGCTTGCTGCGGTGGTAGCTGATCGCGAACCGGTGTGCTTCGTCACGTATCCGCTGCAAGAGGTACAGGCCTTCGCTGTTGCGCGGCATGATCACCGGATCGGGCTCGGACGGTACCCATACCTCCTCCAGCCGCTTGGCCAGCCCGATCACCGCTACGTCGGTGACACCGAGCTCGCCGAGTACCGCCGCCGCGGCATTGACCTGCGGGGCGCCGCCGTCGACCACGAACAGGTTCGGTGGATACGCGAACTTGCGCGATCTGCCTTCGGCGACCAGCGGGCGATCCGCGTCGGCGACGTGCCGCATGAACCGCCTGCGCGTCACCTCGGCGATGGACGCGACGTCGTCGGAACGGCCGCCGCCCGCGGCCTCGCGGATGGCGTAGTGCCGGTAGTCCGACTTGCGGGGCAACCCGTCCTCGAACACCACCAGGGAGGCCACCACGTCGGTGCCCTGGACGTGGCTGATGTCGACGCATTCGATGCGTAGCGGCGCATCCGAAAGACCCAGGGACTCCTGAATGCTCTGCAGTGCAGCCGATCTCGCGTTGAAGTCACCGGCACGCTTGAGCTTGTGCTGAGCCAGCGCGTCCTGGGCGTTGCGGCGCACCGTCTCGCCGAGCGCCCGCTTGTCGCCGCGATGCGGTATCCGCAACTGAACCCGTGATCCACGCAAGTCGGACAGCCAGATCTCCAGCTCCTCCGCGTTGCTGGGCAGCACCGGAACCAGCACCTGTCGCGGCACCGGATTGGTCGCCTCGTCGCCCGTTCCACCGAGCTCGGCCTGGTCACCGTAGAACTGCGTGAGGAACTGTTCGACGAGCAGCTCCTGGCCGGATTCGCCTGGCTCACCTGGCTTGTCGACGACCCAGCCACGCTGGCCGCGGACCCGTCCGCCGCGCACGTGGAACACCTGCACGGCAGCTTCGAGGTCGTCGTCGGCGAACGCCACCACGTCGGCGTCGGTGCCGTCGCCGAACACCACGGTCTGCTTCTCCAGCGCGCGCTTGAGCGCACCGATGTTGTCCCGCAACCGGGCGGCCCGCTCGAAGTCGAGCACCTCGGCCGCGGCGTTCATCTGCTTTTCCATCTCGCGGACCAGCCGGTCGGTCTTGCCAGCCAGGAAGTCGCAGAAGTCCTGCACGATCACCCTGTGCTCCTCGGCGCTGACCCGGCCGACGCACGGCGCCGAGCACTTGTCGATGTAGCCGAGCAGGCAGGGACGGCCAATCTGGTTGTGCCGCTTGAACACCCCTGCTGAGCAGGTCCGCGCTGGGAAGACTCTGGTCAGCAGGTCGAGGGTCTCGCGGATGGCCCAGGCGTGCGAGTACGGGCCGAAGTAGCGCACCCCCTTGCGGCGTGGCCCGCGATAGACGAAGAGCCGGGGGTACTCCTCGTTGAGCGTCACCGCAAGAACCGGGTACGACTTGTCGTCGCGGTAGCGGATGTTGAACCGCGGGTCGAACTCCTTGATCCAGTTGTACTCGAGCTGCAGCGCCTCGACTTCGGTGCTGACCACCGTCCACTCGACGCTGCTCGCGGTCGTCACCATCTGGCGCGTGCGCGGCGCCAGCCCGTAGACGTCGGCGAAGTAGGAGTTCAGCCTGCTGCGCAGGCTCTTGGCCTTGCCGACGTAGATGACCCTGCCGTGCGGATCCCGGAACCGGTACACGCCGGGCTGCACGGGGATGGATCCCGGAGCCGGTCGGTACGTCGCTGGATCGGGCACGGGTCCCAGGTTAGTACCGCGGTCCGACCCGACTCGACGAGCGCGCTCGACACCGAGGTCGGGCGCCCAAGTCGGCTGGCCGACTGCACCCGGCCGACCATGCCGATGAACTACCGTCGAGTGATGCGGATCCCGTCCTTGAGAAAGGCGGCGGCCCCGCTGGCAGGGGTCGTACTGATACTGGCCGGATGCGCCGCCCAGGAGAACGCACCGCCAACCACCGTGGCTGGCCCCTGTTCGATCATCCCGAACGGCAAGCCGGCGCCGAAGACCTCGGCGGCGCCGGCCACCGGGTCGGCGACCACCTCCCGGAACATCTCCACGAACCCCGAGGTCGCCACCGGCTACCGCAAGGACATGACGGCCGTTCGGACGGCTCACTACGCGGTGGTCACCGCGAACCCCTTGGCCACCCAGGCGGCGTGCGAGGTGCTGGACCACGGCGGCACCGCCGCCGACGCGCTCGTCACCGCCCAGGCGGTGCTGGGCCTGGTGGAGCCGCAGTCCTCCGGCATCGGCGGCGGCGGGTTCCTGCTGTACTACGACGCTGCCGCGGGCTCCGTACAGGCCTACGACGGCCGCGAGGTGGCGCCGAAGGCCGCCACGGAGAACTACCTGCGCTGGATCTCCGACGCCGACCGCACCGAGCCCAAGCCAGGCGCCAGGGCATCAGGCCGCTCCATTGGCGTGCCCGGCATCCTGCGGCTGCTGCAGGACGTCCACACCGAGCACGGCAAAACCGCGTGGCGTGACCTGTTCAACCCCGCCGTGGCGATGGCAGACGACGGCTTCGAGATCAGCCCGCGGCTGGCCGCCGCGATTGCCGATGCAGCCCCGCAGCTGAAGGTCGATCCGAACGCGTCGGCCTACTTCCTCAATCCAGACGGCACCCCGAAGACCTCGGGAACCCGGCTGACCAACCCGGCCTACTCAAAGACGTTGGGCGTCATCGCATCCGACCCGCAGTCGTTCTACACCGGCGATATCGCCCGCGCGATCGTGGCAGCGGCCGCCGACACCGCAGGCGACCGCACCCCGAGCCTGATGACGCCCGAGGACCTGTCCGGCTACACCGCCAAGAAGCGCGAGCCGCTCTGCACTCCCTACCGCGGCAAGGAGATCTGCGGTATGCCGCCGCCGTCATCGGGCGGCATTGCGGTGGCGGCGACGCTGGGTATGCTCGAGCATTTCCCCATGGGCGAGCACAAACCCACCGATGTCGACCTCAACGGCGGCAAGCCCACAGTGATGGGTGTTCACCTGATCTCCGAAGCCGAACGCCTGGCCTACGCCGACCGCGACAAGTATGTCGCCGACACCGATTTCGTTCCGCTGCCGGGCGGGTCGCCGAACACATTGCTCGACAGTGACTACCTGGCAGGCCGGGCAGCGCTGATCTCCGAGCAGCACACCATGGGCACGGCGAAGCCGGGCGAGTTCGGCCCGCCGGCCACGCCTGCGCCGCCGACACCCGAACACGGCACCAGCCAGATCAGCATCGTCGACGCCCAGGGCAATGCCGCCGCACTGACCACGACAGTGGAATCGGCCTTCGGGTCGTTCCATATGGTCGACGGGTTCATCCTCAACAACCAGCTCACCGACTTCTCGGCCGAGCCCGTCGGGCCTGACGGCGCACCGGTGCCGAACCGAATCCAGCCGGGCAAGCGGCCACGCAGCACGATGGCGCCCACGCTGGTGTTCGACCAGTCCCCCGGCGGTCACGGAAAACTCTACGCGGTGGCGGGCTCACCAGGCGGCTCGGTGATCATCCAGTTCGTCGTGAAAACTGTTGTGGGAATGATTGATTGGGGCCTCGACCCGCAGCAGGCGGTCTCCGCGGTGGACTTCGGCGCCGCGAACTCGCCGAAGACGAACGTGGGCGGTGAACATCCAGCCATCGACACGTCCGACAACGGCGACCACGATCCGCTAGTGATAGGCCTGCGCAAACTCGGGCACCAGGTCGACCTCGCCGACCAGTCCAGCGGCCTTTCGGCGATCGTGCGTGACGTAGCGGGCTGG
>JAVEEN010000230.1 GCA_030840445.1 Pseudonocardiales bacterium
CCAACTGACCCCAAAGTCGCTGACGCGCCGGCCCTTCCCCTACCGGGGGATGGGCCGGCGCTTTTCTGCGTTGGCTGCCGGCCGGGGTGGCCTGAGGTTCGCGGGCGGGCTTATCCGATTGGGCGCGGCGACTAGACTTGGCAGCAAATCATCCATGCCCGAACAGATCAGTCACTGGAGTAGGTAGTGGGACTCGTCGTGCAGAAATACGGCGGCTCATCAGTCGCTGACGCCGAGCGCATCAAACGAGTCGCCGAACGCATCGTCGACACCCGGCGTGCCGGGCATGACGTCGTCGTGGTGGTCTCGGCCATGGGTGACACCACCGACGAGTTGATCGACCTCGCCGAGCAGATCGTCCCGGTACCCAGTGGCCGGGAGTTCGACATGTTGCTCACTGCCGGCGAGCGGATTTCGATGGCACTGCTGGCCATGGCGATCCAGTCGCTGGGCTACCCGGCGGAGTCGTTCACCGGATCGCAGGCCGGCGTGCTGACCACGGCGGTGCACGGCAAGGCGCGGATCGTCAACATCACGCCCGGACGGGTGGAGACGTCGGTGGTCGAGGGCAACGTCGCGATCGTGGCCGGATTTCAGGGCGTCTCGCCCGACACCAAGGACATCACCACCTTGGGCCGGGGTGGCTCGGACACCACCGCGGTGGCCCTGGCTGCCGCGCTCAAGGCCGACGTCTGCGAGATCTACACCGACGTCGACGGTGTCTACACCGCCGACCCGCGCATCGTGCCCAATGCCAAGCGGTTGGACACCATCACCTACGAAGAAATGCTCGAGATGGCGGCGTGCGGGGCCAAGGTGCTGATGTTGCGCTGTGTCGAGTACGGCCGCCGTTACGGCGTACCGATTCACGTCCGTTCGTCGTTCTCGACCAAGCCCGGCACCATCGTGTCCGGCAACATGGAGGATCTTGCCGTGGAACAGGCCATCATTTCCGGTGTCGCGCACGACCGCAGCGAAGCCAAGGTCACCGTGGTGGGTGTGCCGGACAAGCCCGGTGAGGCCGCAGCGCTGTTCCGGGTGCTCGCCGAGGCCGAGATCAACCTCGACATGATCGTGCAGAACATCTCGACCGGGGGGACGGGGCGCACCGATGTGTCGTTCACGCTGCCCAAGACGGACGGTCAGATCGCCGTCCAGGCCCTGAGCAGGGTCAAGGACCAGGTCGGCTTCGAAAACGTGTTGTACGACGACCACATCGGAAAGTTGTCCCTCATCGGAGCGGGCATGCGGTCCCATCCGGGAGTGTCGGCTACGTTCTTCGCCGCGTTGGCCGAGGCCGGAGTCAACGTCGAGATGATCTCCACCTCCGAGATCCGGATCTCGGTGGTCTGCCGGGACACCGAACTGGACGCCGCCGTCCGCGCGGTGCATGACGCGTTCGAGCTGGGTTCGGACGCCGATGAGGCAATCGTGTACGGGGGGACCGGCCGGTGAGTGTGTTCGAGGTCAGCGACAGCTACATGGGCGACGAGCCGCGCCAGAGCCCGGGCCTGCGAGTGGGTGTGGTCGGAGCAACCGGTCAGGTCGGTCAGGTGATGCGAGAGATCCTGGCGGAACGGAACTTCCCGATCTCCGAGATCCGGTTCTTCGCCTCGGCACGGTCGGCCGGCAGCACGTTGCCGTGGGCCGGTAAGCAGATCACGGTGGAGGACGCCGATCTGGCCGATCCGTCCGGTCTGGATATCGCGCTCTTCTCAGCCGGTGGCGCCACGTCCAAGCGCCTTGCTCCCAAGTTCGCCGCGGCGGGCGCGATCGTCATCGACAACTCCTCGGCGTGGCGGATGGATCCCGATGTGCCCCTGGTGGTGTCCGAGGTGAACCCGCAGGCGGTGAAGGAGGCGCGAAAGGGCATCATCGCGAACCCGAACTGCACGACCATGGCCGCAATGCCGGTGCTCAAACCGCTGCACGACGAGGCGGGCTTGGTCCGGTTGGTCACCTCGACATATCAGGCGGTGTCGGGTTCCGGGCTGGCCGGCGTCGAGGAACTGGCCGGGCAGGCCGCCGCGGTCATCGAACGCGCCGCCGAACTGACTCACGATGGTTCGGCGCTGGCCTTTCCGGATCCGGTGAAGTATGTCGCTCCGATCGCGTTCAATGTGTTGCCGTTGGCCGGTTCCATCGTGGACGACGGCTCATTCGAGACCGACGAGGAGCAGAAGCTTCGCAACGAGAGCCGCAAGATCCTGTCGATCCCGGATCTGCGCGTGTCGGGAACCTGTGTGCGGGTGCCGGTGTTCTCGGGACACTCGCTGTCGGTGAACGCCGAGTTCTCCTCGCCGCTGTCGGTGGCCCGTGCCCTGGAGTTGCTGGGACGCGCGCCTGGTGTCGAGGTCACCGAGGTGCCCACGCCGTTGCATGCCGCAGGCCGGGATCCGTCTTATGTCGGCCGGGTGCGCCAGGACTCGTCGGTGGACGGGGGATGCGGGCTGGTGCTGTTCATCTCCAGCGACAACCTGCGCAAGGGTGCCGCGTTGAATGCGGTGCAAATCGCTGAAGTCGTAGCGGCCAGCCTCTAAGAACCCGATCGTGTAACACTCGGCATCCTTGGTATGCCCGTTGTTACACGATCGGGTCTGCTTGGAGGCACCTGTGGATAACCGGCCCTGCGCCGCAGCGAGGTCGATCACAATCTGCTGGTGACATGGACGCTCTTGGCCAGCCGACAAGGCGGCGTGATCACCCGGTCCCAACTGTTCGAATGCGGGCTGACCGAGGGCCAGGCTGACCGGCTGGTCACCCAAAGGCAGCTACGCGAGGTGCTCCCCGCCGCCTATGTCCACAGCTCCGCGCCTGCCTCGCCCCTCGATCAGCGGTTGTGGACCGCGGCCCTCTGGACAAACGGCGTGATCAGCCACCGGACCGCAGCCGGCTTGTGGCAGATCCCGACGGCATCGTCGGACAGCATCCATGTAACCGTCGGTGACCGTCGTTCCCGTCGCTATTCGCCTTGGATGAGACTGCATCGGGTTCCCCTGATCCCGGATGCGGACACCGATCAGCTGGAGGACCTGCGGGTAACCAGCCGGGTCAGGACCATCCTCGATCTGCTTCGCACCGAACGCCCGGGGGCCGCCCAGAGCCTGCTCGACCGTTCACTTCAAAAATGCTGGCTTGGTGCCGCTGATCTCCAGCGCAGCGTCGTCGAGGGCCGCGGGCGTTCGGGAAACACCCAGTTACGCAAGCTGCTCGCAGGACTCGAGCCTGGCGCCGAGGCGGAGTCAGAGCGCCTGCTGCACCGTATTCTGCGTCAGGGCGGCTGTACCGGATGGATCCCGCAATTCCAGATCGTGTTGCCTGGTCGCAGAATCCGGGTCGACGTAGCGCTTCCGCTACATCGCATCGCCATCGAGGTGGACGGCAAGCTCTATCACGACGAGTTCTCGGACCGGTTCGAGGACGATAGGGCACGGCAGAACGAGTTGATCAACGCGGGTTGGCGGGTGCTGAGGTTCACCTGGCGTCAGCTCAAGGACCGGCCGGACCTGGTGATGGCCACGATCTCGCGGTCGATGGCCGCGGCGAAAGACCCGATCGTGTAACAACCGGCAGCGTGGGCATGCCGGTTGTTACACGATCCGGTCTGCAAGACTGGCGGACGTGGCGGTCTACCCAGTTAATGAGGCGTTTCGCCGTGAGGTTCGCGAGCGGGCTCTGGGCGTGGCCCGTGAACTGACCCTCGAACGAGGCTGGCAACAGGTCCGTTTCGTCGAAGTTGCCGACGCAGTAGGGGTTTCGCGTCCCACGATGTACTCGGAGTTCGGTAACAAGGCCGGCTTGGGCGAAGCTCTGGTCCGCGCGGAGACCACAGATTTCCTGAGCGGTCTGGTCGGCGAGATCGGTCAGCGTAGCGACGACGTGTCCGGTGCCGCCAAGGCTGCCCTTCGGTACACGGTCCTGCAGGCGCATGACAATCCGCTGCTGCACGGCATGCTGACCAACGCCGGGGACACCGATCTGCTGCTCCTGCTGACCTCTCAATCCGGGCCGGTGCTGAGCGTAGCGATCTCCGTCCTCGCCGATTGGTTCGTCGAGAACTTTCCCGAGTATCCACCGGCCTTACTCGGTGAGCTCATCGAGTCGTTGGTGCGGTTGACCTTGTCCCACCTGGTTCAGCCGACCCATGATCTGGACACCACGCTGGGCATGCTCGAACGGATCACCGACCTGGTGGTGTCAGCTGCCCTGCGCACGTGACGTGTCCGCCGCCACTGCAAACTGCAGTCGGCTCGAAGTCGACCTTTTCCCGAACTCCGCAGTCCGGGCAGGCCCAGTCATCGGGAACCGATTCCCAAGGCGTGCCAGCGGGAAAGCCTTCCCGGGGATGGCCGCGGAGTTCGTCGAAGAGGTAGCCGCACACCGGGCATTGGTAGCTGCTCATGGCCGTTCTCCTCAGGCCACCGAGCGGCGCTGGTCGGCCGAGACCGGACGTCCGAACCGGCGGTTCAGCCGCTTGGCGGCGCCTGGCTGCACGTTGGCCGAGGTGTAGTCACCGTCGTAGTGAGCGACCACCTTGGCGTCCATGACCCGGCGCCACAACGGGGTGCAGTAAGCGAGCACGATCATGGCGGCATACCCCGCCGGAAGTTGCGGCGCCCCATCGGTATCTCGCAGCGCCTGATAGCGCCGGGTCGGATTGGCGTGGTGGTCGGAATGCCGTTGCAGATGATAGAGAAACACATTCGAGGCGATGTTGTTGGAGTTCCAGCTGTGTCTGGCTTGCACGTGCTCGAATCGTCCGTTCGTCGCGGTTCGCCGCAGGAGGCCGTAATGTTCGAGGTAGTTGACCACCTCCAGCAGGGTCATGCCGAGCACGGCCTGCCCGAGGAGATATGGCAGGACGCTTGGGCCGAAGGCAACCGCCAGCGCCGCGAAGAGCACGACGCTCATCAACCAGGCGTTGAGGATGTCGTTTCGCAGCGAGAATCTGGTCCGGTCCAGGCGGCGCAACCGGCGTGCCTCCAAAGCCCATCCGGAGCGGAGGCTACCGATCATGGTTCGTGGCAGGAATTGCCAGAACGATTCGCCCAGCCTGGAGGAGGCCGGATCCTCGGGCGTCGCCACCCGGACGTGATGGCCGCGATTGTGTTCGATGAAGAAATGCCCATACAGCACCGGGGC
Organism: Pseudonocardiales bacterium; assembly: GCA_030840445.1. Lineage (GTDB taxonomy): Bacteria > Actinomycetota > Actinomycetes > Mycobacteriales > Jatrophihabitantaceae > Jatrophihabitans_A. The sequence goes on from JAVEEN010000230.1 coordinate 5,143, forward strand.
GAGCGCGATCTTGGCGAACCAGCGCTCGGCATGTTCCTTCTTGTGTCCTAGTTCGTGGGCGGTGTTGATGGCTATGCCCGACACCATGCCCATCGTCGCGGCAAGGCCGATCTTGTCGACGACGGCCAGGTCCGAGCGGCTCCACAACCGGCATGCGCAGACCATGCTGGCGTACTGCAGCGGCAGGAAAAGGTAGGTGCACCAGCGGTAGTACTTGTCCTGTTCGAGCCACGCCAGCGCCGATTCGGGCGGGTTTTCCGAGTCTCGGCCGAGCAGCACATCGGCGAGCGGCATCAAGATGTAGATGAACATCGGCCCGAACCACCAGAACAGCCGCAGGCCGGTGGCGTTCACCAGTCCCCAGCCCGCCACCGGAACGAGCGGGACAATCATGCTCAACAGCCACAGATACCGTTTGCGATCCGTCCAGGACGGGGTGCGTAGTGCTTCGGTTGCAGTGCTCGACATGGCGCCTCCCTGGCCCTGTACCGAACTGTTGACAGAAGAGTGCCACGAATCAGGGTAATTTACAATTAGCACCAGATTGTCAGAGGCGCCGACCCGATCGTGCAACATCAGGCATGACAGGGATGCCGAACGTTACACAATCGGGTGGTAGGCCGTCAGGACGTGAGAGCGTCCGGGAGATCGGCATTCCACGGATAAGGCTCGATGGCCGCGAGGACCCGGCTACGCCGCCGCCGATTCAGATGATCGATGTACAGGGTGCCCTGCAGATGCTCGGTCTCGTGCAGCAGACAGCGGGCGAAGAATCCCGATCCGATCACCTCGATGGAAGTGCCCGTGGCATCGACACCGGTGACTGTGACCGTATGCGGACGCGCGACCGTCGCAAACGGCCCCGGAACCGACAGGCATCCCTCGTCCCCGTCATCGGTTTCGGTGCTGGTCGCGGTGATCACCGGATTGACGATATGGCCCTTGTAGTAGATGCCCTCGTCGTCGTAGCAGTCATAGACGAATACCCGCAGACCGACGCCGACCTGAGGGGCGGCGAGGCCGACGCCCTCGGCCAGGTACATGGTCGCGAACATGTCGTCGATGAGGTGCTTCAGGTCATCGGAAAAGTCGGTGACCGTCTCACTCGGACTATGCAGGACCGGATCACCAACGATGACCACAGGACGAGGGTGACCGCTCATGACGGTCCATTCTAGGGGCCGGTAATGAGCACCCCGCGGCCCTGGCTGAGATCCGAAACAGAGTCAGCTCCGCCTCAGGTCTGGATCGGTGATCACGGTGGCCAGGACCTCGGGTGCCTTTCGCAGGGACGCCGAGATGTCAGCGCTCAATTTCGGGTCGGTCACGATGATGCGTGGCGGTTGCGGGCTCACCTGCGCCGCGGCACGGATGACGGCCACCAGACCAGCCGAAGTCCCGGAGCCCGCGGCCGTTTGCTTCGCCGACAACGGCGTCGCCCCCCCGAGGAAGGACAAGGCGCGCTGCATCGACCCGAGGTCGCCGTTCAACGCGGACACGTAGAAGGTGTTACCCCACGCCTGGGATCGGCTGCGGTCGGCGACGACGATGGTGGCAACGCCGGAGGGGAGTTCGTCGATGCGCGCGAGGTGGGCGTACATAGCCCAGTTCGCATTGGTGCTCAGGCCCGATGTCCAGTGCGCGAGGGGCACGTACGTCACCGACCGCAAGCCGTTGCTCGTCCCGGGCAGTCGCTGCTGGAAGCCCGAAAAAATCAGCAGGACGGCAACGGCCAACCCGCTCGCGACCAGGCCGGGTACCCGGCTTCGCGGTGCGGCCCGCCGCCGCGAAACAGGCTCGGTAGTCGGCGCGGTGAGCACCAGTCCGAGCAACCCGAGTAGCGCCACCATGCACAGGTAGGCCGCTGCCATCAGCTTGCCGAAGTAGTAGCTTCCACCGGTGTGCGCCGAACCGTAGAGGGCGAACAGGCCGAGCACCGCCACGATCGATCCGAGCAGGGCGGTCACGCCGAGCCAGGCGCGGTCCCGCCGGGCACGGGAGCTGAAGATGGGCAGAATGGCGACCGCGCCCAAGATCGGGGTAAGCAGTCCCGACATCGCCAGATGACCGCCGGAGACCAGGGCCTGCTTCTGAAGGTCGAAGCTGCCGGTCACCGAGAGGTATGAGGGCAACAGCGCCACCGCCGCCGCCGGCCCGGCGATCCCCAAGGTCACCCGCCACCGACGGATCAGCGGCATTCGGAACAGCAGTGCGGCGCCGGTGAACCCCAGCGCGGCGAGTGGGCCGTAGACGTTGTAGCCGTAGAACACCGCGATCGTGGCCGCCGAGGCCAGCAGCACCTGTTCCGGATAGGACTCCACCGGCCGCACGATCAGAGCGGCGGCAAGCACCAACGTAGCCAATCCGAATAGTTGCGAGTCAGCCCCGCTGATCAGCGCCGGCACCGGACCGAAAAGGGCGAAGGAGGCGGCCAAGACGCTGACCAACAATCGCCCGGTCGGGCTGGCCTGAGGCCCGGCGATCCAACGCGCGCTCCAGACCACGGCGGCGACACCGATGCTGTAGACCGCCAACACCAGTATGAGATAGCGGTTGAGCAGGGCTGGACCAGTGGGTGAACTGGTCGCCGACGTCAGGAAGTTATTGATCACACCGAGCAGGAAATGTGAGCCTTGGGGGTAGACCACTTCGGTGGGGGTCTGGACTGAGCGGCGAGCGGCAGCCTGGTGCTCGAAATCGTATCCGCCCAACCGCTGGATGGATTCGAAGAGCGCATAGTGCGCCATCCGATCGAGGGTGACCGCGGAGAATCGGAGCCGCTGTAGTTGGTCCAGCCCTGCCAGCGGCCGGGTGACCAGCCAGAATGCGATCCCGGCACTGCCCAGAACCACCGCGTCGGAGACCTCCACCCGTAGCGGAATCGCCAGCCTGCGCTTGGTGATTGCCGCGATCAGGGTGAGGCCCAGCAGGAGCGCTATGCCGATGGGGACGGGCGCGAGCCGCCACGGCCACAACGAGACCAGCAGACCGCCCGACAGCAGCACACCGACCAGCAGGATTCCGGCGAGCACCAGCCGGTCGAGCAGGGTGCGGCCGGCGCTCAGCAGGCCACCCATCAACAGCCATGCCAGTCCCAGTACGGCCAGATCGGCACCGATGAGGTGCAACAACGGCGGCAGGCCAACGGCCAGGAGCGAGCACACCAACGCCTGCCGTACCTGATAGCGGCCAGGGACGACGACGATGGCGGGGCTCCTAGTTGGGGCAGTGCACGCTGTGCATTCAGGACGAAGGCCAACATTAGCGCGCGTCCCGCGGGAACCGATTCGGTGCACGGCGTTCATCGAGGGTGTCGCGTCATCCGATGCCGTGGACAGCGGCAGGGCGGTTGGCTATCGGTCGTACCGAGCTGGTGTGGCGTCGGCACGCTGCGCCGAGCGGAACCGCTGCTGATAGGCCCGCGGCGAGACGCCGACCCGGCTGATGAAGGCACGGCGCAGCGACTCCGGGCTGCCGTAGCCGGCCCGCTCGGCGGCCTCGCTGACTCCGAGCCCGGAGTCGAGGGCCGCTTTCGCGCTGTCGAACCGGACCGCATCGACGTACTTCGCCGGGGTGGTGCCCAGCTCGTCATGAAACAGCCTGGTCAGGTGTCGGGGGCTGAGCGAGGCGTTCGCGGCCATCGTTGCGACGGAGTGATCAGCTGCCGGGTCGGTCGCTATCGCATCGAACACGCCGCGCAGCAGGGGTGTACGCGGCCGAGGTCCTTGCAGAGTCGGTGAGAATTGGGACTGCCCGCCGGGGCGTTGCAGGAACACGACGAGGGACTGGGCCACCTGCCGTGCCAGGTCCTCGCCTCGATCGTCCTCCAGTAACGCCAGGGCCAGGTCGATGCCGGCGGTGACGCCGGCGGACGTGAGCAGGTTGCCGTCACGGATGAAGATCGCGTCAGGCTCGACGGTGATCGCTGGATAGGCACGGGCCAGCAACCCGGTGTGCTGCCAGTGCGTGGTCGCCCGGTGACCGTCCAGCAGTCCGGCCGCGGCCAGGATGAAGGCGCCCGTGCAGATCGAACAGACCCGCCGAGACCGCGCGGCAAGGCCACTGACCGCGTCGCGAAGCTCCGGGTCGATGGGTCGGGTCGGCAGCAGGTCACCACCCATCACCAGCAGGGTGTCGAACCCGAGACCGTCGGCTGCGGCGTCGAGGTCGGCGGAGATCCGCATCCCGGTCGAGGAGATGACCGCACCGCCGCCAACCGCGCACACCGACAGCTGGTAGTTCGCCCCGAGCCGGTTGCTCTCAGCGAACACCTCGCTGGGTCCGGCCACGTCGAGCATCTTCACACCGTCGAAGACGACCACCCCCACCCGATGTGGCCGGTCATGCAATGAGGTCGCCACCACGCACTCCTTTCCTCGCGTCGTGTCCGTTTTCGTGCGAAACCTGGCCGCCACGGCGGGGCGGCGAGGTCCCCTAGCAACCACGCTAGAGGTACGCCCATTTCAGACGACGAGCCAAGGAGATATTCATGATGGAGACGATCGCCGGGATCACGATCCCGGACACCGCGCTGGTCCGCGAGGCCACCGAACTCGTCCGCGAGGCCGCGACACCGGTGCTGTTCCACCATTCGAGGCGGGTGTTTCTTTTCGGCAGCCTCAAAGGCCAGCACCGAGGCCTGCGCGTCGACCCGGAACTGCTCTACGTCGGAGCCATGTTCCACGACCTCGGCCTCACCGAGCGCTACCGCCGCGCCGATCAGCGATTCGAGGTCGACGGCGCCGATCTGGCCCGCGACTTCCTCCTGGCGCACGACCGCAGCCAGGCCGAGGCGCGTGCCGTGTGGCTCGGAATCGCCCTACACACCACACCGGGAATCGTCGAGCACCTTGCGCCCGAGGTCGCCCTCGTCACCGCCGGCGTCGAGACCGACGTGCTCGGCTTCGACCTCGACGAGATCAAGCCTGACGACATCGACGCGGTCACCGCTGCGCACGAGCGGCCGAACTTCAAACAGAACATCCTCCAGGCCTTCACCGACGGAATGAAGGATCGCCCCGACACCACCTTCGGGACGATGAACGACGACGTTCTCGCACACTACGTTCCAGGATTCACCCGCCAGGACTTCGTCGAGATCATCCTCGGATCTCAGTGGCCTGAGTAATCACCGTCTCGCTGCCACCCCAACAGCAACGCCTGAACCACACTAAGGAGAGTGGACACACCGTGACCACAACAGTCAGCAAAGCCAACTCGATATCGAAGCGACACGCGGACGGCGGCGCCCAGCAGTTCGTCGCGTCGCCGGCCTTCGCACAGAGCCTGCAGCGGGTGCTTGCCGATTTGATCGAGCTGCACCTGCAAGGCAAGCAAGCGCACTGGAACCTCGTCGGGCACAACTTCCGAGACCTGCATCTGCAACTCGACGACATCGTGGATATTGCCCGCGAAGGCGCGGACACGATCGCCGAGCGGATGCGCGCCCTTGCTGTGAGCCCGGACGGCCGGTCCGACACCGTAGCAGCGAGTACCAGCCTGCCGGTGTTCCCGGCCGGCGAGTACGACACGCGTGCGGTCGCGGAGTTGATCACGAGCCGGCTGCGGGAAGCGGTCACGACGATGCGCGAAGTCCACGACACCGTCGACGCCGAGGACCCGACGACCAGTGACCTGCTGCACGCGCTCATTGCAGCCCTGGAAAAGCAGGCCTGGATGCTCAGCACCGAAATCGCGGTTGCTTCACAAGCGTAACGACGCGAGCCCTGGTCACCGGCCGGTAGTGCTTTCCACGGTGACCAGGGCTCAGACTTTGACGCCGGGGGCATCAACACATATTGGACTGAGGGTCTCCGACGCCCACCGATCCAGCGCATACCCGGCGCTTTACTGCGCTACCTCGTGAGTAGTCCACGCCCCAGTTCCGCGTATACGAGCCCTTCGGTCATGGTCGGGGTGGCGGGAACCGTCGCTGTCGGCCTGACGGCCGCCAAAGCGCTCCTCCCGAATCCCACTGCAACATCGGCGACAGATAGAAAAGACCACCCAAAAGCCGGGTGGTCATTTCGATCTGTCGGGGTGGCGGGATTCGAACCCACGGCCTCTTCGTCCCGAACGAAGCGCGCTACCAAGCTGCGCCACACCCCGGTCGCAACCGGACCAGCATAACCGAACCCCGGGGCGGTGGTGACCATGAGTGGCAATGGAGCGGCAGACTATCGGGCGTTCCGCGAGCCCGCAGCGTCACGGGGTAACAGCGTCAGGAGCACCGCCTCGGGACGGCAGGCCAGCCGGAACGGCATGTATGGGTTGGTGCCGAGTCCCGCGCAAACGTTGAACCACAGCTGTTCGTCCCACTGGTGCAACCACCTTGCCCGGTGCACGTCGATGCCGCAGTTGGTGACGATGGCTGGGCCGAACGGCACTCGGATCTGTCCGCCGTGGGTGTGTCCGGCAAGCACAAGGTCATAGGAGTCGGCCGCAAATCTGGACAGCAACGCCGGCTCCGGGGAGTGGATTACCCCTACCCGTACTGCCGCTGCCTGATCGGCACGACCCGCGATCTTGGCGTAGCGGGCCTTCTTCAGGTGCGGGTCGTCGGTTCCGGCCAGCGCGACTTTCACCCCGCCGACGTCGACCGAGGTCCGGACGTGGGTCAGGTCCAGCCACCCTTTCGACGTCATCGAGCCGGCCAGCTCGGCCCACGGCATTCGCCGCCGCCCATGCAGGCCGCCGACCTTGTTCCGTACGAAGTAGCGGGCCGGATTCTTCGGCTTCGGCACGTAGTAGTCGTTGTTGCCCGGTACGAACGCGCCCGGGAAGTCGAACAGCGGGCCGAGGGCACCCATGATCGCCGGGATACCGTCCGGATCGGACGAGGTGTCGCCGGTGTTGACCACGAAGTCCGGTTCCAACCGAGCGAGATCGCTCACCCACGCCTGCTTGCGGCGCTGACCGGCGGTCATATGAAGATCGGAGATGTGCAGGATCCGCAGCGCCGGTGTACCGGGGTCCAGCACGGGAACGGCGAACCGGCGCAAGGTGAACAGGTTGCGTTCGACCAGCCCGGCATAGGCCAGGGTGGCGGCGGCGGTCATTCCAAGGCCCGCGAGGACGTTGGTGCTGGCACGGGACAAGGCGGGCATGGCAGCCAGCGTACGTGTGCCCACCGTCAGAAAATGGCAGGGCGCCCTTCCCTCATATAGCTAACCTGATGGCATGACCGACCTGAAGAGCCAGCTTCGTGCCGACCTGACGACAGCCATGAAGACGCGCGACGAACTCAGCACTGCGACGCTACGCATGCTGCTGACCGCGGTGACCACCGAGGAAGTCTCGGGATCGAGCGCGCGCGAGCTGTCGGACGACGAGGTGCTCAAAGTCATCAACCGGGAAGCGAAGAAGCGCCGGGAGGCTGCTGAAGCGTTCGAAGGCGGCGGCCGGACGGTGCAAGCGCAGCGGGAGCGCGATGAGGAAACCGTGCTGGTCAAGTACCTGCCGGTTCAGCTGACCGACGAAGAACTCGCGTCCCTGATCCGGGCCGCCATCGCGGAGGCGGGCGCCACCGAACCTCGACAGATGGGCCTGGTCATGAAGGCGGTCACGCCATCCGTGGCCGGCCGCGCCGATGGCAGGCGGGTATCGGACGAAGTTCGCCGGCAGCTGAGTGCTTGACCGCTCAGCCGCCGCCCCTGCGGCGCGGGGTTGGTTTCGGGGTCGGTTTCGGCGCCGACGAGCCCGGAGTCTTGGTCGGTACCTTCACCACCGGCGGCACGTATACGGACGTGGGCACCCCACTGGAGGGGCATAGCGTCACGACGGTAGAGCCGGCACCATTCCCCGGGATGCCGATCTTGGGGCTGTAGTACGCCACATTCCCGGCGAAGACGTCGCTGCCGCAGGTGTACTTGGCCACCGTCGAGCGGAACCCGAGCGCGGTCAGCTGGGCCTGGGTGGCGGCGACGTCCTGTCCGACGGGTACGTTGATCGGTTCTCCCGGAGTCGATTCTGCGAGAGGCCATGTCCAGGGCTGAGCCTTCAAGGTAGGCCCGTAGGCCTCCAGCCAGAACTTCGAGGAGGCCGCGCCGAAAGTGTCATCGCCAGTGTTGTTGGCCGTCACACCAGGTACGTTCGAGATCTTGCGCCCCGGCTGACCCGGGTTCACCAGCGCCGCGGCCGAGGTCAGCTTCGGCGTGATCCCGACGAACCACAGGGCGGAGTTGCCGCCGTCGTCGTTGCCGTTCTGGTCGAAGCTGTTGTTGGTACCGGTCTTACCGGCGACCTGGCTGCCTCCGTTGGCGTACCAGTCGCCGAAATAACCCTCGGCGGTGCCACCGTTCGAGCCCGTGGTGTCGCTGGTCATGACGTTGACCAGGGTGCGGGCCACGTAGGGGTCGAACTGGCGGCTGCATCCAGGGTGGTTGTACCGCTGAGGCGTGCCGGACAGGTCGGTGATCGACTTGATCGGCGTGGGCGGACAGAACACGCCGTCGTTTGCCAGTGCGCTGAAGGCGCCGGTCAGTTCAAGGGCGGACGTGGAGCGCTGACCCAAGGTGAACGTAGCGCTCTGATCCTGGATGGTGGCCTGGGCGACTGTCCGGCCCTGGGAGTCGTTGGGGTCCTTCTCCTGGAGGTAGTTCATGCCCAGACCGGTGGCCGTGTTAACGATCGGCGCCAGGTTGCAGCCGAAGAACTTGTCTTCCATGGCGACGAAGTAGGTGTTGGACGACTGCGGCAACGCTCGATTCAGCGGCATCGTCGCCGGGTAGCCGCCGGCGTTGTGATAACCGCCGGGCGGATCGGTGTTGGGCGGGCAGTACGTGGTTTTGTAGGGGTCACCGGCGGTGACGCGGAAATCCGTCGGCACCCCGGCCTTCAACGCCGCCAATGCGGTGAAGTACTTGTACGTCGATCCCGAACCGGCGTACGCCTTGGTGAAGATCGGGTTCACCGAGTACGACGCATCGCCTGGTTTCACGCCGTAATGCAGATCGGTGATCATGCTGGTGACCGCACCGGTGTCCGGTTTGATCGAAGGCATCGCCAGGATGTAGCCGTTGCTCTTCTTCGGATCGAGTCCGCTCTGGCTCCAGACCGCCTGCTGGCCGGCGTTTTGCAGGTTCATATCGATGGTCGTGGTAATTCGCAGGCCGCCGCGGTTGATCTTGGCGTCGGTCAGTCCACCGACGTTCTTCAGCCAGCTCAGGGCGTAGTCACAGAAGAAGCCAACGTTGGCGATCTTGGAGTTGGCGAAGGCGCAACCGCGGGCCGGCAAGGTCAATTTCGCCAGCTTGATCGGTGCTGCCTTGGCCGCCGTTGCCTGAGCCGCCGTGATGTAGTTCTGGTCCGCCATGTTCTGGATGACGAGGTTGCGCCGGGTCCGCGCCGCCTCGGGGTGCTGGTAGGGGTCGTACGCGCTGGGGCTCTTCACCAGCCCGACGAGCAGCGCGGCCTGCGGGACCGACAGCTTGCTCGCCGGAATTCCGAAGAAGGTCTGAGCGGCCGTCTGGATACCGTAGGAGTTCTCGCCGAAGAAGGCGATGTTGAGGTACTTCTCCAGGATCTGATTCTTTTTGTACTTCTTCTCTATCTGCAGCGCGCACTGGGCGTCGGAGATCTTGCGGTTGATGTTCTGATCGATGGCGGCCAGGGCCGCGGTCTGGTCACCCTTGGTGATGGCGTTGTAGTAGTTGACCTGCTTTACGTACTGCTCGGTCAGCGTCGACGCGCCCTGGGTGTTCCCGCTCGAGGTGTGCAGCGCGCCGCGGATGAGACCCCGGATGTCCACGCCGTGATGCTGGTAGAAGCGCCGGTCCTCGGTGCCGATCAGCGCATTGGTGACGGCTTTGGGAATCTGGCTGAGGCCGACCACCTGACGGTTCTGATCGAACAGCGTGGCGATGACGGTCTTGCCGTCACTGGCCAGCAGGGTCGTGCGCTGCTGAAGCGGTTCCTCCTGGAGAACGCAGGTGGTGTCGAGAAACTTGTCCGCGCCCGCCTTCGCGGCCAGTCCGGCGCCGCCTACATAAGGCACCAGAAGACCTGCCGCGAGCACGCCGGTGATGACGATGAGCGCTGCCAGTTTGGCGAGTTTGGACAAGATGGTCAGTCCGGATGCACGAGCCACGGGATCGGAGTCTACGGGGCGACGCCGACGGAACCGATTTCATCGCTGGCCGGCAGGCGCCGCGGTTGTTGGCCGGGCTCGATGAGCGCTGGCAGAAATTCATCGAGAAATTCTTCAGAACGGCGTCATTATCGCGATCCAGCGTCGTCCCTCTCATAGGGGTCTCGTGTGCAGTTGCGACCTCCATCAGGGTCAAAACCGGATCAGGGTCAAAACCGAATCAAACAAGCATGTACGCCACATTTCAGGCAGCAGGGAGCGTAATGACCGCAGCACGAACGGCTGGTCCGGTGGACACCGGAAACTCGGATTGGGCGGCGCAGGGCGTGTGCCGCGATGTCGATCCGGAGGCGCTCTTCGTGGCGGGAGCGGCCCAACATCAAGCCAAGGCCATCTGTTACGGCTGCCCGGTCAGGATTGACTGCCTCGCCGATGCGCTCGACAGCCGTGCCGAGTTCGGAGTATGGGGAGGCCTGACCGAGCGGGAGCGGCGGGTGCTGCTGCGCCGACGTCCGGACATCCGCTCGTGGCGATCCCTTTTCGCATCCGCATCGAGTGAGCTGCCCGAATAGGCCAGTGTCTCGCGCACCCGGATTCGGCCCCTGCCGCCGAGCTGAGGTCAGCCGGCGAGCGCCTCGCCGACCGTCCGCAGACCGGCCAGGTCGTGGACGTCGGTTGGCAGGGCCGGAACGCAGCGCTGGGCAATGTCCGGGTGGGCCGCGGCGAAACGGTTGACCATCGCCCGGTCGTGTTTGGCCGACTCCGCGGACTCAATGTGCACCGCGAGCGCCGCCGCCGCCAGCTCGGTGGCAGGTGTGGGCTCGAGTTCCGACAGCCGCTCGGCGGCTGCGGTTGCCCGCTGTGCCGACAGCCCTTCGGCCACGGTCCGCAGCCGGTTCAGCACGACGCCGGCGAGCGGCATCTCCTCCTGCTGTAGCCGCTCGACGAAGAAGGACGCTTCGCGCAACGCGTCCGGATCCGGCGAGGCCACCACGATGAAGGCGGTGTCCGGTGCCTTGAGAAGCTCATAGGTCTGTTCGGCGCGTTCCCGGAACCCGCCGAACATGGTTTCCAGGGATGCGACGAACGCGGAGACGTTCCCCAGCAGATCGTTGCCGAGGATCTTGGTCATGACCTTCGTGAAGACCCCGAACCCGGCCGTCACAACCTTGAGGTAAGCCTTGCCGCCCGCTCGGGCCGGCGCCGTCAGCAGCCGGATCATCCGGCCGTCCAGGAACCGGCCCAGGCGCTGCGGGGCGTCCAGGAAGTCCAGGGCCGAACGGGACGGCGGCGTGTCCACCACGATCAGATCCCAGCCGCCGTGCTCGACGAGCTGGCCGCGAAGTTGCGACAGCTTCTCCATCGCCATGTACTCCTGCGTACCCGCGAAGGAGGCCGACAACGACTGGTAGAAGGGGTTGGCGAAGATCTGCTCAGCCTTCTCCGGGATGGTGTGCGCCGACACCACATCATCGAAGGTGCGTTTCATATCCAGCATCATCGCCAGCAACGCGCCGTCTCCGGAGCCGTCCGATCCGATCCCGGCGACCCGCCGGGGGGTGTTGTCCAGCTCGGTCAACCCCAATGACTGGGCCAGCCGCCGCGCGGGATCGATGGTCAGCACCACCACCTTGCGGCCCTGTTCGGCCGCGCGCAACGCCAGCGCGGCCGCGGTCGTCGTCTTACCGACCCCGCCGCTGCCGCACGTGACGATGACCTTCATCTCCGGGTCCTTGAGCAACTGATCCACGTCGAAGGGGAGTGGACTCGGCCGCTTCCGGGCTGAGGTCATGACCACCGCTCCGCGTCCAGGGAGTGTGTGAGGTCGAAGAGGTTGCCCAGATCCATCGGTGGATTGAGCTCGGGAAGCCGGACGATGGGTAGGCCGATCTCCTCGAGGTCGCGTTCGGCCTCGTGCTGAACCGTCTGGCGCTGGGCGTAGTCCTCGACCTGCACCGCCAAGTCACCGGCCAATCCCGCGTCCAGGCCGGCCTCGACCAGGCCCTGGCCGAGCAACCCGACGTCGGCGTGACCCGCTTTGCCCAGCACCGCCGCGCCCACGAGTTCTGGTCGCGCGCGGTTGACGATCACCTGGCCCAGCCGGTAGCCGTGCGCGGTGAGGTCGGTCGCAGCGTCCAGGGTCTCCTGCACCGGCATCTCCTCGAGCAGCGTGACCAGGTGGATCACGGTTTCGCTGCCGTGCAGCAAGGACGTGACGCCCACACTCTGCTTGTGGATCGGGCCGAACTTGGTCAGCCCGGCGACCTCATTGGTGGCTTGCAGGAACTGCGTGATGCGGCCGGTGGGCGGGGCATCCAGAACGACCGCATCGAACACCGGTCGGCCGTTGTGCTGCCGGGTCACCGCCTCCTTGACCTTGCCGGTGAGCAGCACGTCCCGTAGCCCGGGGGCCAGGGTCGTGACGAAGTCGATCGCACCCATCTTGCGCAGTACTGAGCCAGCGCGCTTGATGGAGTAGAACATCTCCAGGTACTCCAGCATTGCGGCTTCTGGATCGACCGCCAAGCCAATGACCTCGCCGCCCTGCGTCGCAGCCAGACGGGTCTCGACGTACGGCAGCGGCGGGGTGTCGAAGAGCTGCGCCAGGCCTTGGCGCCCCTCCACCTCGACCAACAGGATCCGGTGGCCGCCGGCAGCCAGTGCCAACGCCAGCGCTCCGGCGACCGTCGTTTTTCCGGTACCCCCCTTGCCGGTCACCACGTGCAGCCGGGGCGTCGTTGAATTCAGGGGCACTCTCCCAGCGTACAAACCGTCAGCCTTTCAGTGCACCTCCGAGACCCGCGCCCCGCAGGAACAGCCGCTGCACCACCAGGAACAGCAGGACGGGGGCGATGGTGGAGATGAGCAAACCCGCCAGCAGGGTGCCGAGTTCCACACTGCCGGCGAGGACGGGAAGCCGAACCGAGAGTGGCTGCTTGGCCGGATCCGGTAGCACGAGCATCGGCCAGAGGTAATCCTTCCAGGCACTGATGATGGCAAAAACGGACACCACACCGAGGATCGGCCGGGACATGGGCAGCACGATCGAGATGAAGAGCCGGTACGGCCCGGCCCCGTCCACCTCGGCCGCCTCGAAGATCTCTCGGGGCAGGTTGTCGAAGAACCGCTTTACGAGCAGCACATTGAAAGCGTTCGCGCCCGCGGGCAACCAGACGGCCCAGAAGGAGTTGATCAGCGAACGCCCGAGGCCGGGCGGATCGAGGATGGTCAGATACAGCGGGACGAGCAGCACCACGGACGGGACGAGCAGGGTGCTCAAGACGGCACCGGTGACGATCCCGGCGTAGCGCGGTCGCAGGACCGACAGGGCGTAGCCGCCGGTGGTGGCCACCAGGATCTGGCAGAACCACGCCCCGGCCGCGATACAGACGGTGTTGACCAGGCTCCGTCCGAGATCCATCGTGGTCCATGCTGTGGACAGGTTGGACCACGCGAAACCGTGTGGCCACAGCGCCATCGGTAGCCGCAGGGTGTCCTGGGTAGGGGTGATCGCCGCCTTGGCCAACCACAGCAGTGGTCCGAGGCCGAGAACCAGCAGGACGACCAGCAGACCTGCGTTGGCCGCCGAGGTGCAGCGCCGCACAAGTGGGCGCCGCCGGTCCGCCGATGAGACGATTGCTCCAGTGACCTCCGACTGCCTGGTCGGTGTCTGCCCGGCCGGCACGGAGGTACCCGTGGCCGCCGGCGGTTGCGGCTGACCGGTCCCGGCATCCGTTCGGTCAAGACTGGTGGTCACGAGGCCGCCCACTTTCGGGTGAGCCGGAAATACCCGGCCGACAGCACGGCCAGCACCACGGCGAGCATGACGCTCAGCGCAGTGGCCGCGCCGTAGTCACCGCCGAGACTCTGACCGAACGCATAGTCATAGATCAACAGCAGGATGGTCAGGGTGGAATTGGACGGGCCGCCGCCGGTGAACAGATACGGCTCCAGAAAGACCTGCGAGGTGCCGATCAGTTGCAGGATCAACGTGATCAGTAGCACGCCGCGCAACTGGGGCAGCGTGACGTGCCAGATCTTGGCGAAGATCGAGGCACCGTCCACCGATGCGGCGTCATACAGTTCCGGCGGTATAGACGTCAGCGCGGCGAGATAGATGATGACCGTGCCGCCCGCCGCGGCCCACGTCGCCTCGAGGACCAGGGACGGCATGGCGGTTGATTCGTTCTGCAGCCATGGGTAGGGGCCCAACCCGATCCAGCCGAGCATCGTGTTGAAAACCCCGGTGGGGCTGGCGTCGTAGAAGAACTTCCAGAGCAGCACGGCGACCACCGGCGGAACGACCACCGGCAGGTAGGCCAGGGCCGAGTAGAGCCCGCGGGCCCTGCGGACCTCGCTCATCAACACCGCGAGCACGAGGGGTATCGGGTAGCCGAAAACCAATGCCAGCAAGGCGAAATAGCCGGTGTTCCGGATGGCCGTCCACAACAGCGGGTCGGTCAGTACGTGCCGGAAGTTCTCGAGGCCGACCCATTGGGCGGCCGTGACCAGATTCGTCTGCTGCAAGCTCATCACGAGAGCCCGGCCGATCGGATACCAGGAGAAGACCCCGAACACCACCAGGGTGGGCAGCAGGAAGACCAGGTTGCTGAGACCGCCACCGCGGGCCCACGACGCCGGACCTGCGCGTCGCCGCGGTGGCGCCGAGCGCGACGGACTCGACGAGTCCGTCGCGCTCGAAACCAGAGTGCTTTTCATCGCCAGTTATCCGTCAGCTCAGCTGCGGTTGAGGATGTTCTGGATGTCGGTGTTGGCCTTGTCCAACAACTTGCCGATGTCGGCGTTCTTGTTGGACAGCACCGCCTGCACCACCGGGTCCAGAGCCCCATACAGTTCCTGGGTGTTCTTGGCTGGTTCGGCGACCAGAGTCTGGCTGAAGACGCCGTCGGTGAAGGATTTCATCTGGGGCAGCGGAACATTGATGTAGCTGGCGATCCAGCTGTTGGCCTTGTCCAGGGTGGCCTTGTCGAAGATTGGAAGGGCCGGTGTACCTACCGGCTGCTTGCCGTCGGCCAGGGTCTTCGCATCCAAGGTGGCTGCGCTCTGCTCGGTGAGTTTGCGCATGTAGTAGAAGTCGATCCACTTCACGGCCGCGTCCTTCTGGGCCTGGCTGGCCTTGGCACTGACCACTGCAAGTGTTCCGCCACCTAGGATTCCGGCGTCAGCGGAGGAATCCAGCGGCAGGGCCGCCAGGCCGTAGTCGGCCGGATTGATCTTGTTCTGCTGGACCAGGCTCGTGTAGACGTCCGAGCCGCCCATGTACATGCCGACCTTGCCCGCGGCGAATGCCTGGTTCATGCCGCCCCAGTCGAGCAGGAAGTTGCTGCCCATCGAGTTGTCGCCCCATCGCATGTCGTGCAGCTTCTGCAAAGCGGCCTTGGTTTGGACGTTGTTCACGCTGGCGGTGACCTTGTCGCCGGAAGTCTGTTCCATCCGGCCGCCGAGCGCGTAGGTAAGGGTGGTGAGCATCCAGCCGCCGGTCCCGTTCTGAGTCATCTGCGCGTATCCGGCCTTGCCGGTCTTATCGGCGATCTGCTTGGCGTCGGCGCGGATCTCATCCCAGGTGGTCGGTGGCTTATCCGGATCCAGACCCGCTTGCTTGAACAGCGTGCGGTTGTATTGCAGGCCGATTCCATAAGCGGCGTACGGGATTCCGAAGATGTTGCCGTTGGTGTCCTGGGCGGCGTCGAGCACTTTCGGATTGAAGTTGGGAGCGTAGGGCAGCGCCTTCACCTGCGACGTCAGGTCGGCGAGTTGCTTGCGCTGAATGAGGGTCTTGCCGTCGGTGAACGGGATGGTGAAGACCTCGGGCAGGGTGCCACCGGCGAGTTGCGCTGCGAAGGTGGTGGCCTTCCACTCGTATTCCTTGGGAACCAAGTCAATATTGGGGTTCTTGTCCTCGAACTGTTTGACCTGCTCGTTGAAGGTGGCGATAGCCGCCTTCTCACTCCCCGGCTTGAGCGAGACGATGGTCAGTTTCACCTTGCCGTCCTTGGCGGCACTCTTGGCGGG
The DNA here is from genome assembly GCA_030840445.1 of Pseudonocardiales bacterium. Taxonomy (GTDB): domain Bacteria; phylum Actinomycetota; class Actinomycetes; order Mycobacteriales; family Jatrophihabitantaceae; genus Jatrophihabitans_A. Next base: position 21,263 of record JAVEEN010000230.1, read on the forward strand.
CTTGCTGGAACTGCATGCGGCCAGCATGCCGATCGACAACGTGGTGCTGAGGATGACGATCGCGGCCTTGCGGGTGCTACGCATCTCTGGTGTCTCCGTTTCGTTGGTTACAGCGCTAGATCCTGCGGTGGGGTGGGTTCGGCCTGCGATCGGGCGCGCAGCCTAGGCCGGTTGCTAATGGGCCGATTGTTAAAGCCTCAGCCAGACTGCGGTGTCCGGTGGTAACCAGCGTCCGTCGAATGCGGTGCTGGTCAGTATCAGATCGACGTCGGCGGGCAGCTCCTGCAACTCGGGACTGAGATTGACCATGCAGGCGAAGTCGTCCGCGCGGCGAAACGCGAGCACCTCCGGCGAGCCGGGCAGCCACGTCAGCGATCCGTTGCGCAGGGCCGGATCCCGGGCTCGGACCGCCAGTGCGGAGCGGTACAGGCTCAGCGTCGACGCCGGATCGGCCGCCTGTACCTCGGCCGTGAGCTCCCGCCACGACGACGGCTGCGGCAGCCAGGGGCGCGCGCCTTCCGGACTGAACCCGAAGGGCGGCCGGGCACCGCTCCAGGGCAACGGCACCCGGCAGCCGTCTCGGCCCGGATCGACGCCACCGGATCGGAAATGCATTGGGTCTGCGAGTTGGGATGCCGGAATGTCCTCCACCTCCGGCAGCCCCAGCTCGTCTCCCTGGTAGATGTAGAGAGCGCCGGGCAGCGCCATCGCCAGCAGTGCGGCGGCGCGTGCGCGGCGACGGCCGAGCACCAGATCGGTCACGGTGGCAGGCCTTTTGGCGGCAAAGGAGAAGGACGTGTCGGCGCGGCCGTAGCGGGTGACCGGCCTGGTGACGTCATGGTTGGACAGCACCCACGTCGCCGGTGCGGCCACTGGGGCATGGGCCCGCAGGGTCGCCTCGATCGAGGACCGCAGGCGTGCGGCGTCCCAGGGACAGGCCAGGAAGTCGAAGTTGAAGGCCGTGTGTAGCTCGTCCGATCTCAAGTACCGAGCGAATCGTTGAGCATCCGGCAGCCACAATTCTCCGACCAGGACCCGGGTGTCCGGGTATGAGTCCACGATCGCCCGCCACGACGCGTAAATCTCGTGCAGCTCGTCGCGGTCCTCGTAAGGGTGCTCGCCGGGACGAAGATCGGCACCGACCTCCGGTAGCACCGGATCCTTGATGAGCAGGGCCGCCGAGTCGATCCGGACGCCTGCCGCGCCGCGATCCAGCCAGAACCGCAGCACCGCCTCGTGTTCGGCCCGGACCTCGGGATGGTTCCAGTTGAGGTCCGGTTGGGCAGGGGCGAACAGGTGCAGATACCACTCGCCGGCCGTGCCGTCAGGGTTCTTGGTGCGCGTCCAGGTCGGGCCACCGAAGTTCGACGTCCACCCGGTGGGTTCCTCGTCCTGGTCAGGGCCCCGTCCTGGGCGGAACCAGAACCTTTCCCGCTCGGGTGACCCCGGTGGGCACGCGAGTGCCTCTTGGAACCAGGGGTGCTGCTCGGAGACGTGGTTGGGAACGATGTCGACGATCGTTCGGATGCCCAGTCGCCTCGCCTCGCCGATCAGGGCCTCGGCTTGGGACAGCGTGCCGAAGGCCGGATCGATGGAGCGGTAATCCGCCACGTCATAGCCACCGTCGGCCATCGGTGAGCTGTACCAGGGCGTGAACCACAGCGCGTCCACCCCGAGGTCGCGCAGGTAAGGCAAGTGCGCGCGGACACCCTCGAGGTCACCGATTCCGTCACCGTCGGAGTCGGCGAAGCTGCGCAGATAGACCTGGTAGATGACGGCGTTGCGCCACCAATCTGCGTCGTCCGCTGATGCCGCCGGCTGAGGGCGTTCGGTCACCTGGTCGCTCCGGTTCGCTGATGTAAAAGTCGGGTTGGCGAACGGAACGCTAGAACTATCGATCGAATCACGCAATAGATTGACAGATACTCAAAATATCAAGTTGGTTACGGATAGCCCAGGTGATCAACTCGCGCTTGTAGGGCCTATAGCGCAGGAAAGGGGGAGTTGATCACCAAAATCGGGGCCGCTGCCCGCTGCCCGCTGCCCGATGCCCGATGCCCGATGCCCGCTGTCCGCTGCCAGCTGCCAGCTGTCCGCTGTCCGCTGCAGTGGCGTCAGAGACCGTGCGGTGTCGGACCGGTGGAGGCGCGAACCACCAGTTCCGGTTCGAACAGCAACTCACCGGGCGCGAACGAGCCCCCGGCGATCTGGTTCATCAACAACTCGACGACCGCGCGTCCCATCGGCTCGATCGGTTGGCGGACCGTGGTCAAGGGCGGATCGGTGCAGGTCATCAGCGCGGAGTCGTCATAACCGATCACCGAAATATCCCCCGGGACCGAGAGACCGGACCGGCGAGCGGCTCGGATGGCTCCGAGGGCGATGGGATCGCTTGCGCAGACCAGACCGGTGACCCCCCGGCGGATCAACGTGGTCGCCGCGGCCTGGCCGCCCTCCAGGGAGAACATGGACCGGGCGATCAGCTCATCGGGTAGCGCGAAATCCGTTGCCCTGGTCAGGGCACGGGCCGCAAGCAGTTTGCGCTCGGACGGGATGTGCCCCGGCATGCCGAGCACCAGGCCGATCTTGGTGTGGCCCAGATGGCGCAGATGCGCGATTGCCTGCTCCACGGCGACCGCGTCGTCGCAGGACACTCCCGGCAGGCCCAGCCCGTCGATCGCCGCATTGACCAGCACCGTCGGCAGGTTCCGCTCGATCAGGCGCTGATAGTGCTCGTGGCGGTCGTGCTGCATCGTGTACGCGCCGCCGGCAAACACCACACCGGAAACGTGTTGTGACAACAGTAGATCGACGTAGTCGGATTCGGAGACCCCGCCCGCATTCTGGGTGCACAGCACGGGCGTGAAACCCTGCTGGACCAGCGCTCCGCCGACGATCTCGGCGAAGGCCGGAAAGATTGGGTTCTGCAACTCCGGCAGGACGAGCCCGACGAGGCGGGAACGCTCGCCGCGTAACTGTGTCGGGCGCTCATAGCCCAGCACGTCCAACGCGGTCAGCACGGCCTGGCGGGTCGGTTCGGACACGCCGCCCTTGCCGTTCAGCACCCGGCTCACGGTTGCGGTGCTCACCCCGACCTTCGCGGCAACTTCGGCCAGTCTGCGGGTCATGAGCGCAACTATACGACAGCCGTTGCAAGCGACGTACATCACTGGATGCCGGCCCTCGTGCGCCCTGCCGGGACGCGGGCCCTCGTGCGCCCTGCCGGGGCGCGGGGCCACCGGGTAGTTTGCCGACATGAGCTCCGCATCGTCGCGCCTGGCCGAACTCGGCGTCGAACTCCCATCCGTGCCCACGCCGCTCGCCTCGTACGTGCCCGCCGTGCGCAGTGGATCGCACGTGTACACGTCCGGACAGCTACCGATCGTGGCGGGCCAGCTTCAGGCCACTGGAAAGGTCGGCGCCGAGGTGACCGCCGACGAGGCCGCCGGTTACGCCCGGACGTGCGCCCTGAACGCCCTGGCCGCCGTCCACGCGCTGGTGGGGATCGATTCCGTCGTCCGGGTGGTGAAGGTGGTCGGCTTCGTCGCGTCGACGCCTGACTTCACCGGGCAGCCCGCGGTGATCAATGGCGCCTCCAATTTCCTGGGCGAGGTCTTCGGCGATGCCGGCTGCCACGCCCGGTCCGCGGTCGGGGTCGCGGCGTTGCCACTGGATGCGCCGGTAGAGGTCGAGATCATCGTCGAGGTCGAGGGTGCCGACGGCACGATCGGGGGCTAGCCCGGTGCCGTCAGGAACTCGACCGGACGATTCGTCCAAGCCTGTCACTGAGCCGGCCCCGGGGGCAGCCGAGCCGGTGCGGGTTCGCGAGGCGGCGACCGTTGTGCTGCTGCGCGACGGTGCGTCGGGGCTGGAGACCTGGTTGCTGCGCCGGGTGTCCGGCATGGCCTTCGCCGCCGGGATGTCGGTCTTCCCGGGCGGCGCCGTCGATGCCGACGATGCCAACGGTGCCAACGGTGCCAACGGTGCCAACACGGCACTGGACGGAGATGACCCCGGCGGCACCCTGGCCGCGGTAGCCGATCAGTTGAACACCGACCTCGCGCACGCCGGAGCCCTGGTCTGCGCAGCGATCCGGGAAACCTTCGAGGAGGTCGGCATATTGCTGACCAGGCCGCCGATGGTGGCGTCCGGCCAAGCGCGAGCCGACGTCGAGAATCGCAAGCGGACGTTCTCCTCGCTGCTGAGCGAACTCGGCGCCCAACTTGACGCCTCGGCGGTACGGCCGTGGGCGCGGTGGATCACGCCCGAGGGCGAGGTTCGCCGATACGACACCTACTTCTTCGTCGCCGTGGTACCGGAGGGCTCCATCCCGGCTTGGGTGACTGGAGAAGCCTCACACGCCGACTGGATTCCGGTGGCGACCGCGTTGGCGGAATTCGAGCGCGGCGAACGGCCGATGCTGCCGCCGACGTTCATGACCTTGTCGGAGATCGTCAGCGTCAGCGAGGCCCCGACCGCGGCCGAGGTCCTGCACGCGGCAGCCCAGCGTCAGGTGCGCCCGGTCGCACCGGTGTTCCGCCGGTCGCCGGCGGGTCTGAGCCTCGACCTGGGCAACGGGACTGTCATTTCGCTGCCCGACGGTTTCCTCAGCGCATCCGGTAAGAAGCTCTAGATGACCGAGCACGTCGGGCCGAAAGGCTACGAGGAATTGCGGCAGGTCACCCCTTTCGCCGGTGTGGTGCTGGCCGACAACCCGGGAACGATGACCCTGGACGGCACCAATACCTGGATCCTGCGTGATGATCCGGCCCGGCGGCAGGCCGTGGTGATCGACCCCGGTCCCAACTCGGAGAGTCATCTCGGTGCGGTGCTGCAGGCCGCGGGCCGGGTCGAACTGATCCTCCTCACGCACGGGCATCTCGACCATTCTGAGGGCGCCCGGCGGTTGCACGAGCTCACCAGCGCCCCGGTGCGGGCCTTGGACCCAGCCCACCGATACGGCGCGGAGGGGATTGTCGAGGGCTCGGCTCTGGAAGCGGCCGGGCTGGCGATCGAGGTGTGGGTGACCCCGGGCCACACCTCGGACTCGCTCTGCTTCGTCCTGCCGGCGGCGGCCGGATCGCGACCGGCCGCGGTCC